>JAHHTS010000238.1 GCA_020024475.1 Oscillospiraceae bacterium
TGAGTATGTAGGAACTATT
Source organism: Oscillospiraceae bacterium (assembly GCA_020024475.1). Taxonomy (GTDB): domain Bacteria; phylum Bacillota; class Clostridia; order Oscillospirales; family Ruminococcaceae; genus RGIG3102. The sequence continues at coordinate 20 of JAHHTS010000238.1, forward strand.
GATGAAAATAATGAATCTGTAAAAGCGGATAATGCTGAAATTAGTTCAGCACTTAAAGATTCGTAAAAAAGTGATATAAAATGGAAAAAATTTTAATAACAATTTGCTGTATTATCTCGACTTTAGTAATAAGAGAGTCATGTATTTTAACATATAATACACTAAAATTTATAATTAAAATATTGTTTAATAAAGATTTTAGTTATAGCTAAAATAATGTAAATAATATTTGACTGTTAAAAATATCAAATGTATAATATTTAACATATAAATACCTTATAGAATTAGGAGAATAGAGTATGTTAAATATTAAATATGATATTGTAGGCTCTTTTTTACGCACAAAAGCCATAAGAGATGCAAGAGCAAAATACAATATTGGAGAAATCACTTTGTCAGAACTTCGTAAGATTGAAGACACTGAAATTTCAGATTTGGTCAGAAAAGAAGTAGAACATGGGCTTAAATTCGTTACAGATGGAGAGTTTCGCCGTAGATGGTGGCATCTAGATTGGCTTAAAGAATTTGATGGTTTTACAACAAAGCATCTAGATAAAGAACGCAATGGAGTTATAAATCATATCGAGTTTGGATATATAACAGGAAAAGTTTCGTATAATCCAGATAAGCCTCATGCAGAAATAGAAGCTTTTGAGTTTTTGAGAAATGAAGCAGATAAATATCCAGGAGTGATAGCCAAAAAATGTATCTCTGGGCCTAATATGATTTTAGTAGATAATTATCTACAAATGGGAATAAAAGAATTACCTTATTATGGAAATGATATAGATGCATTGATTGACGATATTGCGTCAGCATATCAAACGGCAATAAAAGATTTGTATAATCATGGCTGTAGATATCTTCAGATTGATGACACATCATGGACATATATGATTGATGAAAATTTTATAAAAAAAGTAGAAAGTTTGGGCTACACAAAAGATCAGGCTTTAAATTGGTTTGAAAAAGTTTCTACAAAATCCTTAGAAAATCGTCCTGAAGATATGACAATTGCTACTCATTTTTGTAAGGGTAACTTCAAAGGTCAACCTTTGTTTTCTGGTTTCTATGATTCCGTTGCTCCAATCATAAGTAAAATCCCATATGATGGTTATTTTGTGGAGTATGATGATGAAAGATCAGGCTCATTCGAACCATGGCGTATACTTAACGGTTCGAATGCTACATTTGTTGTTGGTTTGATTTCAACCAAGAACCCTATTATCGAAAGTCACGAAGAAATTAAGCGTAGATATTTTGAAGCTAAATCTATAGTAGGAGACAATATAGCCTTATCACCACAATGCGGATTCGCATCAGTAGAAGAAGGAAATGGCATAGACGAAGAAACACAATGGAAAAAAATTGATCTCTTAGTTTCATGTAAAGATTTTTTATAAAATTTGAATTTAAATATGCCAATAGAAAGAACACACATAAATACTTTAAATGTGTAATAGTATTTGGTAAGCTAATATAAACTATAAGAGTTTTGTTAACGAAGTAGCTAGGTGGGGTGTTCATACCTAAATAAGTATGTTTAAAAACAAATAAGATTTTAGAAATTATAAAATAAAATAGAATAAAATATAAATCTGTTATTTTGCAGTTCTCATGAAATATTTCTGATAGATTTAATCATAATAAATACTGACTTTATTTTGCGTATATAAGATAAGAAATTAATTATAAATACGTATTTATCTGCTAGTGTTGAACTGGGTTATTTATAACTTTCTACCAGGGGTAATTCTTAAAGATTATCCCTGATTTTTTGTTTAGTCCGTATGGATGTATGATGACGAAAAGCTATGTATTTTACTGTCAAAATGCAATGTTTTATGGAAATTTCAAACCATTTTCAAAACAGGAGGTTGCAAGATCATTAAGAAAAATTATTAGTAAATTAAGCAGGGTATGATATAATGGTGAGAAGTAAAGTTTTAACTAAATCAACATTTTCCGGGCACTTAAAAAGAATGCTCAATTTATCCGACAGACCCAAAAATACCGGCAAGACATACTTGTCTGGTGAAAACCATATGATTTCTCACTATATGACCTGGTTTTCCCATGCCTATTTTGTGATAATAGCGAG
>JAHHTS010000239.1 GCA_020024475.1 Oscillospiraceae bacterium
AAATATAGGAAGCCATTCATATTGAGTACAGTATTTCGAGGTATCTGGTTGTACAGCCTCTGAACGACGGAAAAATGCTGCTGTACCGTCCGCTGATCATATTAATCGCGGTATTGGAAAATAACTCAAACTTCGCACATAGTCTCAGGCATTTCTGAGGTCAGAAATGTCCTTCTAAGCTGATAAATCCAAGAAATCGGTAATATTCCTCAGAAGACTCTGGTTCAATATTTATGAATCTGGATTGCATTCCTGGAATACCGGTATTACAATATCCAGGGGCGAATTGTAAAATTCCTTGAAAAGTTATGATTTCAAGGGTGCGAAGTTTGAGTAAGTGTAGTAACTATTTTTCCATGACTCGATTTATAATGCCAAAGTAAGGAGAAAAGATAATGCCAGGAGTCACAAAACATATTTTTAATCATGAAATTTGTGATATTTTATCTATGTGGAATTGCGAAATAAAAACAATACAGCCTCTTTTACCTAAAGCATACTCATGCAGTGATATTATAGCGCTATTGAAGGAATTCTATCCGCATGAGTGGCATTCTGTTGAAATTAAGTATATTTATTATCAAACCAAGGATCGTTACATTAAAAGAAAATTTGGAAACAACAGATACAACATGAAAGCACCTGAGGTGCTGTTAATGAACGCCTCTCTGTGTAGGAGAATTTTGTCAAAAGAATATCAGCGAATACATCGTGATAAGTACACTGAAGAAAGTCGTATATTATCCAGGGAAAAGCTTTGGAAAAAAAGAAACCCCAAAATCGAAAGAGTAAATCAAAAGATTGAAAAGGCATTGTCTAAAACTCAGCAAGTAACCCCTCCTTTTATAGATCAGTTAATAGGTTTGTATGAAAGGAAAAATACAAGTCAAAAAGATAGAAGATATATACTTTTAGAGTTGAAAAAGTACTATAGTGATAAGATAATCCAGTTCTTTTTCAAACTGAATGATACCGAGTTAAATAAACAGCTGCGTTGGGAAGCATTTTATCATTTACAGAGTTTTAATTATCACCCCAGAGCAAGACGACAAAAATATATGCAGATACACGCCAAAAATAAAAAGAGAAAAAAATTTCTTGAAGAGGTGTACCCATTTGAAACATATGAAATTCCCCAGAATCCCGATGAACTTGAGTATAGAATAGAAAATTCAAGGGAGCAAAAAATCAAAGAATATGACTATTTTATATCCCATAGCAGTAAAGACAGCGCCCATGTCCAGAAATTAATTCGGGCTGAGAATCAAAACGGAAAGAACATATTTTGTGACTGGATTAATGATGTTGATTATTTAAAACGACATTTGCTCTGCGAGGCCACATTAAAGATACTCGAAAAACGGATGGAACAATCCAAGGCGATGATTTTTGTTGTATCGGAAAAATCACTCAATTCTATTTGGTGTAAATATGAATTGAATTATTTCACAGAATTGGGAAAGCCGATTTATTGTATTTCTAAAGAAGCTATAGATGAAAAGAATTTCGGTCTTAATAAAATGAACGATCCATGGTTTTTAGATCCTGATTATAAGACAATGGCTCTAATTGAAGGGAAAAATATAAATGTGTAAAGGAGTTTTAAATTATAGCAAATATGGAGAATAAGTATAAACATATGGATTATGTACAGTCTGCAATATCAAGAATGGCATCGAATTCCTTTTGCTTAAAAGGTTGGAATGTTACTATCATTGCAGCTATCGTGGCATTATCGTTTAAAGAAAGCGATTGGAGGATATACGCCTGTGCATTGCTTCTAAATATTGTGTTTTGGTTTTTGGATGCGTATTATTTGAAACAAGAGAAACTTTTCAGAGAATTATATAATAAGGTTTCTAGGATAAGTGATGATAATTTGGTTGACTTTTCCATGAACACCAGTGAATTCAAGGAAAAGGTTTCTACAATTCCATGCCTTATGCTAAAAAACATCTCAATAACCCCATTATACCTTTCGATATCTTTGGTTTTGCTTGTCCTAATTCATATTGTTTAAGGAGGTCACGGAGGTACTGAAAGCGGCAACGCTGGAGGTGCCAAATATAATGGTCCCCGGAAGTTAGACCACTGCATTGAAAATAATCGTGAACATG
>JAHHTS010000240.1 GCA_020024475.1 Oscillospiraceae bacterium
AAGGGAATTTGTTGATACACCTATTATTAACTCTGATACAATTAAAATGATGTGGGAAGTATATTTGAGAAATGGTGATAATGGAATGATACAATATGCGGCACCAATGATGAGAAAATCCTTTAAAGGACTTTCACCAGCATATGTAGAAGTAGCAGAGTTTGACCCATTAAGAGATGAAGGAATAGAATATGCAAAAGCTATGAAAGAAGATGGAGTTTCTGTAGAACTTGTACAAGCTAAAGGAACAGTTCATGGATATGATATGATACAAACAAGCAGTATTGCTAAGGAAAGTATAGAAAAAAGGGTAAGGGCTTTAAAAAATGTTTTTAACATAAAATAAAAGTTTAGAAATAATGAAATTAGAGGATTTTAGGACTATTTAAAATATTTTAAATAGTCTTTTTTGTTGAAAAAAATAAATAAAAGTCGAACGAAAAAACTTACAGATAATATAATAAATATGTTAAAATATCTAAGTATGTAATAAATTTTATAAAAAGGGGGATAAAGTATGACAAGAAGTACAGAAAATATAAAAGAAAATAAAATGGGAACTATGACAGTAAATAAGCTACTTATTACAATGTCATTGCCTATGATTATATCAATGCTTGTTCAAGCACTTTATAATGTTGTAGATAGTATGTTCGTGGCTCAAATAAGCGAGAATGCTTTAACAGCAGTTTCTTTAGCTTTTCCACTTCAATCTTTAATGATTGCAGTAGGAGTTGGAACAGGAGTAGGGGTAAATGCTGTTTTGTCTAAAAGTTTAGGACAAAGAGACTTTGAAAGTGCTAATAAAGCCGCTAGTAATGGAATAATTCTTTCATTTTTAAGTTACATAGCTTTTGCACTTATAGGAATATTTTTAACTGGATTATTCTTTAAATCACAAACTAGTAATGCTGAAATAATAACTCATGGAAGTCAATATATATATATTTGTACAATTTGTTCTATTGGCTTATTTGGACAAGTAATATTTGAAAGATTGCTACAATCAACTGGAAAAACTTTTTATACAATGATAACTCAAGGAACTGGGGCAATTATAAATATAATTTTGGACCCAATACTTATATTTGGTTTATTTGGGATACCTAAAATGGGAGTTGCAGGGGCAGCAATTGCAACTATAATAGGACAAATTATTGCCATGTTTTTAGCACTTTATTTTAACTTAAAGAAGAACCATGAAATTAAATTAAATAAAAAAACATTCAAACTTGATGTTAAAATTGTAAAAAGAATTTATGCTGTAGGAATACCATCTATAGTAATGCAATCTATAGGCTCAGTTATGACCTTTGGATTAAACAAAATATTAATAGGATTTACTCCAACAGCGACAGCAGTATTTGGTGTATACTTTAAACTTCAAAGCTTTGTATTTATGCCTGTATTTGGTCTTAATAATGGTATGGTGCCAATAGTTGCATATAATTATGGAGCTAAAAATGAAGAGCGAGTTACAAAAACAATAAAGCTTAGTACTCTTTATGCAATGGGGATTATGTTAGTAGGATTTCTAGTATTTCAAGCTTTCCCAAAACAATTATTATACCTTTTTAACGCTTCAGAAGATATGTTAAATATTGGGGTACCAGCTTTAAGAATAATAAGTATAAACTTTATTTTTGCAGGATTTTGTGTTATAGCAAGTTCAGTATTCCAGGCTTTAGAGAGTGGAATATTAAGTCTAGTAATTTCAGTAGTTAGACAATTAATTGCAATATTACCACTAGCATTTATATTTGGTCAAGCTTTTGGAGTAAATGCAGTATGGTTTGCGTTTCCTGTATCAGAAATAATAGCAGTAATACTTTCTACTGTATTTATGAAAAAGGTTTATAATAAAACAATTAAGCCAATAAGTATGGTAGCTTAGACTGAGTAAATAAGGAATAAGGGGCTGGGGCTGTATCAAAATAAATTTTGATACTTTCCGAAAAAAAAAGCAGATTCGCTTGTGTGAATCTGCTTTTTTGCGCATAATAAATGCATGAAAAAATCAAAAATTC
>JAHHTS010000241.1 GCA_020024475.1 Oscillospiraceae bacterium
TTACTACAATGAAACACACATATACATTATTGATTTTTTTTATTTGTGTAGCCTGTAAAGAAAATACAGAAAAGGTCGTCGTTTGTGAACCGCCGTTTGAGGTTTCTGATACATTAAGGCACCATGTAATTCATACTGAAGAGGTATTTGGTTCAGCAATGAGTATGTTTCTTATAGACAGTGTCGTTTTTATCGAAGACCAAATACATAGAGATTCCTGTATATGGGGATTCCATGTCGGAGAAAAAAGAGTGGTGAAAACATGGGCGCCCAAAGGTCGTGGACCGGGAGAAGTGAATGCTCTTTCATCTAATGTACATTATTTTCCGGATGAGGGATGTTTTATGGTATATGATCCTAATTACAAAAAGATGATAGAATATAATGATTCATCATATTCATTTGTAGAATATCAGCTACCTGTACGGGATTCTATTTTTAGGATGAATTTTGTGCAGGATGTTGTAAAATGTGGCTCCTATTTTGTCTGTATGGGAACTGGCAACATTTTCCGACAGAATAAGCGGTTTATTGTATTGGATTCAAATTTTCAAGTCATTAAGACTTTGGAAGGGTATCCTTTTATGCAGGATATTAATCTGCAGGATATATCAGAAATTTATCAATATGGCGATGAAATCCGAGTGAAACCCGATGGCTCCAAATTTGTTTTTGGTAGTTATATTGGCGGAATATTGGAAATTTTTGATTTGGAGCAACTTCCGGATTCTATCCCGTTAATAAAACGGGAAGTCTATTATAGACCGGTTTTTGAAAAGGATAAAGCCGGAAATATTTTATTTGCGGAAAATACCCAGTGCGGATTTGAAAATATTTATGTTACGGACAATGCTATCTATGCTCTGATTCATGATGCCGGTAACCGGAATTTATCATTTCCTGATAAACTGGTCGTGTATGATTGGCAAGGAAGGTGGATGAAAACATATGGCTTGGATTGTATGACTCATGCAATTAGTGTGGACGAAAAAAATCAAATGATTTATGCAATGGCTTTTTCTCCTGAAAAAAGCTTTCATTTGGTAACATTTCTACTACCTACATAAATGTTTATAAATTGATAAGTTGTCCAATAGAAAAAATATTTCAATTAAATTAACACATATCTTGATGTCTAAATTAGTTTGTAATTCTGTGATTTAAATTATATGAAGATACAATATTTGATTATTTGTATGTTTTTGGTATTTGGCTGTGATTTTCAAAGACGGGAAATAAAGCAGGCAATCACTCATTGGATGGGAAAAAAAATTGTATTCTCTGATAGTTTACAGTGTAAAATATATGGAAAAGACACATCCGCTTATCTTTTGAATGAGCATAAATATAAAATTTTTCATTACGTAGATACAAACGGATGCAGCGAATGTCAGTTAAAATTTTATGATTGGGGACGTTTGCAAAGGCAGATAGACAGTTTAAACGCTGATATTTCCATCGTTTTTGTCGTATTTGCCAAGCATTATGTACCGATAGAAATAAGTCAGCGAATAAATAAGTTTGGTACTCCGATTTTTTATGATAAATCAGGAAAAATGGGAAGGATAAATGATTTTTCATTCAATCCAAAGTATAAAACATTTTTACTGGATTCATCAAATCATGTTGTTGGAGTCGGAAATCCTGCTCTTAATCCACAAATATGGGCGTTTTATCAAAAAATAGTTCAATCTTCACCAAGCAGCACTTGTCCTTAATTTACATGGATAAGTTACTGTAACTTATAATTATGAAAAAGACAATAAAAATCATATTGCAATATTTCTTGGCTATAGTTTTATCATTGGCTATAGCCCTGTTATTGCGTCTGTTTGCCGTAGATTTATCTTAAACGGAAACTTATCGTTTTTGCAGGTGTGATTACAACAATTTTACAACATCAGAAATCTCCTGATGTGTTGAATAATATTTAATTTTGAATTAAAAGAGTACCGCAGATGGTTTTAACATTTCAGGGAGTAAAATAGAATGTTTTCTTTTGCAGG
>JAHHTS010000242.1 GCA_020024475.1 Oscillospiraceae bacterium
TCATAACTATGTATGTTTATTGTTTCTGCAAAAGTATATGATAATATCTGTATGGTGCAATTGAGAATGTTGATATCAACATCATTCTCAATATGGTTCTCAGCCTCGTTAATACTATTTAACATCGATGCTAACACAAAGAATGAGGAAATGAATAGTCTTGTCTTTAAGACTATTTCATTTTCAGAGAAGAAAACCGGTAGTTATATGATATCTTTGGGATTTATGTTTGTTACAGAATCCGTTGGCGGAATAAAATTAGCGTATATTTGGCATTGCCAATGTTTTTTTAAATAACTGTTAACCAATATATCAATAAATAACATCTACTATATAAATGTTGATGGCCCCTAAAAGAGATTTTATACTCTTATAACAGTATAATGGCTTGAAATATTTTAATAACCTTCTTTTTTCGCTATTTTTGTATAGTAAAACATTATAAACGAAAAAACCCGTTCTTGATGAACGGGTATATCCTTGACTTGGTTACGTGTTTTGATAACAGAGGCTTTACCAAGCATTACGATACAAAGATACGGATTTTATTTGAATATGCAAATATGAAATATAAAAAAGTAGTCAGATTATATTCCAATTCGAGAGTCGCTAAATATTACAAGGCGACCAACCGCAACAAGAACAAGGCGGTTATGCTCTATTTTGCCAACATGAAGATAGCACAGGCATTTCATCCGTTACTGTCTTCATTTGAAGTTATATTGCGTAACCAGTTGCATTATGCACTGGCACAGCATTTCTCCGATGGCAACTGGATTATCAACCAGAAGACCGGATTCATGATTGCTCCTTCTCTAACATATACGAACAAGCGGACAAAGAAAAAAGTTACTAATGACTATATATTGAAAGAGGTTCTGAAGGCAGAAAAGAAGATTGCCGATCGGGGAGTCAGGGTTACGACTGGTAGAGTAATTGCCGAACAGACTTTAGGCTTTTGGAACAGTTTTTATGAAACGCACCACTATGCACTTTTGTCTGGTGTACCATGTAGGATTTTCAAGAAACTGCCTTCCGGATTTGGACGCAAGGAGATTAATGATATTATAGTACAAGTTCGTGAACTGCGTAACCGCATCAACCATAATGAGCCTATATGTTTTGTAAATAGGAAATGTGATTTCTCATATGTGAAGAATATGTATGTAAAAATCAGTAATTTTCTTGCATGGATAGACCCTGAAATTATGCCTTCACTAAGAGAGGTAGATAAAGTATGTAAAATAATAGAAAAAGAAGAAAATAAACAAAAAATGACTATTTAAAACATTTTAAGGGGGTATCACCAATATTTACCACAGATACAATTTAGGCCATAAATTAAGCTATGTCATGCATTATTTCTCTATATGAATATCACCTCAAAGTTACTTTTGTACAAAATGTTGGAGATATCTCTAATTGAAGTATAGAATAAGTCTTTTTTATATTTTCCTGAATTTAGGAATTTATGGAACAGTCCATATAACTCTTATACCATCAATCTTAGTTCGATTTAAGGATAGAACGTGGCAATCAATAGACCTATCCCTTTCTAAAGTAGAATTTAGTATGTTTAAACTGATTTTTAAGGTCAAAATGGTAGCAAAGCGATGAGATACAGGATTAATCTCAATAACCATATCTGTACCACATTGCATGTAATGTATTGATAATCAATACTGATTATCTTTGAGGAAGTAAAGTAAGTATCGATAAACAACGATAAACATCAATAGGAAAAGGTGTGAAACTCAATGAGTTTCACACCTTTTTTGTTTTTAACACTTGGTGATACCTATCTTGCTAGGTTACACGGATGGCCCTAGATATGTACGAGAAGTTATCAACATTCTAAAAAATCATTTTTAATAAATATGTTATGATTTTCTTGAATACATCAGAAAAATTTGCGAAATTTGTCTATATTTCATGATAAAAGAAGAGAAATAAGGAAAAATATTGTAGAACACAAAATCAGCAGTGACAAAGGACGATTGG
>JAHHTS010000243.1 GCA_020024475.1 Oscillospiraceae bacterium
GTTTATCACATTAAAGTGTTACTGTCTAGACAAAATTAAAAAGAATCAACAATTCGTAAATGTCAATACTTAGTGAATAAAAAAATTTATTTTTTTATTTCCACCTTTTTGTACTGCAAAAAACCATAAAATCCAATGGTTAAAGAAATACGTTTTAATAGAAATTTTTAAACGGAAAAATAAAAGATATGCCAACAAGACTTACCGGAGTAAGTCTAAAAATTCTATTCTTTTTTTTTAATTATACAAATATTGGCTCCTGGAGGTGTTCTTGTCTTTGAAGTTGTTCATACATAACTTGAGCTGTCTTTCCGCCAAAATTTGGGCGTGGATAATGGTTCATCCAAGATTCTAGCTCCTTTGTTTGCTTTCTTGTAATATGATCGAAATTAACACCTTTAGGATAAAATCTTCGTATCATCTTATTTTGATTTTCATTGCTTCCGCGTTCCCAGCTACAGTATGCATGACAGTAATATACCTTTGTTCGTGACTTCTTGTTTCTGCGGGATCTCTGTAGTCCTATGAAATCCGAAAATTCTGTTCCATTATCTACGGTTATAGATTTAAATACATCTCTAAATTTCTTTTCTCCCATTTCTCGTTCCAACCGATCTAAAGCACGAACAACCTCAGTTGAGGAATGATTATTTAACAGCTCAATTATTTCTTTTAATGATTTTCTTTCGGTCAAAACAAGAAAACACTTTTTGGATTTACCTCTAGGACCTACGACACTATCCATTTCCCAATGGCCAAACTCTTCTCTATTATTTACAGCCACCGAACGTTGTTCAATACTTGTTCCTACGCTAGCTTTTTTTTGTTTTCTAAGCACTCTGCCCTTTTTCTTTCGAAAACGTGGCATTGGAAGATTCTCCATTGTTAAATTAAGAAAGATTCCATTACGAATATAATTGTATAGCGTAGACAAGCATACATCCGTTTTAAAATGTAGTTTTTTCTCTTTAATATCAGTAAGAATTGCTTCTGGAGAGTATTTCTTGTCTAAAACCATCTTTTCAAAATATGATATAAATTCTAAATCATTCCCAATCTTTAATTCTTTACCATGCATTTTTTTATTTTTGTCACATTTTTCTTGGGCCAAGTCAGAACTATATTTCTTTGATTCTGTCCAGTCTGTATTACGATGCGTATATGTTCCTCTCACATTAATTTCTCTCCAGATCGTAGGATACGAAAATCCTAACTGTAATGCAATCTCTGTAATTGACATACCAGCGTTCCATAATGCTTCTATTTGAATTCTGTCGTATTCTTTAACGTGATTATAACATGTTCCCATAATTTTCCCTCGCATATTAATGTGTGTATGTGATGCAAAAGTCCTTTTTTTAAAGGATTTCTTTCTCAATTTAAATGTTTAACAGCTATTATTACGATTTTTCTTCCCTTTACTGAAAACTCATAAAAAACTATAAACTTTATGTTTCGTTCCTACTTCAAATAGTATACTTTTGCTAAAAATCAGCTACTTACAAGTTCTTGTACTCTCTCCAGTTTTACAATAACTTTCTCCTTATTATTGTAAATTGCTTATTATTTAGATTCAATCTCACTTTTATTTGTTATTAGTTCATTTTTAACTTTTTGTATAATAGGCAGTATATCTACTAATATACATATATTGTTTTCATATTTTTTATCGAGCCAAATAGTAATAAAATCATTGTGGATTGTTTGTAATAACATTAAAATAGCTGTGTTTGTACATCATAAATTGTAATTGTTTGCTGTACATCATATGGATATTTTGATATATCCGTATTTTTGATAGGTGTTATTTTTGATGTATATCCCATAATAATATTCCTTATTTACGTTCCTTTCTGTACTGTCTACGAGTTACTGTTTGTGTGGACAGTCATAGCGCCCATAGGGAACTTGAAGTCCGGTGGCAAATTAGGATCTCCTTGCTC
>JAHHTS010000244.1 GCA_020024475.1 Oscillospiraceae bacterium
TAATTGACAAACTTTTCAAAGAACTCATTTTATTTACTGCCAGAGCCGCTTAGGTTTGGCGAATTTTTAACGAACTATTGATCAGAACAAAAATAGAATATGTTAGAACACCATTTTCAGTAATAAAGTGTATATAAAAAAAACTAAAAGTCAAATTCTATATTACCTATGCATAAATATATTTTTACAATAGTTGTCACTTGGTCTATAATATTTTATTGTTCATGTATAAATTCAGAATCTGTTATCAATAAGACCACTTTAGTTCTGGATTTGGACAAAGCACAGAACAAAGGAAAACTGAATGTTTCACAATTATTTGAAAAAGGGAAAATCATATTACTTGATTCCTGTTCAGAGGCTTTACTTGGAGATATTTCTCAAGTATCTATAGTAGATGGAAATATCTTTGTATTGGACAGAAATATAGCAAAAACAGTTTTCATGTTTGACAAGACCGGAAAATTCATCCGTATTATAGGTGGAAAAGGTGTAGGTAAAGGAGGATATATATCACCTTTCGAGTTCTCCATAGACAAATACAGGAATCATATTTTTGTACTGGATAGACAAGCACGCAGAATACTTAAATATGATTATACCACCGGTAATTATATAAATTCTATTTCTATACCACAGATTTCAAACCATTTATTATATTATTCCGACAAGTTATATCTTGATTGTCCTCAAAGAAGAGGAAAGGACTTGATATATAGAACTTCAATAAAAGGTGAAGACAAAGATTTTATACTATCTCCTGAATATCATAACAAAGGATGGAATTTTGCATTGGCAAACAAAGACGGGGTCTTTTCATCAAGACATTCAGATATACCAATGATTACCCATTTATTCATGGATACTGTTTTCTGTATCAACAAGCATAAGCTGTATCCATATATGGTAATTCGCTCTAAGGAAATGATGACTAAAGATGATATACGTGACTTGGATGTAGATAATAATCCTTTAGATCTTGTGAAATTGATAAAAAGGAACAAATACTTTAACATGCAAACATATATGGATGTGAACGACTTCATATTCTTTCAGATGGAGAAAGATATTAAACTATACTCTTTTTTTTATGACAAAACCCAACAACAACTTTTTAAATATGACTCATTGAATGAAGATATATTTTCAAATGGAGTGAATTTACAAATGTTAGGATTCCAGTTTGGAGGTTATGACTCAAATGGTGTATGGTTTTATTTGCCTCCAAATCAACACTCCCAATTATATCATCTAAAATATCAAAATAATGAAGAAAATTTTAATGGGGCTGTAATTTATTATGAATACAAAAAATAAAATTATATGTTTTATTTGTTTCTTATTTATATTTAGTTTATATATATCAGAAACTTTTGAAAAACAAAGACTCGATAAACAATTATACGAATTATCAGAACATTATAAAAAAATCTTAGACCAGCATATAAACGGTTTTGAAATTAATTTTGCAAATGACGTAAAAGAAATAGTCGAAGAACGTAATGTTTTATTCTATCGTTACTCACAATATATGTGCGAAACATGTGTTTATGAAGATTTGACACTTTTAAAACAACTGCAAGATTCCATAGGTTACAACAATATTATTATTCTTCCGTCGTTCAATGAGGACAAAAACAGTATTATACGTCTTTCAAATGAACTGAAAGGATTTAGATATAAAAATATACCTATAAAAAAAGCTAATTTCCCAATAGATAAAAGAACATATACAGAAGTTCGGTATATGGGATATATTAATGATATTGGTAATATTGAGATGTGTTTTATTCCTATAAAAGGTGAGTGTAAACTAACATGGAAATATTTATCTAATATTAAAAACTTATTTTTTCGATTTTAAAAATCATATTTGAATAAGATAATCCTAATTTCCGCAAATCATCTTGACTCTCGTGTTATAAAATGGATATTTTGT
>JAHHTS010000245.1 GCA_020024475.1 Oscillospiraceae bacterium
TGTTTAATTTTCAAAGACCATTATTTTTCTTTTTCCTATCACCCTCAGGCGACTTCTTTATCTTATCACTTTACTTAATCTTTGTCAATAACTTTTTTATTTATTTTTAAGTTGTTTAAAAAATTATATTATCCCAAGTGACTTTTTTAGTTTAACACTCCGATTTATTTATGTCAACATATTTTTTATATTTTATTAATATTTTTAGCTCTATAAAAAGACCACATAAAGTACTTATACTTTATGTGGTCTTAGTAGCAATTATATATTCATTTTATGCTATGCCAAATGGAAGCTTAAACATAATCCAAACTATTAAAAGAATTGACCATCCTGCTAATAATGCCATTGAGTATGGTATCATAGTTGAAATCATTGTTCCAACGCCTGACTCCTTATCATACTTTTCTGCAAAAGATACAATAAGGGCAAAATATGTCATAAGTGGCGATATTATATTTGTAGTTGAATCACCAATTCTATAAGCCATTTGAGTAACCTCTGGACTGATTGACATTTGCATAAGCATCGGTACAAATACAGGTGCCATTATTGCCCATTTTGCAGAGGCTGAACCCATGAATAAATTTATAAATGCAGTAACAAGCACAAAACCTATTAATAATGGTATACCACTAATTCCAGTAGTCTCTAAAAAGTTTGCACCTTTAACTGCAATTACAGTTCCTAAATTAGTTTTAGCAAAATAAGCTACAAACTGTGATGCAAAAAATACTAATACCAAATATCCACCCATTGTAGACATAGTTTTTGACATTTGTGCTACTATATCTTTATCATTTCTTATAGTTCCAGCTCCAATACCATATCCAACTCCTGCTAAAAAGAATAGTAATGCTATTGTAACTACTATACTATCCATAAATGGAGACTTTAAAAGTGCTCCAGTTTCTGCATTCCTAAGTGGAGCATTAGCTGGTATTGTTAAAAATCCTATAAGTATAACTCCAACTAAAAAGAATAATCCAGCAAATTTAAGTCCTCTTTTTTCCCTTTTATCTAAAGGATTTAATGCATCCTCTTCAAATCCATCTATAGCACCTTTATATTTTCCAAGTCTAGGCTCTACAATTTTTTCTGTTATTACAGTTCCTATAACTGTTATTAAAAACGTAGATGCTATAAGGAAAAACCAATTAGATGTTACAGATACAGTTGCTGTAGCATCAATCATTCTAGCTCCTTCAGTAGTCATACCTGATAATAAAGCATCAGTAGAACCTGGAAATAAATTAGCACTAAATCCTCCAGAAACTCCAGCAAAAGCCGCCGCTATACCAGCTAATGGATGTCTACCAAAACTTAAAAATACTACTGCTCCTAAAGGAATTAATATAACGTAACCTGCATCTGATGCTATACTTGACATTACCCCTGCAAAAACAACAACAACTGTTATTAAACTTTTAGGTGTATTTAATACTATCTTTCTTAACGCAGTTCCTATAAATCCAGTCCCTTCAGCAACACCTACTCCTAACATAGCAACTAAAACAGTTCCTAAAGCTGCAAACCCTGTAAAATTAGTTATCAGCGATGTAAAAATATATTTTATCCCTTCTGGCGTTAATAAACTTTGTACACTAACTGTCATATCTTTTATTGTATTACCATCGGCTCTATCCATTCCTGTATAAGTAATTGATACTCCTATTTGAGATAATATATGCGATAAAATTACTATACCAACACAAAGAATTATAAAGATAGTTGCTGGATGTGGTAGTTTATTACCTACTGTTTCGATTGTATTTAAAAAACTAAACTTTTTTTTCTTTTTTTCCTTTGCAATCGCCATTAAATTCCCCCCTTAAATTTAATATTTAACATTTTTATCATCTAATTATAAATATAGGTTTATTATACCAGTAT
>JAHHTS010000246.1 GCA_020024475.1 Oscillospiraceae bacterium
ATTTTAAATAATATTGACTACAAATTTGATATTAAAAATTAAAATGAGAAAAAATGAAAAAATAATTAAAGTTTTTTATCACTAACATTTTGCATGTGCACAGCTGTAATATTATCAACACAAGTAAATGCTTTATCAGGAAAAATTGAAAAATCAGAGTGGAATGAGATAATGAAAACTGGAACAACACCAGGATATATAAGCGAGTGGCTAAATAGAGAAGGTGATGCAGATCACGCATGGATATATTCTTTTGATAATAATAAATCAACCGTTTTGAACCAATATACTAGTGGTATAGCACAACCAGGTACAAAAGTTTCTTCGTGGAAATATATAAATGGTGACCAATCACAACAATGGAGGCACATCAAAGTATGCTGTATGGAATTCGTATGGTAGTACAATGTATTTGTTTGAGGGTATTTAGATATGAAAAAAACAGTTAGTATAGTTTTTATATTTTTAGTTTTTACTTCTTTGTTTGTTGTATTTGTGGCAAATAATAAAAATAGTGAGAAAAACACAATGTTAGGACAAATAAATTCAAATACATCGACAAACAAATTATTTAATATAACTTCTCCATTAGGACTGTATTCATCTAAATATGCAATTACTGATGATGGTTTTTATGAGATTTTAGAGCATAGTACAAGAGAAGGAAATATTCTATATACTGATGTTAATCTGAACAAAAGAATGTATCTTTCTGCTGACTTAGGAGTAAACCCAGATAGTCCTGACACTACAAGTTATATTGATAATATTAGCGAGGGTGCATGTATAGGAATCACTGATGAGAATATATACATATTTAAAAGAGGTTCAGCTCAACAAAACACTACAGATGAAAATAAAAGAACAATAATCGAACAAAGAAACCTTACTGGTGGCGAAATTAAAAAGGTATATTTAGACCCAAATATAATTATGACAGAAGGAGGGGTTGTTGTATCAGATGGAGAAAATATTTATTTTACTGTAATGGAGTACTCTTTTGATAAGGAAGGAAAAGCAATTGATGGAATTGCAAAAATAATTTCATTAAACAGCAAAACACTTGAAGTAAAAATAATTCACCAGTTTGATAAACGTTGTTACGTTGAAATAAGAGGTACTTCAGAAGATAACATTGTGATAAATAGGAAGTACTATAATGAGCAAAATAAAATTGTTAGTGATATTATTAAATTCAATCATTATACTAAGAATATCACCTTAGTAAAAGAATTATCAGGTTTTTGCACAGTTAAAATATATAATAATATTCTTTATATTTTTAACAACACAGATTATACACTTGAAATAATAGATTTACTGAATGGAAAATCTAAAGTATATAATGATTTGTTTGATAAGAAGTATGAGAAAATATCATTAGTTGCAGATATATACGATAATCATTTATTCTTTTCTATGTCTAGTAATGATGAAAACGAAAAGTGGTCATTGAATCTAAATTCCTTAGAACTCAAAAAAATAGATATGTATAATGATGATAATTTTATAGGCATATATGGAGAGATAGGAGAATGGTTTCTTGTAATAACTGGACAAAAGACAGTTACGTATATGGATACAGCGCCAGATAAGACTACAAAATTTGAAGCTGAAAGGTTTATTGACGATATAAAGTTAATTAAAAAAGCAGATTATTGGAATAACAATCCAAATTTTATTGAGATACAATCTGATGAAATTATATATAGATAACACAATTTACAAATATAAAATTTATTATTGATATAGCATAAAAATTATATATTTGTTGAATTATGCTTAGTTTTTTATATTTAAGCCTAGGCATAATTTCTAGGAGAAAAGCATGAAAAAAATAATATTGTTGTTTACTTTGGTAATTTTAATTGTTTTATCTGGTTGT
>JAHHTS010000247.1 GCA_020024475.1 Oscillospiraceae bacterium
TCCCTTTGGTATCCCGTATAGCCAAACGGCTGTATCTTCCCCTGGTTCTGATACAAGTATTCCCCAAAAGCTCCGTATCCGTAACTCTCCCTGAGGTTTCCGGCACTGTCTTCAATCCTCAGCGGGCTTCCCAGTCCGTTATACTGGTACCTTGGCTGTTTTCAAATTTCTCCGATATAACTCCTGTTGTTAAAAATGTTTTAATTTTATAATTAACTATTGCTTTTTCGAAAAAGAATTCCGTTATAAACTCCTATAATCATAAACTGATCAATCATTATAGAACTTCCTGTTGGAAATATTAAAATTTCTATTTCTAAAATAATTGACACTATGAATAAAAAAATTAATACTATTGTTTCTACTTTTTTTAGCATCTGTTTTTTTAAATGTTTATGTATTACTTTTAGTATAATTGCAAAAAAAATGCAACTTATTGCACACAAGCATATCCCAAATATTATATCATCAAGAATACTTTGTTTCCCTTTAGAATAATTTATTACTATAGATACTGCAATTTCAACTAATAAAAACAGGCTTCCTAGTTTTTCTAATTTATTCTGCATATTATTATTCTCCTTTTTCTATCCACTTGTAACTGTTGGTCTTCCTTCTCGTGAAAAAACATCCATATCTATATGCATAACAGAAAGCATGATTGCTTCAATGGGTACTTCTTCTTTTATCAAATCAATATCATAAATTGGTGTTTCATATTCTTTTCTAATTTGCGCAATTATCTCTTCTTTCTCATTTTCTATTGCCCATTCATATTTTTTTAAAGGTCGCAATACCTTCGTGTTTCCTTCTCTACACAAATACTTATCTCCACAAACAATAAAATAATTTCTATTATTTTTATTTCCAATACCATTAAAACAAGCCGTCCCTACTGCTACTCCATTTTTATAAATTACATATCTTACTCCTAAAAAAAATGTTTTAATAGCATTTAATATTGGAATATAATTTAGCAATACATAATTTCTATTGGATTGCTTCCATTCCCACACATCTTTTGAGACTATTTTCCAATTATATTTTTCTTTTGAAACACGAAAATTAGTATAACCAATAAGTTCTGGAAATTGAGGCGAATAATAGGTGTATACATATTTTCTTCCTTCTTTTTTTTCATCTCTAATCAGCTTATACATTATTTTCCTCTCTTTATAAAACGTTATTACTCTTATCACTTTAAAAACATACTATATTAATCATTACATCCCGTATCCTCCCAACTAATACTTAAACTCGCTCCTACACCTAATGACAATCCAACTTCAAATTTATGATCTTGTTGATCAAATCCTAGTTTTCCACCCACTGATAAAATATCCACCCCCGCTCCTATACTTATTCTTTTATTACCAATTTGAATAACTCGAACTTTTCCTTCTATTGTTACACAGCTTCCTTGAGCTTTTAATCCAATATAGTTTGTTGATGCTCCTGCATATATATTTCCATGAACACAGTCCAAAGAATACTTTCCTCTTAAGATACCCTCTTCATCTTTATATCCTATCTTTACTAATCCACCAGAAATATCTACTAATTCCGCCCCGATGTCTTGCCCTTTATTTCCATTCTCCCATTCTACAGGATTTAATTTAGCATTTGGCCCCTCAATATTAGTATAAAAAGCATCTGCAAACCAGCCATGTTTACAACCTTCTTCCGTTGGTGTAATATTTGATACAGGTTTTTGCCCATCCAAATCCACCAGTATCATTGGTGCATTAAAACAATAACTATATCGGTTCATACTAAACGGCAGATCCATAAAACCGGCAATCAAATCCTGTCCTGCAAATCTCCCATTTTCCGTCAGATATTCCCTTGCCTG
>JAHHTS010000025.1 GCA_020024475.1 Oscillospiraceae bacterium
GTCCAACTTGGGGAGCCACTTGAAAGAGATACATTTTTGTATCTCTTTTTTTGTTTTGATATATATCTTTTAGTATATTTTTTGCTTTTATCAAAGTTATTTTTTTATGTATAATGTGATGAAAGTATATATGGTCCATAACAAAATTCTATTTTGTTTGCTAATTTGATAAATATTTTCATTTTTAAATTGAGATAATAATATTTTTTTAATTTACAAATTTAAAAATATATTCCGATAATAAGAGCTAAGTATTCCTAATTTATTGCTTTTATCAAGATACTGTGATAATATTATAAGGAATGACTATTGTTGATTTTTGTGTTTTATCGCCTTATTATTTAAATAATAAATCAGTCATACATTTGAAATTATATGATTTTATTTTCACTATATTATTGTAATTTAGGCGAATAAATAATTATATAACCGCTTGCAGAGGAATTTGGATATGATTAAAAAAAGAAAATATGGTATAGCCACAGCATTCACTTTGAACTTTCTTTTAGGAATGATAATCGTCGCTGTGGGCTTTTTTATGGGGGATGGTACATTTTATTTAGGTACTGATTTTAATTATCAACAAATTCCTTTCAATATGCTTGCTGCTGAGTCGATAAAGACTGGAAATATCTTGTGGTTAGACAATTTTGAACTTGGAGCAAGTTTTATCGGTGCATTAAGCTTTTATGTCCTAGGAAGCCCTTTTTTTTGGATAACATTATTGATTCCATCGGCTGAATATTCTATTTTAGTTCCTCTTTTATTTTCTTTAAAATTTGCTGTTGCAGGTACAGGAGCATATTGTTATGCTCATCAGTACATAAAAGAATCTAAATGGGCTATTATATCTTCTATGCTTTATGCTTTTTCTGGTTACCAATTAATGAATATGAATTATAATCATTTTCTGGATGTAACAGCACTTTTTCCATTCCTATTATTAGCGTTAGATATGAATGTAAAAAACGATAAAAAAGGTTGGTTTGCCATAATGGTAGCCATAATGGCATTAACAAATTATTTCTTTTTTATATCTGTTGTAGTGTTTTTGATTATTTATTTTGTAGTTAAGCTTCTCACCAAAGATTATAGTATAAATGCTAGATTATTTACACGCCTTGCATTTGAAAGTGTTATTGGTGTTGGAATGGCGATGATTTTGTTATTGCCTAACATATTCTTTTTGCTGGATAATCCTAGAATATCAGAAAGTATTTTCGGATTAGAAATTAGCAAAATGCTGTTTTTGAAACCATATCAATATGCTGATTTACTGTATTCTATGCTTTTACCAGCAGAAAATATATTTAATAAAGCTTTTATATTATCATCTGATCCAACTGGTAGTGCCATGTATCTTCCAGTTGTTGGATTTATTCCGACATTTGCATTTATGTTAAATCATAAAAATAGTTGGCTTACAAAACTTAGTATAGTTTGCTTTGTATTTATGAGCATGCCTTTATTGAACAGTGCTTTTGTTGCTTTTAACAGTGAGTATTATGCACGCTGGTTATTTATGCCTATATTGATTTTTTCAGTTATGGCAGGAAAACATTTCGAGAATAAAGAAAATATTAAAAATGGGATGAAGGTATGGCTTTTAGTTGTAATTCTATTTTATTTTGCAAGATTGATGTGGAAATATTATTTTCATGTAGAATTTTTCCCAAACAAATTATTAGCAATTGTATTTTGCATTGTAGGATTAGCAGGCGTTGTTACTTTAATCTTTATTGATATTATAAAAGAAAAAAAACAAGCTTTATATCTTCTAATATTAGCTATATTCATTCAGACAACGGCATGTTTTGTTTTAAATACATACTATACGCATAAGTTTTGGGATAATGGATATATGCCGGCAAAAGTATTTTTTAATGATGTACCTAATATGAAATATCCTAATGAAGATGAGTATTATAGAACAGACACTAAAGATATCTATATAAATACTGGTATTATTTCAGATAAACCATCTATTAACATATTTGCTAGTAACATTACAGGTAGTATTTTTGATTTTTATAAATCAGCTGAATTAAGTCGTTCTGTAAATAGTATAATTCCGGGACAGTTTTATGGATATTACACTGTTTTAGGCACTAAATATATAATTAAACCAGAGGGTGAAACTTTAGTGAATGGAGAACAAGGATTTTCAAAGAAACCAGTTTATAATGATACTGGATTTGATTTTTATGAAAATGAAAACTATCTTGGAATGGGCTTCTCTTATGACAAAGCAATTTCTAAGAGTGAGTTTTCAAAAATAAATAAAGAGTTAAAACATTTTGTTATGGTCGATGCCATTGTTCTAGATGATGATATCATAGAGAATAATAAAGATTTATTTGAAATAAAAAAGTCAGAAGATTATCATAATTTTGAATATGAAGATATGAGAAACTCTGTGTTGATAAAAAATGGATCTAAAGCGAAAAATTTTAAATACGAAGCTTCAAAATATACTTTTGATGTATCTTTAGAAAAAAATACTATATATTATGTTGCTGTACCATACGATAAAGGTTTTAAAGCAACTAATAATGGATTAGAAGTGCAAATAATGAATGTAAATAACGGGCTTATTGGGCTTGATCTTCCAAAAGGTGAAAACCATGTGGAGTTATCATATATGCCTATTGGGTTAAAAACAGGATCTGCCATTTCTATTATTAGTGTGATTGGTTTTGGCATGTATTCAATTTTTTGTAGGAGAAAAAATGAAAATAAAAGATAAATTGTATGAAAATAGGAAAGAAATAATTTTCTTATCCATATTTTCAGTTTTAATGTGTTCAGTTCTATTCTTACCATATACAGTGAGATGTCATGACACATATTTTCATATAGAAAGAATAAAATCTATTTTAACAGGAATAGAAAATGGGGATTGGTTCCCAAAAATTTACCCTTATTATTATGATGGGTTTGGTTATTCCACAAGTTTATTTTATAGTGATTTCTTCTTATATATACCAGTAGTGCTATGTCTCATAGGGATTGATGTTCTTTTAAGTTATAAAATTTATAATGCGTTATTGGTGTTCGCAACTGTATTCTCATCATATTTTTGCGCATGTAGACTTATGAAGAATAAGCAAGCTGCAATTATCACTTCTTTGATATATTCAGCTAGCAGTTATTTTGCAGTTGATATATTTATTAGAGGGGCATTAGGAGAAACGCAAGCATTTGTATTTCTACCATTTTGCCTTCTTGGTATGTACAATTCCGTATATGGAGATAAAAATGATAGAACGGCTTTAATTATAGGATTTTCTGGCCTTGTTTTGAGTCATAATTTAAGTTTATTGTTGACATCAATTTTATTTGCAATATTTTTAATTATAAATATCACAAAATTAATTAAAGAGCCATCGAGAATTTTAAATTTATTTAAAAGTAGCATTACTGTTATATTTATAACTGGATTTTTCCTTTTCCCAATGGTTGAACAACTTTTAAGTGAGCAGTTTTTTAGTTCATTCCACGCTAAAATATGGAATCCGGGTAAAGCAGCAATAAGAGTTAGAAACTTGTTTATAGGAGCTAATCTTACAGAAAATCCAGTTTTTACACCAAGCTTAGGTTTGACCATGCTAATTGTTTTGATAGTTTGTCTAACAGAGCTATTGAAAAAAAGAAAAGACGATTTGAACAAATTTAGTTTAAATATGTTATTAGGTGCTTTAGGATGTATATTTGCTTCTACAAGTATCTTCCCTTGGTATCAACTTGATCCATATCTTAACATTATCCAATTTCCAAGTAGATTGTTTATATTTGTAACGCTTTTTCTCTCTTTTTCGTTTGGAGTTTGGTGGACAGAAAATATAAAAATAGATAATTTAAAATTGCAAAATTGCATAATCGTTTTAATCGCTCTAATTTCCATTTCTCAGTTTTCTTATACAACTTATAAAGGTTTGAAGATAGCAGCTGATGAAGGTAGAATTATTACGGATACAGAAAATTTTGTTTTATGGGATGAAAACTATCTCCATGCTAATAATAATCGAAAATTATGGGCTGAAAGAGATAAATATATCAATACTGCTACTGGTGTAAAAGGACCAGTAAAGTCTACATTAACTAGAGATTATTATAATAGGTATATAATGTACCAAGATAACTATACTGATAACTCACTAGAAATCTCTGCTGTTTATTATTTAGGATATAAAGCTATTGATGAAGATAGCGGTGAAGAACTTAAAGTACAGCCAAGTGAAAATGGTTGGCTTGAAGTAGAAATAGGCAATAAAGAAAAAGGAAAAATAAGAGTTTTCTATGGTGGTACTACTATACAACATATTGCACCATATATTTCTATAATTTTTGTTATTTTACTTATTATATATAAATACAAAAATCGAGAAAAGAATAATTATTAAATATATTTGAACTGAAAACATAAGTTTTATAAATATAATTGATAGACAGATAATCTCATTATATGCTATAATAAAATCTAAAACGCATGAATATTTTTGAAAGGTTTTAATATAATGCAATTTAATTCGCTTCAATTTTTAATATTTTTTCCAATTGCAGTAATGGGATACTTTACACTTCCTGATAAATATAAAAATAAATGGTTATTAGTACTTTCTTATTATTTTTATATGTGTTGGAATGCTGTATATGCTATTCTAATATTCTTTTCTACTTTTAGTACATGGGTGTGTGGAAATTTTACAACCAAAAAAGATGCAACAGAGAAAACAAGAAAAATTGCGTTAGTAACCAACATAGTAATTAATTTAGGTATATTATTTTTCTTCAAGTACTATGAAATGTTTGCTGATTTGATAATAAGTATTTTTAAAATTGCTAATATAACCTTGGTTATACCTAAGTTGTCGCTACTATTACCAGTGGGAATTAGCTTCTATACATTTCAAGCGTTAGGATATTCTATAGATGTTTATCGTGGAACAGTTGAACACGAAAAAAGTTTTTTGAACTATGCGCTTTTTGTAAGTTTTTTTCCTCAGCTTGTTGCTGGACCAATTGAACGTAGCAATAATCTTTTACCACAGTTTCATAAATATAATAAATTTAATTATGAAAATTATGCAGTTGGTATGCGTTTAATGTTACTTGGCTTTTTTAAAAAGATTGTTATAGCTGATAATCTTAGTTTGGCAGTGGACAGATATTATGCAAATTTAAATGTTTGGCCTGGCCCATTATTGATGCTTGGAATTGTTTTATTTGCTGTCCAAGTGTATTGCGATTTTTCTGCATACTCAGATATTGCTAGAGGTGCCGCAAAGATAATGGGATTTGAACTAATGTTAAATTTTGATCACCCATATTTTTCAAAGTCTATCGCAGAATTTTGGCGTAGGTGGCATATAAGCCTTGGCGGATGGTTTAGGGATTATTTGTTTTATCCTGTTCTCAGAAGTAATCCAGTAAGTAATCTTAATCGTAAATTATTAAAAGCTAAGAAAAGAAAATTAGCTAGAGTTATTCCAGTTATGATTGCTCAAATTGTTGTTTGGACAACAACCGGATTATGGCATGGTGCGGCATGGACATATGTTGCATGGGGGATGTTACATGGCGTATATCAGATAATAGAAAATATAATTTCTGTATACCATAAAAAAGAAAAAGAATCATGGCTTGATAAACATATTTTAATTAAAGATATTTTTCAAACATTATTTACATTTTTCCTTGTATGTATAGGATATGTATTTTTCCGAAGTGAAACTTTTGGACAAGCATGGTACATAATTTCTCACAGTATTAGAGGATGGGGAGTTGTGCTTTCTGGTCCGGCTCTATATGCTGGTATAGTTAGTCTTTTTGGATCATCTAGAGTGTTATTTATAAGTTTGATTGCGATTATTGCATTATTCGTAATGGAAATAATTGAAATAAAGACTGGTGAATATTTCCCACAGCTTTTAGATCATTTAACTCCTACTAAAAAATGGATATTATATTATGTAATATTATTTTCAATTGCTTTATTTGGATGTTTTGAAGCATCGTCATTTATTTATTTTCAATTTTAATTTATTGAGGCGTAATTATGAGAGATAGAACATATGTGCAACTTATGAAAAGTGCAAAAAAAGAACTTGAAGGACCAAAAAATCGCTTAGCGGTGATGGGAGATTGTGCTACTCAACATTTGTCAACAGCAATTAAAGGTTGTGCCTATGAAAACAGTATATCACTTGATGTTTGTGATTTGGACTATAACCAAATCTTAGCTCAATCGATGGATAAAGAAAGTAAATTATATAAGTTTAACCCAAAGATGGTGTTGATATATATGTGCTGTGAGCACTTATATGAGGATTACTGTAAAACAGAAATTTCTAATCGCACTAATTTTGCGGAAAACAAACTGCAAGAGATTATGAATATATGGCAGCTTATATCTTCAAAAAGTAGCATAGATATTATGCAATTTACATTTGCAGAAAATGACGATAGAGTATTTGGAGATTTTGCATTGGGTCTAGAAAGTTCATACATTTTCCAACTGAAGAAATTGAATTATTTACTAATGCAGTCAGCCAAAGAGAATAGCCATGTCACTTTAATAGACTTAAATGGAATACAATCATTAATTGGTAGAGAAAAGTTTCACGACAATAAATTATATTATTCTGCAAAAATGCCGCTTTCTATGAACGCAATACCAATAGTGGCATCACAGGTTGTTGATGTTATAAAAGCAAGAGAAGGCAAGGTTAAAAAATGTGTAGTTCTTGATTTAGACAACACACTTTGGGGTGGAGTTATAGGTGATGATGGTATAAATAATATTCAAATAGGGGAATTAGGTGTAGGTCGTGCTTTTACAGAATTTCAAACATGGCTTAAAGAACTTAAAAATAGAGGAATTATTTTAACGGTTTGCAGTAAGAATAACGAAGAAACAGCCAAAGAGCCTTTTGAAAAACATCCTGATATGGTATTGAAACTTGATGACTTCGCAATGTTTGTAGCTAATTGGCAGGATAAAGCAAGTAATATAAAAAATATTCAGCAAGTATTAAATCTTGGTATGGACAGTTTTGTGTTTATTGATGATAATCCGTTTGAAAGAAATGTTGTATCAAGTCTGATTAAAGATATCACAGTTCCAGATATGCCTGAAGACCCTTCTGATTATGTAACTTATCTTAAATCACTTAATCTATTTGAAACAGCAACATACTCTACTGCTGATTTAGATAGAACAGCACAGTATAAGTCGGAAGCCAATAGGGCAATTCTACAACAAAATTTTGAGGATTATGATTTGTATCTTGAAAGTTTAGAAATGGAAGCTGTTGCGCAGCCATTTAATGATTTTCATATAGCAAGAATAGCACAGCTTAGTCAACGTTCAAACCAGTTTAATTTACGAACAGTAAGATATTCAGTTGCACAGATTGAACGGATAAAGCAAGACAATAAATATAACACAATTTATTTTACACTTAAAGATAAGTTTGGAGAATATGGTCTTATAAGTGCGGTTATTTTGGAAAAGATAGATGAGAAAATAGCATTTATAGATACTTGGTTTATGAGTTGTCGTGTTTTGAAGCGTGGAATGGAAGAATTCATTATAAATAAAATAATTGAAATTGCTAAATCTAATGGATATAAAAAAGTTATAGGAGAATATATTCCTACTGTGAAAAATTCAATGGTTAAATCAATTTATCCTGATCATGGTTTTGTAGAAATTAGTGAGAATAAATATATAGTTGATTGTGATTCCTACAAAATAGCTAATACACATATAAAAGAAATAAAGGAGCAATAATATGGAATTAGAAGTGCTAAATAAACTAAATGAAATTTTTAGTGATCTTTTTGATATGGAAGATATTGTGATTTCGAGAGATACAACAGCTTCAGATGTTAATGGATGGGATAGTCTTATGCATATAACACTTGTATCAGAAGTTGAAGATGTTTTTAATATTAAGTTTACGATGAAACAGATTCTTGAAATGCAAAATGTAGGTGAAATGATAGATTTAATTATAGAAAAGGGCGGAAGGTGTGAGTAACAATATTCCTAATAATATAAAAAAAATGATTATCTCATTGTTTTTGCTTTTACCATTTATAGTAATTGTATGGACTGTTAATATAGTTGTAGATCCAGCTAATTTAGTAGCTTCACGTTATGCAAAGCAAGTAGCGGAAATTATGGCTTCTGGTCAAAATGCTACAAATATACAAAATTTAGATGACCGACAACTTATTAGGGAATATGCGTCAATATGTAAAAAAGATATTGATGTATTAGTTTTAGGATCATCTAGAAGCATGCAGGTTACACCAAAACTTACAGGTGAGAAAAACACCTTTTGCGCAGGTGTTACAGGAGCGGATTTAAGAGATAGTATAAGCACATACTTATTATTTAAAGATAACGGAATAAAGCCTAAAAAGGTTGTGCTATGTGCGGAGTACTGGTTTTTGTCAAAAGGTAATTTAGACAATAGGGCAATGGTTAGTGGTTATCGTGATTTCTGCAAAAGCACTGATAATAAGTATTATAAATCTGATTCGGCATTAAAAACTAGAGTTAAAGAACTAATGTCATTTTCATATTTTCAAAGTAGCATAAAGTTTTTACTTTCTGAAAAGAAACTAGAGATTACTGCAACAGATAATCGAGATAATGTATATGCTACACGATGTTTTGATGGCAGTTATAGTTATGAACAAAAATATCGTAATGGTGGGGTAGAGCAATCTGAAAAATATGCTAATGATAGTATAGTCTCCAATTTGATTGCTAAGTATTTTTCAGGAGTTGATGAGAACTTGCAAAAACAATTTGAAGAATTTATTATCATGATGAAAAATGATGGAGTAGATGTGGAAATACAGCTATCACCATTTCATCCTACTTATTATGATCATATGAAAAAAACAAGCTCATATGATGTTATTTTGTCAACGGAAAATTATTTTTATTCATTAGAAAATAAATTAGGAATTAGTTGTTATGGCAGTTATAACCCACATTTATTCGAGATGACAAATATGGATTTTTATGATGCTCAACATCCAACAGCTGAAGGAATTTATAAATATTACCATGTAAAAAATAATTATATTTAATATTAATAGTAAAAATAATAAAACAAAAAATGCAGTCCATTTTACCATGGATTGCATTTTTCGTTTTTAGTTAATAGATATTGTCAAATAGTACTCAATTCATTTAATAAGCAGAAAGAAAACTATTTAGCAAGCTGATTTTGCAATTTTCCCATCTTTTATACTATATATTTTATCAGCAATAGACATAGTAGATTCACGGTGAGAAACAAGAATAATACTTTTTTTATTTTTTTGACTTTTAAGAGCCTTGAGTATAATTCCTTCATTTATGCTATCAACATTACTTGTAGGCTCATCAAGTAAAATCAATTTTGCACCACTAATAAAACTGCGCGCAAGACCTATACGCTGCTTTTCTCCAGCAGA
Organism: Oscillospiraceae bacterium; assembly: GCA_020024475.1. Lineage (GTDB taxonomy): Bacteria > Bacillota > Clostridia > Oscillospirales > Ruminococcaceae > RGIG3102. Next base: position 9,481 of record JAHHTS010000025.1, read on the forward strand.
TAGATTGTCTTCTGAAGAGCCAACAATAGTCTGATATCCATTAGGCAAGCTAGTTATAAAGTCGTGAATAGATGCCATTTTACAAGCTTCTTCAATCTCTTCTTTAGTAGCATCAGCTTTTGCAATTTTAATGTTATTTTCAATAGTATCTTCAAACAAATATGTAGTCTGGCTTACAAGGGTTACATTGTCCAAAAGATTGTTAGAATTTATATTATCTATATCTATTCCATTATATAGTATACTTCCTTCATCTTTCTCCCAAAATCTTAGTAAAAGTTTAAGTAAAGTAGATTTACCACAACCAGATTTACCTATAATACCAACGATTTCTCCTTGTTTTAAATCTAAAGAGATATCTGAAAGTATATTTTTTTCTTTATCGTATGAGAAAGAAAGGTCTTTAATTGATAGTGTTTCAAATTCGAAGTTTTTACCATTTTCAATAGGAGACACCACTGGCTTTTCTGAAAGAAGATCTAAAACCCTATCACCGCTTGCGAAAGTTTGAGTTAAATTTCCTGGAAGAGCAGATATAGCAATAACAGGACCGAAAGAACCAAAAACAGTAACAACACCTGCAATCATACTTCCTACTGTGAGCATACCTTTATTTATAAGAATAATACCGATAAAGAGCGATAGAAATATAAAAATAGAAACAGATGTTTCAGTAAAAGCAGTAGATTTTGCAGTTTCTTTTTTCATTTTTCTGGTTTCATCAAGCAAAATATCAGAGCGTTTTTCAACTTCTTTTTTTCGGGAATCTGATGCATTATTTAGCACAATATCGTTTATACCTTTTATACTGTCAAGAAAATATGCGCTAAATGATGAGAATTCCCTGCGATAATTAACACCTGATTCTTTTAGCTTATTAGAAGAAATAATAGGAATTATAATACCGATTGTTATGAATCCGATTAACTCTATAATAGCTAAATACCAGCTAGATATAATACCTGTGAATATGAAAAGGCATGTGGATACAAGGATAGCTATGCAGATAGGTGAAATTGTGTGAGCATAAAAAACTTCAAGCGTTTCAATATCTGAAGTTATCATTGATATAATACTACCTTTTTTCTTACTTTCAAGTTTTGCAGGGGCGAGAACACGCAAAGCACCAAATATTTTATCTCTAAGAACAGCGAGCAGTCGAAAAGCAATGTAATGGTTAAAGTATTGCTCAAAGTATCTCAAAAGACCTCTTACTACACCACAGCCTATTATGAATGCTATTATGGCGTTATATGAAAGAGAAATAGTTTCACCAAGAAATTTAGCAATTCCTAATGCACCGAAGATTGTTACCCCCATAGCACATAAATAACCAAGCGAACCATTTATAACAGCAAAAATCATTATAAAAGCTAAGTTACCTAGTATTAAAATGAGATTTGCCATAATGGTTAATCCATTTCGACGAAGATTTTCTTTTTTCATATTGTAGCCTCCATATTATATCCATCTTCAAGATTTTTCTGTGCCTTATAGAGCGATGCATATCCTCCTTTAAGATTTAAAAGTGCTTGGTGTTTACCACTTTCTTTAACCTCACCATTTTTCATAAAATATATATTATCAGAGTTTACAACATTTTCCAGACGGTGAGATATAACTATTACAGTTTTCGTCTTAGACAAATTCTTTATTACATTCATTATGATAGTTTCACTTTCGATATCAATGTTACTTGTTGCTTCATCAAAAATGTATATATCCTTATTAGAAATAAGGTTTATGGCAAGAGCAAGTCTTTGTCTTTGGCCACCAGATATATTCTCTGCATCTTCAGATATTACTTTATCGAGTCCACCATTTTCTAAAACAAATTTGTCAAGATTTACTTGCTTCAAAGCCTTAAAAATTTCTTCATCGGTTACATTTTTATTTATAAGCTTGAAGTTATCTCTAATTGTTTCATTGAAAATATATGTGTTATAGTTGATTGACGAAATATGAGAATAATATTTTTCTCTTGATAATGTTTCAACTTTTTTTCCGCCTACAGTTACTGTACCCGATTTAGGTTTAATGCTTCCCAATAAAAGATTTACAATAGTTGATTTTCCACAACCAGATTCGCCAACAATAGCGGACATTGAATGTTCAGGGAAAACCATATTTACATTTTTTAAAACATTTCTATTTTCATTATACGAAAAAGTTACATCATTGACTTTAAGCTCAGTTCCATTTACATCATCGCTGCCCCAAACAGGTTCAGGGGTGTTTAGCAATTCCATGATTTTCTTTCCTGCTGTAGCACCATTCATTGCAATATGAAATGCACTGCCAAAAGCACGCAGTGGCAAGAAAAAATCAACAGCTACGAGTATAAGAAATAAAGTATGGATAACTGGTACATTTCTATGTAACAATCCAGTAATAGCTACTGCAATACCAAGACCGGCACCGCCATAAGCTACAAGATCCATTATTGTAGTACTGGCAAGTTGCATTATCAATACTTTCATAGTGATTTTTCTAAACTCTTCAGCACTTTTATTTAATCTTTCATGCTGTCTTTTATCAGCTTTGAAAATTTTAAGTTCTTTTAATCCTTGTACACTATCTAAGAACACATCCCCCATGGAAGTGTATTTATCCCAATATTTTGCAAAAACTTTTTTTGCATATTTAGATACAGCTATAATTGATATAGGAATAAGGGGAACACATAATAACAATACCAAAGATACACGCCAATCAAACCATATTGTAACTAAAAATAGTACCAATGGAGCAATCATAGCATAGAAAAACTGTGGGATATATGAGGAATAGTATAAGTCCAATTGTTCTATACCTTCTACAGACATTTGAGTTAAAGCCGACATACTTACATTATCTGTTACATTTACGCCTAGTTTTATCATTTTGTTATAAGTACGAAGTCTTAAATCTTTTTTTACAGCTCTACCCATTTCATCTTTGTATTTTTCAGATTTTATGGTGGCAAAATATTTAAAAGCTATACATATTGCTCCTGTTAATGAATACATTAGATAATAAATAGGTTGTACATCATTTATTAAACACCAAATTAGAGCACATATAGATGCTGTAGCTCCAATATTTGCTATTAGTTTTAAAATCATAATGGTTACAGTATAAAATATGTATTTTTTATTTTGTCCTAATAGACTTAAAAGTTGTTTATCAATCATTCTAAATTCTCCTGTTTAATAGTTTTTATACCAAAGATAAAATAAAGAATATGACATACCCATACTATTGCTAATACAATTCTACCAACAATAACTTTATTCATAGCTATAAAACCAATAGACATTAGTATTGTAACAAGAGCAATTATTTTTATCTTTGTTTTCAAAGTCATACCTTTTCCTTGAACGTATGACTCAAGATTGTTTTTATATAATTTTGTTTCAATAAACCAACTATTTAGCTTTTCAGAGCCCTTTGCAAAACAACAAGCAGCTAAAAGCAAAAATGGAACAGAAGGTATTAGCGGAACAGCGGCACCTAAAGCGCCAAGAGCAACTCCAATCCAGCCTATACAAATATATAATGTTTTTTTAATTTTCATTTTTAGCCTCCTTATTCTTTTCTTTTATAGTTTCTATAAGATGATGTATTGCGGTAATCGGATGATAAAAAAGCATCCTCGGTCCGGAATATTTCATAACCAATTTTATTTTTTGTCTCATATCTTCGCGATAACAATGAACCTTACAACTTGAACAAAATGTTTTATTTTCCATAAAAGGACATTTTTCGATTCTATTTAAAGCATAGTATTTAAGGTTGGCGCAATCTTCACATAAATTTTCTTTGCTTTTATGATTTTTTCTACAGTATAAGGAAATCATATCTGAAACAATTTCTTTTTCATATTCTCTTTTTGATTGTAAATCTTTAGAATTTTTATTGTGAATATAGGCAAAAATAAGTAAAATCAACAAAATTATTAAAGAAAAAAGCAAAGTTATATTCATATTTGTGCTCCTGATAAAATATAGTTCTTGTGGTTAGCCTAAGGTAACCGATATACCTAAAAATAGTGACGACCAAGTTAGCCGCCACTAACTTAATTAATATATCATATGTACTTGAGTTTGTCAATCAACTATTAAAATATTACATATGATAAATTAAAATAAATCAATATAGGTAAATAAAAAGGACTGTAAATTTACAGTCCTTCCCACCGTATAATTATTTCAAGCAAAATATGTTATCATAGTATTTTTGAGCTTGTTTGTAAGTATTTTCTAAATCGAAAGAGAGTTTAGCGCCTTTTTCCCAGACTATATTTCCTGATACCATGGTAAGTTCAACATCTCTTGAATTACCCGCATATACTATATGATGTATAAGATTAGTCATAGGTTGATAACAAGGCTGATTCATGTCAACTAAACAAAGATCAGCTTTAAAACCTGGTTGGATACTACCAACATCAGTATATCCTAAAGCTTTAGCGCCTCCTCGAGTTGCCATGTAAAGAGCTTCTTCGGCGGTAACAGCGGTGGCATCAAGAAAATGTCCTTTATGAATCAAAGCAGAGATGCGCATTTCCTCCCACAAATCTAAATTGTTATTACTTGCTGCACCATCTGTAGCTAGTGAAATATTTATATTTTTCTTTATCATTTCTGGTATCCTAGCTATGCCTGAAGCTAGTTTAAGATTCGAACAAGGGTTATGGAGAACACTTACACCTCTTTTGGAAATTATATCTATATCATTATCACTAAGCCATACACAATGTGCAAGTAGTGCGAGGTTATCATCGAAAAATCCTACCTTATTTAATAGTTCAGTAGGAGTCATTCCATATCTTTCTATACATTCATCGTGTTCCTTTTTTGTTTCGGATACATGAATATGTAAAGGGCATTTTAACTTTCTAGCTGTATCTGCGCATTGACGCAGAAAATCTTCAGTGTTAGTGTATTCTGCATGTGGTGCCAGACCAACTCGAATTAGTCCATTAAAGGCTCCATCATATTCTTGGAAAAAAGCAATACCGTCAGCTAATTGCTCTTGAGCATTAGGCGCTTGACCAAATAGACCTATAGAAAGAGTAGCTCTTAAAGGTATTTTTTTAAAAGCTGGTATCAAAAAACGACTGTTGAAATACATGTCATTTATAGTTGTGACTCCAGATTTTGCCATTTCGTAAAGTGCGATTGTGGCGCCACATTCGATGGTTTCTGCGGTATGTTTGTTTTCCATCGGCATCATATAGTCATTAAGCCAGGTTTGTAGTGGCATATCATCTGCACTGGATCGGAATAATACCATTGGCAAATGTGTGTGTCCATTTACTAAACCAGGCATGAGAAATTTTTTGTTTTCACCGTCAATTATTCGTGCATTACTACAATCTTCTGGTAAAGTGTCACCTACATAAGTAATTATATCGTCATTTACTACAACTACACCACTAGGAATTACATCCTGAGATTCATTTACAGTAACAATATAAACATTTTTAAATATAGTTTTCATAAATAATTCCTTTTTTGTAATACAATTAAAATTTTATATATGATAAATATATTATACCCTGTTTCAAATGCATATTTTACAAATTGAAACAGGGATATGATTTAAATAAGAATAACTTTAATTATCTATGCTAATTATTTAGCACTTATTTTTGTTTGAACAGTTCCTGGAACTTCCATAAGATTATCAAGGCAATGGCATTCTTTTATTTCAGGATTAATTGCGGCTAGAGCGTTGATTACAATTCTGCTAAATTTAGGTGCACACTCTGCATAAAAGTCGAAAATAGGACGTTTCCAATCAGGGTTTATACCTTCAGCAGAGTTAGAAACTAAGTATATACCTGCGTAACAAGCACCAATAGCACGAGCTAATGCAGCTTCAGGCATCATAGTATGGCCGCAAATATCTGCATGTTCGTTGTATAATCTCTGAATCTCGGCTTTTGTTTCGAAACGCGGAGGTTCATCAACGGCATAAGTACCACGTCCAAAAACTCGTGGATATTCTTTTAAAGCCTCATTGTAAAGAATTTTAGAAAGATCTGGACATACTATATCACGCATACGAACTATTTTATTAGTGAAACGAGAAATTTCAGAGTGGCGTTTTGTATGATCGATAAGATCATCTGGGATAATAACATCACCTGGATCGAGAAGGGGATTGATACCGCCACCTGAACCGTCAGCTATTATATATTTTACTCCAGCTTGTTGCATTACCCAAAATACGCGTTCTACATGTCTTTCATCATATGGGGAAAGTCCAAAAATACCGTGAAATGGTATATCTAAAACAACATGTGTTTTATGGTCACCAGTCATTTCTGCAGGAATTTCAAACAACATGAGTGGTACTGTTATCCCAAAAGGTGTTTCAAACTCCATATCAGAATCAAGAATTTTAACACCAGGAATACCGGCATTTTCTGGAAAATTACCGCCCCAAGTTCCAGAACCACCCATATGTGCGTATTCGGCATAAGGAATTTCTTTTTTAATCATATTTGCATCTCCTAATCTTTACAATTCTTATTTTCTAGTTTTAACACTAAAAATTGCAATATAAAATTAGTATACTAAAATGATTGTTATGTGTCAAGAAATCGAAAATTATAAAAAATCATAAATAGTGTATATAGTTTAAATATGTTATTAATGTATAGTTATAATAAATTATTTGAAAAATTTGTGCATATGCACAAAAATGTCATACATTATATATAACATTAGTATTAAATATAGTTTATTGTCTAATTATATGGAACTTTAAACTTATTGGACAAATAAAACAAATTGACTATTGTTAAATGTCGAATAAAAATATATACTCGCTTTAATGAGAAGGTTCAAATACCACTCATAATAAATATTTTGTAATATAGATATAACTTCAACAAATATTATTAAAAAAGGACAGAGGTATTTATATGAGCATGTTTCTTACACTTGCATACTTGTTTTTTATTGGATCAGTTGCAGGTTGGGTATTAGAATTAATTTACCGAAATATGAGAAGCAATCATCAAAAATGGATAAATCCAGGATTTTGCACAGGGCCATATGTTCCACTTTATGGCTTTGGACTATGTATTCTATATTTACTCGCTTCGATTGAATGCTTTTTTAAAATTAAAAACCCTATTATTAGTAAAGTAGTTATTATTTTAATAATGTCGATATGTATGACATTACTTGAATATATTGCTGGTGTATTTTGCTTAAAGTTTTTAAAAGTTCGTTTATGGGATTATTCCAATGAATGGGGAAACATACAAGGTATAATCTGTCCAAATTTTTCGCTAGCTTGGTCAGTCATAGCATTTATTTATGATGTGGTGATACATCCTAGAATTTTATATGCATTGCAATGGCTTTCGGAAAATCTGGCATTCTCGTTTTTTATTGGTATGTTTTTTGGCATTTTTCTTATTGATGTTGCCAATTCAGCACAAATAGTAGCAAAGCTAAAGAAATATGCTGATGAAAATGAAGTAATTGTAAGATATGAAAATATAAAATATCATATAAGGGATGTCCATATAAGGGCATCGAAAAAATATCGTTTCTTTTTCCCGTTTCATTCTGAAAGAGCCTTATCAGATTTGTTGATGGAAATGCATGATACACTTGAAAAACAAAGAAAAAGAAGAAAATAGAAGTTCTACTCAATAATATAAAATATCAATAAAGTCATAAAATAAACATATTAAAAACATGACTGCAAAACCAATAAATTTACATTTGAGTTAGAAATATATTGTTTTGTAATGGGGGAGTAAAAGTATGAAAACATATTTGGCTGGCGTCGATGTTGGATCTACAACAGTTAAATTAGTAATTCTTGATGAATATGGTGAAATTATTTATGGAGATTATCGCAGACACCATGCTCATACTCAAGATACATTAAAAATGCTATTATCAGATGCTTTAAGTATACTTGGTGAGTGTAAGCTTAAATTGAGTGTTACAGGATCTGGTTCAATGAATCTAGGAAATGCATTAAATATTCCTTTTGTACAAGAAGTTGTAGCCGTGGCATCAGCTTTGAAATTTGTAGCACCACAAACTGATGTAGCAATAGAACTCGGCGGGGAAGATGCAAAAATCATATATTTTAATGGTGGATTAGAAGAGAGGATGAATGGCGTTTGTGCAGGTGGTACAGGCTCATTTATAGATCAAATGGCAGGACTGTTGCAAACAGATGCAGAAGGATTAAATGAAGCTGCTAAAGAATATAAGCATATATATTCAATTGCTGCTAGATGTGGAGTTTTTGCAAAAACTGATATACAACCGCTAATAAATGAGGGGGCAACGAAAGCTGATTTGTCAGCTTCGATATTCCAAGCGGTAGTAAATCAAACTATATCTGGACTTGCTTGTGGTAAACCTATAAGAGGATGTGTTGCTTTTTTAGGTGGGCCATTACATTTTTTAACTGAACTTAAAAATGCATTTATAAGAACATTGCATTTGACACAAGAAAATGTAGTTGACCCGACAAATTCACATTTATTTGCTGCTATAGGGGCAGCATTAGAATCAAAAGCAGTTAGCGAAATTGGGCTGATAGATTTGATAGAAAAATTAAAAAAAGGAGTTAATATTTCATTTGAAATGCCAAGGCTTGAACCTTTATTTAAAAACAATGATGAATTTATGGCATTTCAAGAACGACACGCTAAAGCAGTTGTCAAAAAAAGTAAATTGTCAGAATATCATGGGAATTGTTTTCTTGGTATAGATGCTGGATCGACAACAACAAAACTTGTTTTAATTGATGAAGAAGGCAATCTTTTGTTTTCTAATTATTCAAACAATCATGGAGATCCAATAAAAACAGCTCAAAATGCTATTAGCTTTCTGAAAAGAAAACTTCCTGAAAATGTTAATATAGTTCGTTCATGTTCCACAGGATATGGTGAAGCACTTTTAAAAGCTGCTTTTTCTCTTGATGAAGGAGTTGTTGAAACCATAGCTCATTGTACAGCAGCGGAATTTTTTGATCCTAACGTTGACTGTGTTTTGGATATTGGTGGTCAAGATATGAAATGTATCAGGCTTAAAAATGGTACAGTAGATAATATTTTGCTTAATGAAGCATGTTCTTCTGGTTGTGGCTCTTTTATAGAAAATTTTGCAACATCAATGGGATATACAGTAAGTGATTTTGCTAAGGAAGCTTTATTTGCAAAAGCTCCAGTCGACCTTGGTACAAGATGTACTGTATTTATGAATTCAAATGTAAAGCAGGCACAAAAAGAAGGTGCATCTGTTTCAGATATCTCAGCAGGCCTTGCCTACTCAGTAATTAAAAATGCACTTTATAAAGTTATAAAATTAGCGTCAGCTGAAGACTTAGGTAATCATATTGTAGTGCAAGGAGGAACATTTCATAATCAGGCTGTACTTTGTGCATTTGAAAAAATTGCAGGAGTAAATGCGACTTGTCCTGATATTTCAGGTTTAATGGGAGCTTTTGGAGCAGCATTAGTGGCACGAGAACATTATGATGGTACAAAAACTACAATGCTTCCTCTTGATGATATAATTAATTTAACATATAAATCAACTAGCGTTCATTGTGGCAAATGTTCAAATAATTGTATGCTCACCATAAATAATTTTTCAGGTGGACGAAAATACATAAGTGGAAATAGGTGCGAAAAAGGTGCAGGGGCAATAAACTCTAATATAAAAGCTCCTAATATGATGGAATATAAATGCAACCGATTATTTAACTATGCGCCGTTAACCGAAGATAAAGCACCTAGAGGGACTATTGGAATTCCTAGAGTTCTAAATATGTATGAGGATTATCCTTTCTGGGCAGTATTTTTCAAAGAATTAGGATTTAGAGTTGTTTTATCACCTTTTTCTGATAGGAAAATTTATGAGCTTGGGATGGAGTCCATTCCTTCAGAATCAGAATGCTATCCAGCTAAATTGAATCATGGACATGTACAGTGGCTTATCAATAATGGCGTAAAAACAATCTTTCAACCATGTGTTTTTTACGAATACAAAGAAACAAAAAAAGCTCAAAATAATTTTAATTGTCCTATTGTTATATCAAATGCTGAAAATATAAAAAACAATGTTGAGGATATCGAGAAAGGAAAAGTAAAGTATATACGTCCGTTTATTTCGTTTGCAAATGAGCAAACAGCAGCAGATAGACTAGTAAAATTATCGGAGAAAGAGTGGCAAATTTCTGAAACAGAAGTTCGTAAAGCTGTTCACCTTGCGTGGGAAGAGCAGCGAAAAGCAAAAGAAGATATACGAAAAGAAGGACGGCGTTTGCTTGAAAAAATAGATAAGAATGGTGGTCGTGGAATAGTTCTTGCTGGGAGACCTTATCATGTGGATCCTGAAATAAATCACGGTATACCAGAATTAATTTCTTCCTATGGGCTAACAGTTTTTACAGAGGATAGTTTACCATTGAATGCTAATTCTGAAAGACCTATACGTGTTGTAGACCAATGGGTGTTTCATTCAAGATTATATAATGCTGCAGAGTTTGTTTCCAGCAGAGACAATCTTGAATTGATACAACTAAATTCTTTTGGCTGTGGTCTTGATGCAGTTACATCAGATCAAGTGTGTGAAATACTTGAAAAAAGTAATAAACTTTATACACTTTTAAAAATTGACGAGGTAAATAATCTAGGTGCGGTAAGAATACGCATAAGAAGTTTGCTGGCTGCAATGGACATGCGAGCCCAAAAAGAAATTAAATCAAAACCAGAGCCTATAAAATATAATCGAACAAAATTTACTAAAGAGATGCATAAAGAAGGCTATACTATTCTTGCACCTCAAATGAGTCCAATACATTTTAAACTTCTTGAGCCTGTATTTGCAAAACATGGACATAATATAGTTATTTTGGATAATGATAACAGGCAGGCTATCGACACAGGATTAAAATATGTAAATAATGATGCGTGTTTTCCATCAATTACTGTGGTTGGGCAGATTATGCAAGCTGTTTTATCTGGAAAATATGATACCAATCATCTAGCAATAATAATGAGCCAAACTGGTGGCTGTTGTCGTGCCAGCAATTATGTGGCTTTTATAAGAAGGGCGTTAGAAAAAGCAGGCTTGTCACATATTCCCGTAATTTCCATGAATGCAAACGGTATGGAAGTAAATGATGGCTTTAAACTTGGTGCGGGACTTGTCATAGATGCGGCTCAAGCCGTAGTATATGGCGACTTACTTATGAGGTGTTTATATAGAGTAAGACCATATGAAAAAATACATAGCTCTGCCAATCAATTATTAGAAAAATGGATAGAAAAATGCATCAATATTTTGTTAAATAAGCATAGTGCTAAATATTATAAAACAACTTGCAGTGAGTTAGTAAAAGATTTTGATATACTTCCATTAGATGATAAACTTTTAAAACCAAAAGTAGGAATAGTAGGAGAGATACTTGTTAAATATATGCCTTTAGCAAATAATCACCTTGTTGATTTGTTAGAGCATGAAGGCGCCGAAGTAGTAGTTCCTGATTTTTTAGACTTTATGAATTATTGCTTGTTTAATACTAATTATAAAGCAGAGTATCTAGGAAAATCAAAAGCAACAGCCTTTTTGGCTGATGCTGGTATTAAACTAATAAATTGGATTAGAAAACCAGCAATAGATGCTTTAGAGAATAGCAAACGCTTCGACCCCCCTATTAAAATAGAAAAAATAGCAGAAATGGCAAAACCTTTTATTTCGTTAGGAAATCAATATGGAGAAGGATGGTTTCTTACGGGAGAAATGATAGAGCTTATAATGTCTGGTACAACAAATATTGTTTGTATTCAGCCATTCGCGTGTTTGCCAAATCATGTAGTAGGAAAAGGTGTGATAAAATCAATTCGAAATGTATACCCTCAAGCTAATATAGCCGCCGTTGATTATGACTCTAGTGCTAGTGAAGTAAACCAGTTAAATCGTATCAAATTAATGCTTTCCTTGGCTAAAGAAAATATGAAAAGCCAAGAAAATAGCAATAAAATTTAGTAATTTTATAAATTTACTTATATTATTTTTGTTTGAAAATATGTATTTAATATTGTATAATTACTCAAAGAAAAATAAACTATAATGAGTTTATCAAATTCGTTTGTTATTACAACTAAACAAAGCTATATAAGAGGTAACAATACATGTATGAAGAAAATAACCAGAAAAAAATAAACTTGGAAGCTGGTTTGCGTGAAACAAGTCAAGAACTTATAGATTGGACTCAAAACAAGGGGATGGAATTTCGTAGATTAATGTCTTACTACAAGTGTGCAATTCGTGAAGTTGAGACAAAATTTCAAGTTTTAGATGAAGAATATTCATTGCAGAATGACCGTAACCCGATTAGTGGCATTAAATCTAGATTAAAAAGTGTGCCAAGTATTATCGAGAAGTTGAAACGAAGAGAACTTGACCTTACGGTTGAATCAATAGAGAAAAATCTTAATGATGTAGCTGGTATAAGAGTTATTTGCTCATTTGTACAAGATGTTTATAAATTATCAGAGGCACTATTAAAACAGGACGACATTAAACTTATAGAAAAAAAAGACTATATTAAAAATCCAAAACCAAATGGTTATAGAAGTTTGCACCTTATTATAGAAGTTCCAATTTTCCTTGAAAAAGAAAAGAGACATATGAAAGTTGAAATTCAGCTTCGTACAATAGCTATGGATTGTTGGGCAACTCTTGAGCATCAACTTAGATACAAAAAGGGAATTGTATTTAGTGATGATATGCAAGACGCTTTGTTAAATTGTGCAAAAATTAGTATGGAAATGGATAGCAAGATGGATGTTCTTAGGGAACAAGCTAATATTTGAGGATATTGACTACAAAATAAAAAGTATTTATCATAAATTCATCAGAATACTCCCATCGCTATATGTGGAGAGATGAATGATATTATTTTACTATAAATATATCTTAAATATATCTTTTAAGTAAAAAATATGGAATAATAGGTGCATGAAAAAACGTTTTCCAACTTTTCATAAAGTAGAAAGTGTCTATATATTTAACGATTAAGTAGCAGGTAAAGCATCTTTCAAAAGAGGACTATCGAACGCTTTGATAACTGTGACGTATTGCAAAGAATCTTGCCAATCAAGCAATCTAACGTTAGACAATATTACTTTACTGAAGGCGAATATCTTAATTATCAAAAGAATTACGCACTTTTAAAAAGTTTTGATAATTATAAGGCATTAAATTCTAACATGGCACAACATTACTCGAAGAAGTCGATAGTTCGTTCAAATCTTTCTTTGAACTTCTAAAATTAGCTAAAAAGGGTAAATATTGTTTTAAAAATTTCTGGTTACCTAATTACCTTCCCAAAGATGTATATGGAAGCCTGTAATTGGTATTATCAGGCTTAATGAGAATAAATTAATTTTGCCATTTCCCAAAAACTATAAGAAAGTCCACAAAACGATAGAAATTCAAATTCCACCAATACTAGTAGATAAGCAGATTAAAGAAATTCGAATTATTTAAAAATCAAAAGTTAGGTTCTTTGAACGATAAAACAGGTATGCAATCTCATTTCTCTATGCAGTAGGGATTAATTAATACCTTTATATTGCAATAAATTGTAGTTGGTGATATGATGTAAATATAAATAAAGTCGTAGTTATAGAAAAGCTTATTATATCATGGATTTTGATATAAATAATGCTTCAGCATTTATGTTGCCTTATACTTGATTATGTGAATTAAATATCGCAATGCGGAATAATTTTATGAGGTAGAGATATTGCTATAAATAATTTAAAAACAGGAGGTATATATGGACAATAGAGATATAAACGAAAAATGTACATTTAAAGAATTGCAAAAAGTTGCAAGGTTAACTTATGGTACTTTAGGACTGGCTTTGGTTGTTTCATTGGATTATATAAAATACTGTTTAGGGTATAAAGTAGTAGAAAAAGCTACCATGATTGGTCCAATCATACTTATAGCTTTTATTGTTTGGACTTGTTATAAGCTTAGAAAAGCATTTAATTTATTCAAATAAATATGCAAAAAAAGAGAGAGCATTGAAACATATGCTCTCTTTTTATTGTTATATTTGAAACACCAAAATGTAGTGCTGTAGAACATACATAACTTGGTGAATTTCCAGTTTGTGGCATGCCACTCATACCTTCCAATCCAAGCAATGGTAAAGCACCTAATATTATGTAAAGATAGCAAAAATGATAACTATCGCCATATTAGGTAGAATTGTAATAACAGCCAAGGGGAAACAAGATGATAGGTTTCTATTAATGATATTGTAAAAACGGCTAAAGTGACTGTTATTCTTCCAAAAAACTGAAGATAAAATTAATTGAGAGAATAGCACAGGCAGGTTGTTTTTTGTCATGTTCTTATTCTTCATTTATTAGATAGAGTGTGTATATGTTTAAATATAAAGAAGAATTAAATGAAATAGAAAATAGATTGTTAGTAGTTAAAAATGATTAGGAATGACTTAATCTTCTCTAGGAAATAATCTACAGAGAAAAATAAAAATGAAATTATTGTTAATATAAGCTTAAATGTGAAGTATGTTTAATTCCTTACTGGCATACACACAGTTAGTAGAAATTTTGTTACAAGGAATGTAAAAAAGGTGAACCACAATAAGAAAACTTTGGAGTTTTACCACCAGAAGCAAAATGGGAAAGCACTATCTGAGATTGATACTTCGGAGCGTAATGTGATGTAGTATATTAACAAAGTAAATGGTAAAAAGACAAGATGTAACCGAGAAATTAAAAGCAACGGATATGATGAGATGGATAGCAATGATGAATAATATTCTATACTGTGTTGATGGAATTGTATTGAATGATATTATGTATTTGTAATTGAATTATCACCAAAAGAAAACTGCTATTTTAACCGATATCAGTTTTTCTTTTTAGGAAGCATTCAAAAGGTCATAAAGTTATGATAGTCGAAATTGTCAGCTTAATTGCAAAACATAGGGCTTCTGCTATAATATTTAATGAGAAGTTATATTTTGTTTTAACAATTAATTGGAATTTGTAGAGGAAAAAGATATGAGCATAACAAAAACACTTAGGCTAAGCGCCAATCATTTAAAGCTTATTGCAATCATTGCGATGACCTTAGACCATATTGCTGATTTATTGTATCCGGGGTTTCCGAATATAATGTATCCTAATATTCTTCATATTATTGGAAGATTAACTGCTCCGATTATGTTTTTCTTTATCTGTGAAGGTTTCTATTATACAAAAAGTGTTAAGAAGTATATCACACGATTGTTTATGTTTGCATTCATATCGCATTTCGCATATTGCTTTGCATTTGGCATTAACTATATACCGTTTATTGAGGGAAAAATATTTAACCAAACAAGTATTATGTGGACGCTGGCATGGGCAGTTGTAGCACTATATGTTGTATATGGTAAGCCACAATTAGCTCAATGGCAAAAAACAATATTTGTAATACTAATTTGTCTTTTAACATTCAGTGCAGACTTTAGCTGCATTGCTGTTATGGCAATTATGTTTATGTATGATAACAGGGGAAATTTAAATAAGCAAATGATGAGCATGGAATTATGGATTGTTCTTTATAGCTTGATTTCTTATTTGTTTGTATCTAAAACATATGGGATTATCGTTTTATTCTCTATATTATCTTATCCAATACTTAAGAATTATTCTGGGGAAAAAGGAAAATCTACTTGGATGAAATGGTTTTTTTATTGGTACTATCCATTACATTTGATTGTGATAGGTTTACTTAGAATTGCAATGTATGGAAATGCATCATTATTATTTTAAGCAAGTTCTTATTTTACAGCTATAATTTATAAAAGTAATTAAATAATTATAATAAAATAAAAGTATATATTCTAAGCTTGTCCTGTTTATTTTAATTTATAATATAATCTTATTGACAAAGCTTATTAGTAAATATATATTAAATGATATATAAATATCTATTTTGTTTGTACCGTATTGTTTATAAAATATAAAAATCATATATCTATTTATGAATTATAGGGGTAATTATGAATAATAAATTTTTGAAAATAATTGCTTTAACAGCTTTATTTATATTTTCATTTTCGAAATCAGCTTGTGCACTAGATGCTGAAAAAATAAAAGTTGATATAAAGACTGAAAATTTTAAAAATTCAACAAATATATATGATAATAATCAGTCTTCTTATTCAATTGGGGAAAGCTATCCAACTATAACAATAAAAAGTGATTACGGAATGAGCAGTCTTTATATTGAGTTTGATAACATACCACAAAAATGGATTTTGGAAGATATAGATACTGGTAGTATTGTAGAATGTGGTAAGAATAGTTTTTTGCATGAATTTGTGGATTTAGAAAATATTTTGGGACATATACCTAGAAATATTAAATTAAGCTTTGCAGATAACACATCAATATCAGAAGTGCATGCTTTTTCGTCTGGTGAAGTACCAAATTGGGTACAAATTTGGGATCCCCCATGTGAACAAGCAGATTTAATGGTTGTATCTACTCATTCTGATGATGAACAATTATTTTTTGCAGGAGTACTACCATATTATGCAATAGAACGAAATTTACAAGTACAAGTTGTTTACACTGTACAACACTTTGAAGCATATAATGTACAAGATCATAAAAGACCTCACGAACAATTAGATGGTTTATGGAAAGTTGGCATAACAAATTATCCTATTATATCTGAATTTCCAGATTTATATGCTGAATCTAAAAATCCCAAAACGGCTCTTAGTCAAGCTAAAAACGCATATGAAAATTATGGAATAAGTTATAATCAATTTGTTGAGTACTTCACAGAGTGTATAAGAAGATGCAAACCATTAGTAGTCGTTACACATGATCTTAATGGTGAGTATGGTCATGGGGTACATACACTAACAGCTTGTGCAATTACTGATGCCATTGAATGCAGTAACAATCCAAATAGTTTTCCAAAAAGTTTAGAAAAATATGGTCAATGGCAGGTACAAAAAACATACTTACATTTATATCAAGAGAACAAAATAGTAATGGATTTTGATAAGCCATTAGAAAGTTTAAATGGAAAAACTGCATTTCAAGTTACACAGGAAGGTTTTCAATGTCATAAAAGTCAACACTGGACATGGTTTTACGATTGGCTTTATGGAAAAAATGGTAAAGGAATAACTAATTCTACACAGATAAAAAGTTATTCGCCTTGCAACTATGGACTTTATCAAACATCAGTAGGAAATGATGTATATGGCGGAGATTTTTTTGAAAATGTAAAAACTTATGAACAGCAAAACATCGAAGCTGAACAAAAGAAAAAAATACAAGAGGAACAACAAAAATTAAAAGAAGAATTATTGATTGAAAATGAAAATTTAAAAAAGCATAAACAAAAAATAATATTATTTATAATTTGTTCTATTGCTATATTTGCTTCTTTTATATATTTTATAATTCGAAAATATATAAATAAAAAATATTAAATTTTACGAGGAAATAGTATATGGAAAATGTTGTAGTAATAATTCCCGCATATAAACCCGACGATAAATTACTTTTTACATTGAAAGATTTATTGGATATTGGCTTTAAAGATATTATAGTTGTAAATGATGGTAGTGGACCAGAATTTGATAAAATTTTTGATAAAGTGAAAGAAATCTATGGATGCACTTTATTGCATCATGAAATAAATAAAGGTAAAGGTGCTGCACTTAAAACGGCAATAGGATTTGTATTAGAAAATAGAAGTAATTGTGCTGGAGTTGTAACTGCAGATGCAGACGGGCAGCATTTAACTAAAGACATTCTGCGCACATCTGAAAAAATGAAAGAAAGTGAAAAAATTGTTTTAGGTGTGAGAGATTTTTCTTCTTCAAATGTTCCTTTCAGAAGTAAATTAGGAAATTTAATTACAATAGGTGTTTTTAGAATATTCTTAGGAACAAAAATAAGTGATACTCAAACTGGGTTACGTGCATTTCCTATAAATATTCTTCCTGAGATTATAAAAATTGATGGAGAAAGATATGAATACGAAACTAATATATTAGTTTTTATGAGTAAAAATAAAATACCATTTGAAGAAGTAAAAATAAACACGGTTTATATTGATGAAAATAATTCTTCACATTTTCATGTGGTAAAAGACAGTATAAGAATATACTCATTAATAATTAAATATATATTCAGCTCTGTAATAGCAAGTATTGTTGATGAAACGGCATTTTTTGTTTTTCAGAATATTTTCTATACAGTTACAAGCATATTCTTAATTCCAACGACTTTTATATCAGCTATTTTAGCCAGATTGATATCATCTTTGGTGAATTTTTTCATAAATGCTAGGGTGGTTTTTCATGGGGTTGCTAATAAGAAAACAATAGCTAGATACTATATATTAGTTATTTGTCAAGTTTTAGTTTCAGCAGCTTTAGTTTTCACTACGGAGTATATTTTCAATATAAAATCACCATTATTATCAACATTCACAAAAATAATTATAGATATAATATTATTTTTCTTTAGTTTTAGAATTCAGCACAAATGGGTTTTTAACGAAAACTAACCTTATTCGGAGTATAAAATATGAATAAAAATAAATCAAAGTTCAAATTTTTTTATTTTATATATGTTGGTATTCTCATATTAATTGGAATTTCAACAATATTCTATATAAAAAATTTATTAGTAGAGCATGAAGAAAAACAACCAGATAGACAAGTAGAAAAAGCTATAATTGAATTAAAAAGTAAAGCAAAAGATAAAAGTTTTTGGGAATTTTTTGAATGTAATAATATAGAAGAATTATCTTTTGAGGATAAAACAAATCTTAAAAATAAATATTTGGAATTGTATGAAAATGATTCTTTAAAATATAATTGTGAAAAATCTTTATCAGAAGAAGATAAATTGGTTTATTATGTGGAGAATAATGGTTTTCCTTTGGCCAGAATAAATTTAAAAGCTACAAGTCCAAACAAGGTAAAACTGATGGTGCTCAACATAAGAGATTGGGAAGTTGAGTCCATAGAGCCACTATTAAATAAAAAGGACTATAAGTTTATTGTACCTGCTAATTTTTATGTTTTAGTAAATGGAAAAAATGTAGATGATAATGATAAGAAACTTCAAGGAAACAAGGTGGAATATACACTCCAAGGGCTTTATTTACCACCAGAACTAACAATTAAAGATAATGAAGGAAATTTAGGTGAGTACTTTTTTCAAAAAGATAAAATAATTGTAAATTTATATGATTATGAAATGGTTTTACCAGAAGGGTTAAATGTTGAGGTTAATGATGAGATAAATATTGGTGAAAAGCTTATTGATGGTAGAATAAAATATAAAATATGCCTTTTAGCAAAGCCAAAGATAAAAATATTAGATTACTTTGGCAATGAAATTTATTATGAAAAAGGAGAAAAACTTCCTATAAAATATATGACTATAAAAACACCATCGGATTACAAAGTTTATGTAGATGAAAAAGAGGTTCCAAGTGAACTTTTTTCTAAAGGTGTCGACCCTGATTATCAAAGTTTTTCTAAATTCGTTCCGGATTTGCCACAAATTTGTACATATAAAATAGCTGTGTTAAATGAAAAATCAGCAATAAAAGTAATTGATAGTTTCGATAAAGTTATTGAACTTGAAGAAGAAAAACATGATTTCAACTTTATCAACACTGTAGAGTGTTTATCAGAAATACCAAAGAAAGTAAGCGATGAGGTTGATGTTCTTCAAATAGCACAAAATTGGAGCCTTTTTATGAGTAAAGACTTGAGCTTCTCTAAATTGATAAATGATTTATTACCTGGTTCATATCAATATGAAGTTGCTAGAAAATATGCAAATGGTATAGATATTCAATTTACAAGTGAGCATACATTAATGAATCCTACTTTTACAGACGAATTTATTAAAAATTTTACTTGGATATCCAATAACTGTTTTTCAGTAGATATCAGCTTTGTAAAACATATGAAGCTTAAAGGCGGAAGAGAGATAAAAGATTCTATGAATGATAGATTCTATTTTGTTTTATATGATGCTACTAATGATAATCAAGATAATCCTACATGGAAATTAGCAAGTATGAAGGAGATTATTGATAATGTCAAGTAATAAAAGCAGCACAAATAATAAAACTGAAAAAATAGTGTATGTTGCAGATAAATATAAGGTAGATGAAAGCGCTCTTAGTAAAGCTAAAAGAGTTATTGTTAGAATAGGAATAGTTTTAATTACTTTTTTAATTTCTGTTGTAATAACTTTGCTAATATCGTTAAAAATGATTTGTTCTAATAATTTTCCGTCGGCACAACAAATGTTTGTAACCACAATTTTAGAAACAGGACAACTTAAGTTTTTGGCTTCATGGTTTTTGTCACCAGAAGAAATTCAAAAAATAGTAGATTTTAATTCTATGCGAGAATTAGAGGCTAATGTTGATACTGATTTAATTCAAATCGGCAACGACACTTCGACTGAAACTCAAGAAGATATAGAGATAGTAGAAGTAGCGGGGTCAACTTATACTGGAACAATGATGATTGTTAAAGATCCATCTCGTATAAGTTTAGCTACTATTTATCCATGGAAAGAAAAAGGAGTTACTCTGGACAAATTGGTAAAAGATAATGGCGCTATAGCAGGAGTTAATGGCGGACTATATGATTCTACAAATAACTCAGGAGGAAAACCATATGGTGTAATAGTTTCTAATGGTGAGATTCAAATGAACAAACCATTTGAGTTTACAGGATTAGTTTTAATAGGCTTTACTGAAAATGATATATTGCAAATAATTGATATTTCAGGAATGAGTGCAAAAGATGTAGAAGAGCTTATTAAAGATAAAAAAATTAGAGATGCTGTGACATTCCAAGAAGAATCAAGTGATGTAAATAATCATTTTGTTCAGCTAATTATAAATAATGAAGCACGAGAAATGAATGGCAAGGGAAGTGGACTTAATCCACGTACAGCAATAGGACAAAGAGCAGATGGTTCGGTACTTTTGTTTGTAACTGATGGACGAGGTAAAAACGGACATCTTGGTGCTTCAAGTGGAGATTTGATTTCGGTTATGCAAGAGTTTGGAGCGGTGAACGCTGCCAATCTCGATGGAGGTAGTTCATCTTGTATGTATTATAAAGATAAATACTTGATGACAAGTGTAACTTTTTATTATTCTAATTCATCGTGGTATCTGCCTGCTGGATTTATAGTGAAATAAAAAAATAAGTTCTTTAATCAGATTTATATATTCCGATTAAAGAACTTATTTTATATTGCTAAATTATTTTTAATAAGTTAGATTAGTTATCGATTGATTCTATCCGCTCCAATATTATACCATCTGGGTCTTTGAAATATATTGCTTTGCTTTTGCTGAAACCATAATTTCTAAAATCGAATTTTTGAGGTTCAGATAAGCATTCTACATCATTGATTAATAAATGTTTATAAGTTGCATCAATATCATTTACCATAAAGCAAATTTCAGAAATTGAAGTTTTATTAAGCATTGCAGCATCTTTTACTGTGCTATCATCCAAAAATTGCAATAATTCGATAGGTGGAGACATAATATCATCACTGCCATTCAAATAAGCAACACGAACTTTGCAATTTTTTTTTGCGAATAGCATGTCAGTTTCTTTGCCTTCCATAAGCAATTCACCTTTTAAAGTAAGGCCTAATATATCTCGATAAAATTCAATAGATTTATCTATATTTGTAACAGTTAGACCAACGTGTAAAATGTTTTTTAACATTATATACTCCTTTACTAAAACTTAATTATTAGATGTAGAAGAAATTAAAGTACGGAATAAGAAATATAGGCCAATTGAAAGAATAACATGGCCAATACCAGCTAAGCCACCAATCATATGGTCATAAAAACTGCTAATTTGCATTTGAAATAATTGTGTAATACCCCTTATTACCATGAATAATAAAGACATAAATAGCCCTAAATTATATGTTACTATAAATTTCTTAAAATATTTGCTTTTATCAACTGAGAATACTTTTACAAATATTGGCATTATCATAAATACAAGAGTACCTAAAAATAATGCATGCGGATGAACATATTTTAGAGTTGAAACACCAGTGAAGTTAGTATAGTATGCAAATTCGTGGTGAAATAGCCCAGCAAATAGACCAACTAACAAATATGTAATGGAGATATAATAAAGTGATTTCAAATTTTTCATAAAACTAAGTCCTCTCATAAAAATTTCATATCAATATAATAACATATTAATACATAAAAAAAAGTAGGCACTTTTTGGTATGTGATATAACTATCATTTATTTGAATTTTTGATAATTTTTTATTAAATTATTTATAATAGGAGAAAATAAAATGCCAGATAATAGAAAGAATAAAGTCAGCTGTGAAAATTATCGCTGTGAAATAGAAGTAACTTTAGAAATTTTAAGAGGTAAATGGAAATCTTTAATTTTATGGAATTTATATTTACATGACACGATAAGATATAACGAATTTATAAGAATTATTCCTCAAATTACACAAAAGATGCTTACGCAACAATTAAGAGAATTAGAAAAATATAAACT
>JAHHTS010000248.1 GCA_020024475.1 Oscillospiraceae bacterium
CATGACCACTGACCCGAATGAAACGGGTAGTATGGATGGTGGTAGTATGGTTGAGCGCCCATAAGAACATCTTCCCACGCTGTTTTCAGCGTGGGATTTTTTTTGTTTTGTCGTTGGAAAAGTATGGACACAAAACAAATTTCGTGGTATAATTAGTGAAAGGGCAATAAGGGGAATTGCCTTTTAATTTAGATGTAAGGAGGCATAAAAAGCAACAACCATCACGCAGAGATGCGCTCGCTCACTTTTCGCTGTACCCCATCAAAAGGTGCAGAAGCACTCGAATGATGATGAAAGGAGTAAGCGTGACACCCAATGAGTCCAAACAAGAAAAAGAAAAATGGGATTTCCCGCAAGGTTCTTTCTTTCCTGTTGGCGCTCATGTTATTCAGATAATTCGATTTTAATTAAAATATTTTAATAATAAAAACTTCCTTTATCATAATTGGTATGGGGAGTTTTTTTGTAGTAGAATTTATAGTTTGAAAATTCCTACAACCTTATAAAATGCCTTTAAATAATTGATATAAATAATAAATTTTATAAAAATGTTATTGACATATGTCAATAATAGTGTACAATAGTTAATGACATATGACAAATACTATTAAGTGCTAGGAGGAATATATGCCAAGACCAAGAAAGTGTAGAAAAGTTTGTAGTTTACCGAAAATAAGCGAGTTTTCACCGTATGGACTTAAAAAAAAGAACTCTGGAATTGTCGTTATGACAGTTGATGAATATGAATCTGTTAGGCTTATTGATTATCAAAACTTTACACAAGAAGAGTGTGGCACTTATATGAATATTGCAAGAACGACAGTTCAACAAATTTATAATAATGCAAGAAATAAAATAGCCAAAGCAATAGTAGAGGGATTACCGTTAAAAATAGAAGGTGGAGACTATCAGCTTTGCGATGGTGAAGAGCTTTATTGCGGTTGCGGCGGATGTCAAAGACATTTAAGTTGTTCAGTAAATCACAAAAATTAAAATTATTATAGCGTTACCAATGCCAGAAAAGCGAACAGATATATGCGTATAATTTGTTTTAAACTTAAAAACAAATAATGAAACTGAAAAATATAAATATGGATTGCGCTATAGAGATAAAATCAAAAAGTTTTATATATCGAATAAAGTGGATTTAAAAATATGTAAAAATGTTATAAGGTATAAAATACTATCGATTAATTTAATAAATTTTAAATATAAAGGAGAAAATTCATTATGAAAATTTCAGTAGCATGTGACGGAATCAATGTATCACGCCATTTTGGACATTGTGAAAATTTTACAATTTTCGAAACAGAAGGAAATGAAATAGTTTCATCAAAACAAGTTTCTAACCCTGGGCATAAACCAGCTTTTCTACCAAATTTTCTTTGCGATATGGGGGTAGAAGTTGTTATTTCAGGAGGTATGGGCGATGGTGCTGTAGATATCTTTAATGAAAGAAATATAGAGGTGATTGTTGGTGCAAACGGCGATGCAAAAGATGCAGTTAAAGCCTATCTAAAAGGAGAACTTAAATCAACAGGTTCAATTTGTCATGAACATGAACATATTGATGAATGTGGCAAATAATAACAAGTTTTGTTCTATAAAATCTGTGATGATTTTTTTCATCACAGATTTTTCATTATATCAAGATAAAATAATTACGGTTATAATTGGTTATTTTACAAAAAATATTAAAAATATAATTTTTAAAATCAAGGTGCAATATCAGCTAAATGTACAAAAATTGATGAAATATTAAAACTTTTAGATATAATTTTAATATAATGTGAATTGTGGATAAAATGACAAAAAAGTAATTGCAAATTTTATAC
>JAHHTS010000249.1 GCA_020024475.1 Oscillospiraceae bacterium
GTACACTTTTGGTACGATTAGAGGTTTTAATTACATTATATTTTTACTCCCACTCGGCTTTGAAGTAAGTTTTCACTATTAAAGTTGCTAATTTTAGTACCAATTTCACCATTTTTTAAAGAAAAATTCAAAAGTGAAATTGAGTTACAAAAATGTTGGTACACTTATGGTACTCATAATTTCTTTATCGGCTTAGTATTTTTTAACTCTTAAAACATCATATGAAGGATGTAATAAGTCACAATGTATCGCAAGAAATATATTTTGTTCTCATAAATCTCTTTGACACATTCGTTATTTCAAAATTTCTTCTATATAATCTGACTGAACAAGAAGAACAAGCCAATTCATCTCTTGTTTAATAAAATGGTAAAGGAGAAAAACTATGGAAAACAATACTAACAGCACTGTATCAACTGAGTCAAAAGTTTATACAGCAGAAGAAGTTGCAGCAATACTAGGCGTTTCAAGAGCTACTGCATATAGAGAAATTAAACGTCTTAATGCTGAACTAAAAGTTCAAGGCTACATCACTGTAACAGGCAAAATATCTAAGCGTTACTTCCACGAAAAATCTTATCTATAACTCATAAATCGAAGTGTGAACCGGCAACTCACACTTCTTTTTATTTGTTTAAATATTTCAATCTACACATTCGTTTTATAAATAAATATCCGTTATCATAGTGATACAAAATATGAAACGGAGGAAATCTTATGAAATCAATTTATGAAAACACCGGCAAAGGTTACACACAACAAGGCGATTATTTATTGCCGAATCTTCAATTAAACGAAGAGCCTGAATACAATATTGGTATCTGGGGGCAGCGTTATCGTCAACATTTAAAGACACAACACAAGGTGATCTACTACAATTACTTAACGAAAGGAACATTATATCAGCACCTTTCAGAAGTAGATAAACGTTCTGAGAATATGTTTGATCAGCTTGTAAAATCACTTGCCGAAAAAGAAAATATTACCGAACAACTAAAAGAAAACGATATGCTGCTATGGGTTAAAAAGATGAATAACATCCGTAACAGAGCAATGGAAATCGTGAACAGCGAGGTGATTTATGTATGAAAAAGTATTTTATTATTACATCGATTTTGCTCTTCGCTGTATCATTATCGGCTTGTAATAAAGCTGAAACACCAATAGAAACAAGTAGTGTTTTACCTACTCAAAAAACAGAAGTCATTGAAGAAACTTCAACACAAATCACTACATCAGGTCCATCAACAATAGAAAAATCCAACACTCAAGTTGTAGCTCTAAAGGAAGAACAAAGGGAAAATATTTCAACTGCTACAACAACTTTACCACAAATTACAGAAGTAAAACCAACGCAAAAACCTAAACCACCCGAAAATAAAACTACTATCAAAAATATTTCTGAACCAACTAAACCAGTTGAAGAAACTACGGTTCAAACAACAGAACAAACCACTCAAGAACAGAAAGTAGACATTGACTATTACATTGATTATGCAAAGAATTACGCATTAAATATCGGTTTAACTTATGATGTTGAAGCTACAGAATGTTGGGATAATCCTATTTCTGTCACATCAAAAACCACATCAACCATTGCAAATATCGAAAACAGATTGAACCGATATAAATACATAGAGTGCTTTGAATCCGTATGTATTTGGTATGAAAAATGCGGTGAAAATGACTTCGATCTATACATAGGTTACGCATAATATAAATAGATAAGGCACAGTATTTGGACTTCAAAATCCATTGCTGTGCCTTGTTTAATGTATAACTGATGTAGAACAAGTTTTTATGTATAATCTTAGCGAGCAGAC
>JAHHTS010000250.1 GCA_020024475.1 Oscillospiraceae bacterium
ATATAATAAATTGATAATTTTGTCAAGAACTTGACCAAACAAAAGGGAACTTACGGATAATAATATTAACACAATAACAAAATTCGTTAGGTAAAAGATCAACAATTGTTCGCACCCCGTATCTCGTTATTCTCCTTGGAAAACTGGAATTTTTCTAATTTCTAATCAATATCAAATTCCTTTATGACTTCTTGAATTTCTGGATTTTCTTTTAAATAGCTCATCTCTTCATCATTGTTAATTGCCTGAATAAAATATTTTTGAACTTTAGGGCCGATTATCCCACCAACTTCTTTTTTTTGTATATGACAATATAAGGGCGATTTATCAATTTCCCATTTTTTTGTAAGTGATTTGAGCATAGGTAAAAATATTTTCAATGCTTTTATACTGTTTTTTGTTGCATCATAAAGTTGGAAGTGTGCTACATATGAATTATATTCCCATAGGTCAAACAACTTTGTAGCATCTTTATCTACATCCGCAATATATTCCGCATCTGACATTCTATCTTCTTTTATGGCAATTTCCATAAGTGTCATCAAACAGGCGTGAATATCATTCGTTGCAGATAATAATTTTTCTTCTGTTAATTGCGCTGCCTTTGAATATTCACCCTTGGCAATATGTAAATTGGCTTGCAATTGTTTTCTATCCACCCAACTTTCTTTTGAAAATGTATTTAATATTTCTTGGGCTTCATCGTATTCTTGTTTCTCTATCAATTTTGATATCAGGATTCCCTGTGATTGTTCTCTAATATTCACATCTTTACTTTTCAATGCAAGTTTATGCAAATTCTCAATTTCTTCTTGATACTTTTTCTCTACTTTTTCACCTAAAAAATTTAGAAATCCTACCAATAACATTGCAACATTTCCAATAAGCAAATCACAATTAGGAAATTCCTTTATTTTTCCCATCGCCAATAAATATCCCGCATCAAATCCTTCTTTCTCAACAGTCTCAGTTACTTCATTTAAAAAAGATGCTACTTCTTTATGGGATAAATTTTCCTTAAAGGACAATAATGTATTAAGATCTGTATCCAAAATTCTTGCAAGTGAAGGTAATAATACAATATCAGGATATGTCGTTCCCTTTTCCCACTTGCTTACCGCTGGAGTTGTTACTCCTAAGTAATTTGCCACTTGTTCCTGTGTAAATCCCTTTTCCAAACGTTTTTGTTTAATTATATCATTCATTTTCATAAGAGTATCACCTCGTTCTTTATACCCTTATTATAATAGACTCATGTACTTCTTTTCAATTTACCTATCATTCACTTTTAAGGAAAAAAATTAACTAGAAATAAAGTAAATTTAGATCTTCGTGCTACTGGAATTCTACATCGTTTTATGTAATGTTCTTAATTTATAAATATATGCAATTTGTGTTATCAAATATATTCCAAAAAAGACAAAGAATATACTCGCAGAAATTTTACCTATCAGTGCTAGTATAGTAATTGTTGCAGAAAACAATACCGTCATAATATCAAATGCAAAAGATTTTGCAATTCTGTTAATACTAATATTTCTTTCATCGTTAGCTTCAATTTCAAGTTCTTTTTTTATTTCCTTTTCAGATTTAATAAAGATATCGCAAACTCCACCAATAATAATTCCAATTCCTATTACAATAATAATTAAAGGTAGTTTGTCATTTGGAATATCCACATAACCAAATTTATCTAAGCCATATCCAAATAGGCTTGCACATATAATAACTATACCAATTGCTATTGTCAGATTGTTCAATGCTTTCTTCATAATGTTTCCTCCTCATAAAAAAA
>JAHHTS010000251.1 GCA_020024475.1 Oscillospiraceae bacterium
TTTAATTAATTATAGTATTTATCTTTTTAATTGGAATGCTATATGAAAATTCTATAATATTTTTCTTACAAAATTTCCTATTACTCATTTAAGGTAAAATATTCCTAGTTAGAAGGAGGAGTAATAATGAAAAACCACAAGTATGCTTTAAATCGATTCGCGATTTATAAAAAACTAAAGAAATATGTCACTAGTTATGGAAATTATTATGATCCATACAATAAATGTAAGATGACATTGAACGATTTATCAAAGAAAATTCAAAGGTGTCCTAAACAAACAAGAAAGTTAGTTAGAGAGTATCTTGCATTGAATGATAAAGATAATATCAATTCTTTTATAACTCATGGTAATGTTGGTAATGAAAATCAAAACCATTACAGTAAAGAAACCAAAATAAAACTCTATGAAGCTTATCAGAATTATCTTATTGAATCAAAAGTTGGGGACACAATAATTCAAGCACCATGACTAGACTTCTATGATTATATAGATGCTAAATGAGATTGTATACCTTCAGTTACAACAATCTGAAGATGATTAAGTGAACACTCTTTGTCATGTAAGGCATGAATAACAACAAAGAGGAAGTGAAATAGAATGTTAGAAGGAAAGATTATAAAAGAAGATGATCTTATCGGAAAACTGAATAAGATGGCACTTGAAACAAAAAAAGCTAAACAGCCAAAACCTATTTTGCCATTTGGAACATTTTGGGAAACAGATGGTTGCACTCATTATTGATTGCCAACACATAAATATAAACATACTATTGTTGCAGTGATTGATTATAGTGGATATATGATTTCAGCACACTCAGAGAGAACAGAGACAAATAATTCATATATTCACGCATTTACTGAAGCTTTTAAAAAGAATGGAACACCATTATGCATTAAATCTGATAGAAGAACTGGTTTCTGTTATGATGGACTTTATGACACAGATTTATCAAAAGCATTGAATAATGTAGGTGTAACAATTGCATGTGAATCATATGGTCAATACAAACCGATGATAGAAGGATCATGACATGCAACACAAATGAGATTACCAAGATATCTAGCTGCTAATGAAATATTGACAGATGAAGAATTTGATGAATTTGTTAACTCAGGAAGATTTGTAAAATGATTTAATCTAACATTCCATAGAAATCCAAACTCAGTAGAAAATGTATGTACTAAATTCCCTGATGCAACAATTGATAACATGTTCATTACATCTAAGAATACAAAAGTGTATTCAGGAAACTTAATTAAATATAAGGGTGAATATTTTTATCCAGTTAATGAAGGTGGCCAAAGAATCATCCTTAGTACAGAAAAAGGCTCAATAGTCAAGGTAGAAGTTAATCTACGAGACCATCAAGCCAAACTTAAGTACCGTAATGAGAAGTTTACATTAATCAAAGCAGATCCAGACTTAGATGCAATTGATACCAACCAAGTTAAAAATGCATTAGAGAATGATACTGATATGTTAATACTTGAACTTCAAAGACAAACAAATCAAATGTCATCTGATATTAACAGACTTACAAGATTAATAATTGAATCTGGTAATAAAGAGCTAATATCTAAGTTACTTTAAGCAATTTAATTATATTGGAATATTCAATTATGTTAGAATAATTCCATATCCCTTATTTTAATGGGAAGTTTTGTTTAAAAAATTTCATAATTGGAATGCTATATGAAAATTCTATTAAATAAGAAAACCACCTTTTCAGGTG
>JAHHTS010000252.1 GCA_020024475.1 Oscillospiraceae bacterium
AAAAAGAAGGAAAAGAAATTATATTTCCAGAAAATATATTTCCAGAAAAAAAAGATAGTTAGGATTGCAATGATAAGATAAGAAGTAGTAAAATCAAAATTTTGTCCAAGAATGTATAGCACTGCTTGTTTTTGGAGTGACTTCAATGGTTACGGGAGTAAAATGATGGTTTTAGTAGTAGCTAGAACATTTGGATTGTTGATTTGCACAGTAGGAATAACGATTATGTGGATTTTACATAAAAAAGACATACTACCATTATAAAATATAAACCGAAAGGATCAGAAGAAATATAAAAATATGTTTGGATTAAAAAAAAGAAGACAAGATAGTTTGTTTATAAAAACACAGGATGTCATAGAGTTTATTAGGGAAGATTATGAGGATTCAGTTGCATTTTCTTTGATGGAAATTCGTTTTGAGGAAAAGGAACATATTATAGGATCATGTCTTGTTCCATACGATGCAGAAGAAAATAAGGAAAATATTAGATTTGTTTTTGATGACAATATATTTGATTCAATAGACGAATTTATATTCTTTATAAAGCAGGACAATGCCATAGGAAATTTAGAAGCCATAATAGAGGTAGTAAAAGCTGGGATTATAAATGGAGAAGCAGTGCTAAAGTCGCCATGGTATGAAGAAAGATTGGCTCAAAAAGCAGTCAATAACCAGTTGTAAAATATAACATATTTAGGAATTGTGGTAATCTTGCATGTCTGGAACTAGAATTAAGAATCTTTTATGTTGGATATGAATATCCAGATTATCATTTTTACATTGAAAAACTAAAATGGATTTCAACGAAGTGAGTGGCTTAGATTTATTATTTATCAGATATGGATAATAAATAAAAGGAAGAGTTCTCAGAGAAGAGATTGAAAAAAATATAGCGTGGGAGGGAATATGAAAGAGTTTATTAAGGTAAATTTAGAAGTATTCGCACAAATAGGACCATACTTGATCGTGTTTGCCATTTTAAGACATTTTGCAAAAATGCGAAAAGAAAGAGCGGATAAACGGGAACAAGAGAAAAAAAGGGGAATAATTAATACCCACTACATAGTGAAAACAGAAAGAATACTTGTTAATGCATTTATTATCGGAATACTTTTTACTGGTGGATGTACTATTGGTAGTATTCGTCAAAAAGAAGATTTATTTGTTATCATAGGTTTTGCTGCTGTATGTGTCATTTGTTTATTTGGCACACTGAATATGGTTATGTGGAAAATAGAAGTTAATGGTGATACCATCACATGGCGTTCGACTTTTGGAAAAAAAACAACCTTTCAATTTGAAGACATAACACTATGTGAGTTCAGGAGAGCGTCAACTCGAGTTTATGTAAATGGAAAAAAACTTTTCACAATTGATGATAATATTGATGACGAGCAATTCATGGAAGATATTAAAAGACGAAAAATTCCGGTAATGACTCCTAGTGAAATCAAATATAGGAAGAAATATATGCAAAAACATAGGTAAATAATTAATTTAGGAATTTAGAGTAACAGTTTGATTTAAAAGGTGAAGTATGTATTAACTAGAAGCTTTTGATGTTACGATATAAAAAAGAGTTATTGTAATATTTTCTACTGTGATTATAACATTCTATTATCTTATTGTACGCGGTTATTTGCGAGAGAAAAACAAATAAAAACAGTATTGTGTATCGAGTAAAAGGAGAAAATTA
>JAHHTS010000253.1 GCA_020024475.1 Oscillospiraceae bacterium
ATATTGTATAAATGAAAAAGTTGAGAAATAATAAGAGGAATAATAATATGAAAAAATATAAAATAGGATATACACAGGGTGTGTACGATATGTTTCATGTTGGGCATTTAAATCTTTTAAATAATGCTAAAAAATACTGTGATATTCTTATAGTGGGCGTTAATGCAGACAAGCTGGTTCAAGAATATAAAAATAAAACACCTGTAATCAATGAAAATGATAGAAGGTGTATTGTAGAAAATATAAAATGTGTTGATAAATGTATTATTGTAGATACTCTTGATAAAGTAAAAATACAGAAAAAAATAGGATTTGATGCTATTTTTATAGGAGATGACTGGAAAGGAAATTCTAGATGGGCACAAACTGAAATAGATATGAAAAATCTTGGTGCAACTGTTGTATATTTGCCACATACTGCCGGTATAAGTTCTACTGAACTTCGTAAAATTGAGAATAAAAAAGTGGAAGCATAATTATGGAAAATCAAAAAATAGAAATAGAAAATAGTCTAAAAGAATTACATGATGTTGAGTTTGAAATGTTGTTACAGATAAAAAAAGTCTGTGAAAAACATAAACTTACATATTATCTAAGTGGGGGCACATTTTTAGGTGCAGTTCGTCATAATGGGTTTATTCCGTGGGATGATGATGTAGATATTGCATTGCCAAGAGAAGATTATCAGAAATTCGTAAAAGTTGTAAATTCAGAATTGCCTGAAGGTATGGAATTTAAAACTTATGCAGATGATGTTAATTATCATCACCCGGTAGCACGCCTGATGAACCATAAAGTATGTGTTAAAAATAATAGTTTTAGTGATTCTCGCATAGAACCGGCATGGATTGATGTTTTTCCACTTGATGGAATGCCGGAAAATAAATTAAAAATTGTTTTACATAAAATTCATTTGTTATGGAGAAAAGTTACAATAGGCTGGGCAAATTATGAAGATGTACAAGATTGTAAACCAAATCGTCCCTGGTATGAAAAAATTTTAATGTTTATTGGTAAAACCTTGAAACCAGGACGTTTTATGAACCTACAAAATCAGTATAGAAAACTTGAAAAAGCTTTAATGAAATATCCAGCATCAAAATCAAAAGTTTATATGAATTTTAACGGGATATATCGCTTTAATAGTATTATGAGCAAAGAATTCTATTATGGTGATGGTGCATTATACAATTTTGAAGGAGAAAAATTTCCTGCTCCTGAAAACTATGACGCATACCTAACAAAAATATATGGGGAATATATGAAACTACCTCCTGTGGAGAAAAGAAATACTCACTCAACAGAAATAATTAGAAAATGAGGAGGAAATTTATATGAAGGTTAGTGTTATAGTGCCAGTTTACAACTCTGAACAATATTTGGAAAATGCTGTTAACAGCATTTTAACTCAATCTTTACAGGATATTGAAATTATTTTGGTAGATGATTGCGCAACAGACAAAAGTGGACAGATATGTGATGAATTAGCAAAAAAAGATTTAAGAATTAAAGTTATTCACGCTGAAAATAATGGTGGGATATGCAAAGCACGTAATATGGGAATGGCAATAGCTCAGGGAGAATATATAGCATTTTGTGATGACGATGATATATATGAGCCTGGCTTATTAGAACAAAACTATAATTTA
>JAHHTS010000254.1 GCA_020024475.1 Oscillospiraceae bacterium
TAATTTGATTAATCTTAGCATATATGATGAAGTAAAAAGTGTTAGAGCTTTAAATGTATAGAATATATTAATAGAGAGGTGAGCTATGTTGACAAGAAGTAGTGGAGTATTAATGCATATATCATCGCTTTCTTCACCATATGGTATAGGAACTATGGGAAAAGAAGCTTTTGATTTTATAGATTTTCTTGAAGATAGTGGACAAAAATATTGGCAGATTTTACCTATATGTCCAACTAGTTATGGAGATTCTCCGTATCAATCATATTCTACATTTGCAGGTAATCCATATTTTATTGACTTAGACAAACTAGAATTAATGGGATTACTTAAAAAAGAAGAATATGAAACAATAGATTGGCAAAGTACGCCTGATAGAGTAAATTATGGTGCTTTATATACAAAAAGATATGAAGTTTTGCATAAAGCGATAGAGAGATTTGAAATAAATATACCACAAGATTTTGAAAAATTTTGTGATGAAAATGATTTTTGGTTATCTGATTTTGCTTTGTTTATGGCACTTAAAGATGTGCATGGTGGCAAATCTTGGATTGAGTGGGATATTGCATATCGTAATAGAAATTGTGATGCTTTAGAATACGCTAAAAAAGAAAACAAAAAAGTGATATTCTTTTGGAAAGCTATACAATATTTATTTTTTAAACAATGGAATGAATTAAAATTATATGCAAACAAAAGAGGAATTTCAATTATTGGAGATTTACCTATTTATGTTTCATTAGATAGTGTTGATGTATGGGCTAATCCAGAGCTTTTTCAACTTGATGAAAATAAAGTTCCAAAAGAGGTAGCAGGTTGTCCACCAGACGGATTTTCAAAAAACGGTCAACTTTGGGGAAATCCACTTTTTGATTGGGAGTATATGGAAAAAGATAATTTTTCATGGTGGGTTAATAGAATAGCTTACATATGTAATATGTATGATGTTTTAAGGATTGACCATTTTCGTGGATTTGACTCATATTATGCAATTGCGTACGGCGAAGAAACAGCAAAAAATGGGTGTTGGAAAAAAGGACCAGGAATGAAGTTATTTAATGAAGTAGAACGTCAAATTGGGAAGAAACATATTATTGCTGAAGATTTAGGTTTTTTAACTGATTCTGTAAGACAAATGTTAAAAGATAGTGGTTTTCCGGGTATGAAAGTATTAGAATTTGCATTTGATAGTAGAGATTCAAACGGTTCAGAATATTTACCACATTACTATATAAAAAATTGTGTGGCATATACTGGAACACACGATAATGATACTATTATGGGTTGGCTTGATACTGCTGATAAAGAAGATATTGAGTACTGTAAAGAATATTTAGGTATTACAGATGATAAGGAATTTAACTGGGCTATGATGAATGCTCTTTGGAGTTCCGTTTCTGACATTACTATTGTGCAGGCTCAAGATTTACTAGGACTTGGCAAAGAAGCTAGAATGAATATTCCATCTACAATGGGTAATAATTGGTCTTTTAGAGTTACTAATAATGTTTTTACTAAAGAGTTAGCAAAAAAAATAAAACATAAAATGAAACTTTATGGACGTATTTGATAAATAATATTATGATTTTGAATAAATCAATAAAGGAAGATTATATGCTAATAATATTTAGTAA
>JAHHTS010000255.1 GCA_020024475.1 Oscillospiraceae bacterium
CACTTTGCCGCTGGTAAACTGGAAAACGTAATAGGGAACATCATTTGTTATCAACAGATGATGTTCCCTATTACTTTATCAAATAAATTATAGAACAGGGTTTATATTTTTATATCTTTTTCCTTTTTAGTATATGTTTAGTATATGATTCCCAATATACGAACTATAAAACAACATAAAAAGGAGAAAATAATATGAGCATTTTAACAACAGGAAAAACTTACAATATAAGAAATGTAAAAAGCTTAAAAATGTTAAATATCTATGCAGGCAATGCAGATAATGGCACAAATGTATGTTTGTGGGAAAAAGATAATAGTACAGAACAAAAATGGAAGCTGGAGGGTAGCTTGTTAGAAGGAAAAGCACTATTACATTCGATAGTAAATTCAGATATGGTTTTGGATTTTTATGTAGGTCATGATAAATGGGCCAACGCAGATATCTGGGAAAAAGGAGACTTTAAGAATCAGTACTTAACGATAGAAGAAGTATATGAGGGTGTATGGAAAATCCGTCAGACTTCAAAATCCAAATTCTTATTAACAGCGACAGGAGAAAATAATAACAGCAATGTTTGTTGGGAAGAAGATAGAAACAGTGAACATCAACTGTGGCATTTTGAAGAAATCGACAATAGAATTTTTGAGGGATTAGATACAGCTGCACAATGTAATGTCGAAACAATCAAAAAAATTTCTCAAAGTCCCAATGGGTATCGGTTTGTATGTCGATATTATTGTGCAAATAAATCCTCCTCTAAAATTTTAACAAAACAGGAAGCGGAAGAATTTTCAAAATACATGGATTTAGTTTGTATTTATCAAGATGCAAATGATCGAGAGGAATATTTTAGTAATACGATTGGTTATGATGATGCGAAGAATGCTGTTGATTATGCAATGAATATAATCAAACAACCGCCCAAAAGTGCAATTTATTTTGCTGTCGATTTTAATCCAAGTATGGATACGATAAAAAGTAATATTATTCCGTATTTTAAGGGGATAAAATCTGTTTTTGAAATGATGAATGTAGCATATCAGATAGGAGTATATGGGTCTGGGTTGGTGTGCAGTGTTATTAAAGAGATGGGATTAGCTGATTATACATGGTTAGCACAATCGACAGGATATTTAGGCACCGCAGCATATAACGACCCGACAAAGTACAATATCCGACAAGGGTGTAGAGTTAAATTAGACAACATCCTGTTTGACAGCAATGCATCCGGTATTGCAGGAGATTTTGGACAATGGAATTATAAATAAACTTAGTAAAACTTTCTGTAGCTTTAGTACGAATATAAAATCAACCAATACGAATGAAAATAGTTTTGGATAGGGTTAATTATTAAGAGAAACGATGCTCTTTATTCTTTAGATTGCAAAAGCAAACAATCTAAAAAATAAAAACAGAAAGGATGTTAGTATGTACATAAAAGAATTAACTCTACTCTCAAAACTTGCTGAAATTTGTAAAGGAACACTGACTGTCTTCGACTCGGAACCAATCCCGGAAGTAAGAGTAGGAGAAGCCAAAAGCTTTAAAATGGTAGGGGAAGAAAAGCTTTCCGAACAGGAACTGGTTACACACAAAAA
>JAHHTS010000256.1 GCA_020024475.1 Oscillospiraceae bacterium
GTGCAACCAACACAAAAGCAGTTTCAAACAGGCTATATATAATTATAACACAAATTACGTATAATTGAAACTGATTGAAGGAGGAATATAGATGAAGAGAATTATTTCTTTATTTTGTATTGCAATATTTATAATATCTACAACAGGTACAGCTTTTGCTATGGCTACTGATAGGGAAAGTATTTCTAAAGGAAGCGAATTTATCTACCCAGAAACAATTGAATTAAATGATGAAAATGAAATAGTAACACTAGAAAATAACAACTTAAATAATGAAAAGAAAACTCTTATAAAAACTGATTTTGAAGCAATTTATGCAGATGATGTAAATCAGTATTATGAATACATAGATGAAACTCAAGTACTTCCGGTGGAAAAAGAAGTGCTTGAATTTGATAAAACAACTAACATTGAAGTTACATTCCAAAATTTAGACTTGCCTAAGGAAGTTATTGAAGAATTACAAAAAAGACAATTACAGCTTGATGATGGTATTACAAAAGAAATTACTTTATTTATGCCTAGGAAGGGAATCACACGAAATGCATCAGGTCCTGAATATTATTCGTATAAGGGACAATCATTTTATGATTATACTTTATATGAACTAAATGATTTCACACCTTATACAGTTGTTAAAAAAGGCACGTCTGCATCTGATGTTGCACATGCACTTAAAACAGGTTTATTAACAGCTGCTAGCTTTAGTAAGACGGTATCTGGTTATGCAGCAGGATATACAATTTTGGAAGAATTTTTAAATTTTTTTGGTGTTAAAACTATTCATCCTACGGCGGATGATGTGGTTGAGATGTCACACTTTTTTGATCACTATACAAAATTAACATATATGAAAGTTCCCTCTCCCACAGGAACGTCTTGGTATTGTGGAAATATTTCTCAGAAAATGAATATGAAAAAAGTTAAAATAAGACAAAAATATGAAATTAAAAACAGTGCAGGCGAATATGAAAAAAAGGAAAAGGAAATAATTAAAAATCTTAGCGGAGAACTTGCAAGTCCAAATTTTGAGAGTCCAAAAGAGATAGTATATAAATTGTTATATAATAAAAATCCTCAAGATTATAAAACAAATCGTGAGTACGTAAAATATAGTATTCCGAATACAAACATTAGTATAGGTTTTTGATTATGGCGAGAAATCTAAAAAAAATAATTATTATGGTTATTCTTTTTTTCTCTATAATTTGTTTTATTCCTAGAAAAGTAGAATTACCGGATTATGATGATGTCGTCATAAGTGTACTGAAAAGAGAACCAAACAATGAGATATTGATGGAGTTAACTGAACAGGAGAAAACAGAGTTATATGTACTTTTAGATAATGTAAAAGGTATATATATACCAGAAATGTTTGCTGAATATATTAATCAAGGAAGAATAAGTTACGAAATAAGTATAAGTACAAAAAATGGAGATAGCAACAACGATTTAAGATTCTGTATACTTATCGGCTTCAATGGTCAAGTAGATCATGCAAGTTACAGATATATTCTAAAAAGTTCCTATAAATTTATAATCAATGCTGACG
This sequence comes from Oscillospiraceae bacterium, assembly GCA_020024475.1. Classification (GTDB taxonomy): domain Bacteria; phylum Bacillota; class Clostridia; order Oscillospirales; family Ruminococcaceae; genus RGIG3102. The sequence continues at coordinate 1,553 of JAHHTS010000256.1, forward strand.
ATTTAGCAAATTTTTTAAAGAATTTGTAAAAAGTTGGAGTTATTCC
>JAHHTS010000257.1 GCA_020024475.1 Oscillospiraceae bacterium
AATTTGTATTGGTAATTTAGCAAGTGGTATCTATATTATTTGTATTATCAGTAAAGCATACGCTATCCGATTTTTTGTTGCCATTTTGTTGCCACGACATCTGTAATAACTTTGATATAAATTATATGCTTCAGTTAGATTGCTATTTTGTTGTCACGATAACGAATGTATTATAATCTATTCTATCCTTAATTTCGAGTTATCTACATTGAAATAACTATCACTTAGATGCTACCAAAAATACTATATTATATAGCACGAATGCCTTGCATAATTTCTGAAACATTTTGAAATCGCTTTGTTTGGTCGGGGTTCAATCCTTTTTCAACAAAAGCTCTTAATTTCTCATCTGATATTTTATCGGTGTTTGTTTTTCCTGTCATAATATAATATACTATTCTTGTCAAAGCATAAGTTTCGTGTAATATATTATAAGAGCTAAATCCTTCTACTACAAGTACAGGATCATTAAAATATCCTTTAAAATCTGTGTTGACTGTGGTTAATTCACTGTCAGGTATTTTTACCAATCCGAAATCGGCGATTTTAATCACTGGCACATCTTCGTATTCTTTAATCAAAATATTTTTAGGGCTTATATCTCTGTGCAGTCTTCCTTTCGAGTGTATATACTCGAATGCCCTTAATACTTGCTGTGCAATGCCTTTTCTTTGAGGAATAGATAATCTGTTATTGTTCTTAGATATATATGAGTGTAATGTGTAATCCATATACTCCATAATATATTCGTTTTTCTCATCAGAGTATCTATACACATCAAGAATGTACGGAGAAGAAAATTCTTTCATTTCTTCATATTCTCTTTTAAATCGAAGCAATTCCTTATTAGACAAATCTTTCTTAGCTCTTTTTATTACGAAATTTCGATTGTAGAAAGTATCCTTATATTTATATACATTTGCATAGGAGCCTTCACCGATTTGTTTTATATCGTATACACTACCTGTGTTTTCATTCTTTACAATAATGCTCTTAGACATTTTGAAAATAGGTTGTACATAATATAGGTCGATTTTTTTCATATTTGCAGGCAAAGTGCTTCCGTTACTTGAACTTAGGAAATCCCTGCATTTTTTAATCAACTCTAAGTAATAATCATCAATTTCAAAAGCGTATTTTGATTCTTTAAGCGCATTATATAATCCCAAAGTGATTTCTATTATGCTAATCAATTCTCTGCTTGGGGCAGCCCAAAAATGAGCACCATCTTCACCTGTTGGCAGCCTCTCATTCATTGTTCTAAATAAAGTTGTAAAATAATAATGCAATGTTGCCAGGACTTCACGAAGCTTCATATGATCTACAGATTCATACAAGTCTGAGAATTCGTCATTGAACCCTTTTAATTGTAATTCTCTATATTGCGCTTCTATATAATTTTCTATGTTCATCTGTTCACCTCTGTTTTAGCACAATATTACAAAGCCATAAATCTTGTTATATAACAATGCAATTTTCATACCACTCGTGAGGTGGCAATGTTGAATTAAATGCCTCTTCAAACATTGGGTATAAATCTTTATATGTTTTGCCATTTGTTATGATCTTCTTTAATTCAGATGTTTGCAATG
>JAHHTS010000026.1 GCA_020024475.1 Oscillospiraceae bacterium
TTCTTTGTTCATCACTTAAAATTTCATTTTGAGATACTTCTTTTAAAGCATTTAAGCGAGTACTGAAATCCAGTGGTGAAACAGCCATATGGTCATATGCAAGCATAAGCATACCATACATATTATGATGAAATAAGAATGCTTCTTTAGAATATGTTTCTCTTGTATCTAGTTGAGAATGATAAGTTGTTTCAGCAAATTCACCTCTTAGTGCCGTTACAGTTGATGGAATACCTGCAATAGATAATGAAAAATCATCTGACCAAGTTTGTGTTGGAACAATTACTTCTATACCATCTTTAAAGATGCCTTCAACTACAGGGACTGTAGTCTTAAACTCTTCTAAATATGTCTTTAATTCATAAGAAGCTCTGATTTGATCAGTAGTGCCTTCTTCCATAGCCGGCAATTCAAAGTTAATATCTGCGATTACCTTACCAACCCATTCTGGATGTACTCTAAAGATTTGATTGAAAGCACCTGTTGACCAGTCATATCTAGTGTTTGAAGTTCCCCATTCTTCAGCCGCCATTGCACTAAATACCAAAGTCTTTTCCGGTGTATAACCACTATCAATAATTCCTTTTGCAATACCAAGCATCAGTGCAATAGCTGCATTATCATCTTGGAAACCTGCAAAATATGAATCGTAGTGTCCACTCATTAAAATCATATCATCAGTTCTACCAGGAATCATACCCACAATATTATATGATTTAGTATCAAATTCAACTGTAGACTTTGCATCAAATGTAACAGTCAATTCATTTGTACCATTTTCTTTCATTATAGAACGCAATAAGTTTGCGTCATTTTTAGAAATTGAAAACGCTGGCGCATTAGCTGGTCCACAAATATCTTGTGCATTTAAAGCATCATCACTTAAAGTAGAATATCCACCATCTTGAGCAGCCAATACTGCAGCTGCGCCATTAATATGTGCTTCATAAGCTGGATAGTTAATCCACCAATTTTCTCTTTGATTAATATTTACTAATACTAATTTACCTTCAACATCTAAACCTTTTAGGTCATCTTCTGTACCTTCACCTGCATCGATTACAGTGAATTCTTTAGGTCCATTTGTATCAAATTGTGTTTGATATCCACCAAGTTCAAGAGTTTTAGCTCCGTCTTTTGTATCAACAGTTAATTTAGCTTTTTCAAATGTCCAACCATCTAAAGTAAATTCATCTTTAGTAACATTTTTCAAGCCAATATTTTCCATCTCAGCTTTTAACATTTCACCTGTTAAAAACTCAGCTTCACTACCTGCTGTACGATAGCCTAACACTGCATTAGATTTGATTTCTTCCATTCTAATTGCAAGATCATAAGAATAGTCAACATCTACATTGCTCAAGAATTTTTCTTGTGCTAATTCTAATACCGATTTGTTTGTTGTTTCTGTTGGTTTAGTTGTCGTGCACGCCACTAACATGGACATAATCAACACGAAGATTAGTGACTGTAAAACCTTTTTCATTTTAATTAAATACTCCTTTCAAAATAAAAAGACAGTTGCATTGCATACTGTCCTTATAAAATCATATTCTATAAAATAGCCCTATCAAAAATAACAATGCCGAATAGAATTTTATAAGTAGATGCATATGCATTTGACTATTACTAGCCAACTCACAAAATTTGAGTTTAAAATCCTATGAAATATCCATAGCTGTATCCTTCAAATACAGTTCTTGTCTCTTCGACAAGTCTTCGGCATTTGACCCGGCCGTCCGTGTAGCCTCAAACATAAATATTGGTCAATGTTTGCACATAAAATCTGTGACCTAATTATTGTATTTGAAAATCATAATTATGTCAATTATTAAATTCATTATTATTCAAATCGATGTCAAGAAATTTTAATAAATTCTTTTTCATCTTTGTATCTATATTGTAGTGAAGCTGCTTATAACATAATTTAAAATAAGGTACAAAAGTTTCAAATAAACTTTTCATCTTTCATTATCATAACAGTAACCTAAACCACTAACACTTTGAATTATATCTTAAGACTTTAATTCGTTTTTTTAAGTTTTCACTTGTATAATGGCACCAACGGTCAATATGTAAATCTCACCTCTAATAGTAAATATTTTTACAGATACATTGAAGATATCAATACATATGCATTTATACATGTTTTCACAACTAATGCTAGATAATATTTCTCGGTTATAAGGCTTCATAATTGGAGAAATATATAATTCACCATTTTGAATGTAATTAGTAAAATATCTGTAAGTAGCTTACAGTATGATGAATAGGCCTTTATATTCTGTTTGAGAATGTTTTATTTTACATGTTCTGTGTCGTTGTGAATACATCAATTTTCTAGCATAATATAGGCATTTCTGTATATTTCAATACGCCTTTACACGACTAATAAATAAGCATACGCTTTATACAGTAATTATGGTTAAAATAACTTCTCATTATAAATTCCTTATATTTTTTACAAAAAAAGTACATCCATTTATATTTATTTTAAATTTATAATATTATGTTTCACTAACCTGAAAACACCATATATTACATTTATCGACCATCTATAGATAATGAAATTATACTAATCATGCAATCTTACTTATTTCAGCTTGTTAATCCATATTAGCAAAGATAATTCACCACGCGATTTGCATATTTTGCGCCCGTAGTATAAAGATTGAATAAAAACTCAATCCTTATTTTAATAAAATGCCAATCAATACAATTACGGTATCAACAGTTAGAACTTGTCAGAATACAATGATTACGCATAAGAATAACTATTCGCCTACATACCTTAAAACACTTCATAATCAGCTTTCAGCTATTATGAATTTTGCAGTTAAGTATTATGGACTACCAAAAAATCCAGCTGCACAATGTGGAAGTATGGGAAATAAATATGCAGATACAATGTTATTTTGGACTTTGGATGAATTCAATCAATTTATGACTATGGTTGATGATTCGACAATGAAAGTTATCTTTAATCTTTTATTTTATATTGGTATCCGTGAAGGCGAAATGCTTGCCCTTACCCTTAATGATTTTAATTTTGAAAACAACACATTATCCATAAACAAAAGCTATGCCGTTGTGGATAAGAAAGAAATTATCAAAGAACCAAAGACGCCAAAGAGCAAAAGAATTGTAGCTATATCATTACCAATTATGAATTTTGTAAAAGAATATTCGCAAACAATCTATGGTTACAAGCCGAACGAAAGATTGTTTCCAACAACGAAAAGTTCACTTTATCGTGCAATGAAAAAGTACAGCGAACTAGCAGGAGTTAAAAAGATTCGTATTCACGATTTAAGACATTCCCACGCAAGTTTACTTATTGAAAAAGGCGTTCCACCTCTTGCGATAAGTGAACGCCTTGGACACGAAGATATACAAACAACATTAAATACCTATTCGCATTTATATCCAAATAAGCAAAATGAAATTGCTGATATGTTATCTTCGCTTATGGTTTAAGCTATGGGAATAATGCATATTCTCTCTATGTGGTACACTTTTGGTACGATGAGAGGTTTTAGGAAAAGATAAAAACCTCCGAAAAGCCCGTAAATAAGGCATTTTCAGAGGTTTTTTTATATTATATTTTTTCCCACGCAGGGGTTTCCAAATCTTCGACGACAAAACTTCCGTCGTTAATTTCATCTAACCTGTTTTTTAACTGCTGAAGCCAGCCCAGCATCAATTCTCTGTCAGCGTTCCTTTGTGCTTCATTGAACCAGCAGGGTTGATCGTGAGAATCAAATTCATAATAGGAAGAAAATCGCTGCCCGATTTTTTTGTTCAATTCCCAAACCCGTGCATCTGTGTCAATAATTTCTATGCCGGTAAAAGGTTCCCCCGTCTCAATATCACTTATCCAAATCGGCCCCTGTAAATAATCAAGTTGCAATTTCACTATTTGCTTATTATTATTCATTTCTTATACCTCTCGATCAATTTATGTGCAATATTTTCATCTAAAGGATATGCACTTACAATAAACCCATTTGTACCAATTCCAGAAAGAATATAATAGCTTCCTTTGTAACTATACAATTTTTCATATCCTTCAATATTATTTCGGGTAGTTATTCTGGAGTATTCAATATTTCCGTCAGTGTATATGGTTCTTAAATGTTGTGCAATTTCTTCTTTATGAATATTTTGCTTTCTTAAAAAATCTTGTTCATGTCGTTGTTCGATATGTTTAAGTCCTGCCCCGGAATTTCCTTTTTCCAGCCATACAGTTTGCCCTGTTTTATCTTTTGTAATAAAAAGCACATCTTCTTTTGTGAATTTTGTGCCCTTTTCTTCAAGTTCTGCTATTAGCTGGCTCTCGGTTAAGTGGCGGTTTTCTTGTGACATATCGTTTTGCTGTTCTCTTCGTGCACCAAAACTATTTCCAAAATTCAGTCCTTTACCAGCTCCGGTTCCCATTAGGCGTTCACCGCCTTATGGTAAGCAGCAATTTCGCTGTCAAACTGTAAAATTCGGATACCATTTTCTTTGTACTTATTAAAAATAGAATCCGGAGCAGCTCCATATACAATAATGGTTTTGGGTTCCAATTCCAGAACCATTTCAGCAAGACCTTTTTCAAAATATGCCCTGTCTGTAAGCTGTTTGATACATCCGTGCGTCCCGATAGCGACTGTGCTATGCTTTTCTACTCCGGAAAAGCAAAACGGGTAGGATCGTTCGTCCGCAAAGCGTACATTGGGAATGACCTCTATGCCTTCGTTTTGCAGCCAAACACCTATTGCCTTTCCCTGATATGTAGCCCACTTTTGCATTACAAGCGGCATATTGCGATAAAGGCTGAAATCCGGTGTAATCACACCTTTGAATTTTTTGAGCTTCTCCAGATATTTATGCGGATTGTTCCAGATTCTCACAATCTGGCTGTCGTGTTCATAAAAAACGACCCACTGATTATAATCTGTAGAGTTCAGAGCTTTGGAAAAGGGAATCAGACGCTCCGGTAAATGACTGCTTGTTTTAATACAAGGAATTTCCTCTTCACCGGCGTAATCTGCTTTTTCTACTAAAAAAGCGTGAAAAACATCTTTACAGCCACCTTTGTTAGTGACATTTTTAATATTCATTAAGTTTATAGTCTTTCCGGGGATTGATTAGAAAACGGTATAGTATCCCCTTGGTTTATAATTTCCGTTTTCTATTGATTTCTTCTCCGAAAAGAGCTATAATATTTCTACCACAAAATGAATAGCAATATTCGGAGAGATGCACTTTATTTGCTGCGCCAACAGCTTATAAAGTGCTTTTCTTTTTTCTTACAAACAATTTGCATCACCACCTTCGTGAATATGGCGATATTGAATCTTTGCAGCATCTACAGAAACACCACATTGTTTTGCAATCTGCCTTGATGATAAATCTTTGACCAAGTGTGCTGGAACAAGCAATTCACCTGCAAAGCATTTTGCTTGCCATTCAGGATCACGATATGAAGGATATTCTTCTTTTTTAAAATTCCTCTCTAGTTTAAAGCCACACAAACAAAGAGTTAAAAAATGTCCGAGCTCGTGGGCAATTGTCATTCGATCTCGACCCTTTCCTTCACAGGCACCGTTATATACAGATTCCTTAATTCGTATATGTCCTGTCAATACATCTGTATCAGCATGAGTATGCTCTGGAAATTCGTTATCATTTACAATTTCATAACTAAATTTTGGATAAAAAACTTCCGTGAGCACATCTAAGATTTCAACTATAGGAAAGTATATACAATTTTCCAATCCAAGTTCTTCCCTTAACAAATTTGCAAAATCTCGCAAATCACATCTTGATTTTGCTTCTACTAAATAATTTGTCAAACTTTTTTAGTCCTCCTTATACTTCATCAGCAAATCTGTAATTTTTTTACTTGTTTCTTCATCGATTGAATCAAAATGTCTTGCGAATGTAATCGCCAAATCTCGATGTTGAGGAGTAGCATTCTCTAGATTTAATTCAATAGCTTTATTTGTATCAATAATTGATTTTTGAAATGAATCTAGTTGGTCCTCAGTAAAATTGTAAAGAACAGCCAATCTTTCCATCCAGTTTTCCGGCATTTTCTTTTTTCCATTTTCAACAGCTGATAAAAATGCTGATGACACCTCTAATTTATCTGCCATATTTTTTAAAATTTCACCATTGTCTATTCGAAGTTTTCTTAAAAATCTTCCTATACTTGTCAGCATAGTAGTACCTCCTTTTTCTAGGTTACTTAAAGTATAACCTATTAAGTTTTATTTGTCAACCTTTTGGGTTAATTCGATTAATGTTTGAATGTACTGTGTATATTTAATTTTATTTGGGAATAACGTATATTCTCTCTAGGTGGTACACTTTTGGTACGATGAGAGGTTTTAGAAAAAGAGAAAACCTCCGAAAAGCCTGTAAATAAGGCATTTTCAGAGGTTTTAATTACATTATATTTTTATTCCCACTCAATTGTACCTGATGGTTTAGGAGTGAAATCGAATAGAACACGGTTGACACCTTCTACTTCTTTTGTAATCCTATCAGTAATATGTTTAAGAAGTTCAAATGGGATTTCTGCAACTGTTGCTGTCATTGCATCTACTGTATTAACAGCACGAATAATTACCGGATATTCATATGTTCTTTTATCGTCTTTAACTCCAACAGATTTAAAATCAGGTATTGCAGTGAAATACTGCCATACTTTTCCTTCAAGTCCATTTTTAGCAAATTCTTCACGCAGAATAGCATCTGATTCTCTAACTGCGTCAAGACGATCTCGTGTAATTGCGCCAAGACAACGAACACCAAGCCCTGGGCCTGGGAATGGCTGACGATAAACCATGTTATCAGGTAAACCAAGTGTTTTACCTACCATTCTCACTTCATCTTTGAATAAAAGTTTAAGTGGTTCAACAAGTCCAAATTTCATATCTTCAGGCAATCCACCAACATTATGATGAGCTTTCACACCATCACTTTCAAGTATATCAGGGTAAATTGTGCCTTGTGCAAGGAATTCTACACCTTCAAGTTTGCGTGCTTCTTCTTCAAAAATACGGATAAATTCAGCACCAATAATCTTACGCTTATTTTCTGGTTCACTAACGCCTGCCAACTTATCAAGGAATCGATCAACGGCATCTACATAAATAAGATTAGCATCCATTTCATCACGAAATACTTTAATAACCTGTTCCGGCTCACCTTTTCTAAGAAGGCCATGATTAACATGAACACAAACAAGCTGTTTACCGATAGCTTTTATAAGCAAAGCTGCAACTACTGAAGAGTCAACACCACCTGAAAGTGCCAAAATAACTTTTTTGTCACCAACTTGCTCTTTGATTTCTTTAATCTGCTGGTCGATGAAAGCATCTGCCAATTCTTTTGTATTGATTCGTTCCATTGATTCTGGACGCACATTATTCAGCATAAATTTTCCTCCATAATTTTAAAAATATTAAGCAACATATATTTTGTAAAATGCTTAATTTTGTTGATATGATATTATAAACTATTTTGTGAAAAAAAGCAATATAATATTCTTGATTTTTTTATTATAAACAAAAAACGCCCATAATGTAGGGCGTTTTTTTGTTTTGTATATATAAGTGTATGGGATTATATACATATAAAAGTGAAATCTTAAATATATGTTTAGCAATATAAAAAGTTTCTTTTAGCAGTTTCATTATAATATATCTTACATATTATGTCAATATTTTTTTATCTATATATTTTTATTTATTAAAATATACATTATAAAATCAACAGAGAAAGCTCCGTTACCATGAACGGAGCTTATACACATTATTTATATTCACCAACTGAATAGTTACTTTCTTCTTTTGTAACAAGAATATCGTGTGGATGACTTTCTTTTAGACCAGCGCCTGTAATTTTTACAAATACACCATCTCTGTTGAGATCTTTGATAGTAGGTGTACCGCAGTAACCCATTCCTGCACGAAGACCCCCAACCAATTGGTAAACATTGTCTTTAAGAAGTCCGCGGTAAGGAACCATACCTTCAACACCTTCAGGTACAAATTTTGCTTTGCCATCCTGGAAATAACGGTCATTCGAACCATTTGACATGGCAGCTGAAGATCCCATACCACGATAAGTTTTAAATGTTCTACCCTTGTATATTGTTGTTTCACCAGGAGCTTCTTCTGTACCAGCGAAAAGTGAACCAATCATAACAGCTGATGCACCTGCAGCAATAGCTTTTGTGACATCACCTGAGAATTTAATACCGCCATCTGCAATAACCGGAATACCGTATTTCCGTCCAACTTCAGCACAATCCATGACAGCTGTGAGTTGAGGAACCCCAATACCAGCAACAACACGTGTTGTACAAATAGAACCAGGCCCAATACCTACTTTTACAATATCAGCTCCTGCTTCGATAAGCGCTTCACAAGCTTCTGCTGTCGCAATATTTCCCGCCATAAGTGTGATCTGTGGGAAAGTTTCTTTAAGAAGTTTTACAGCTTTAAGAACTCCTTCACTATGCCCATGAGCAGTGTCTACTGAAAGAAGGTCTACCCCTGCATTAACCAGTGCTGTAGCTCTTTCAATCATGTTATTTGTGATACCTACAGCAGCACCACAAATAAGTCTGCCTAGTGAATCCTTAGCTGAATTTGGATAAAGAACTCGTTTTTCTATATCTTTAATTGTGATAAGACCTTTAAGAACACCATTTTCATCAACCAAAGGAAGTTTTTCGATTTTATGTGCTTTAAGAAGTTTTTCTGCGTCATCAAGAGAAATACCAGGTTTAGCTGTAACGAGGTCTTCTTTTGTCATAACTTCGCAGATAGGTCTATTCATATCTGTTTCAAAACGTATATCCCTATTTGTTATAATTCCAACTAGAACTTTATTTTCATCAACAATAGGTACACCAGAAATGCGATAACGTCCCATCAAAGCATCAGCATCGCAAACTTTATGATTAGGACTTAAGTAGAATGGATCTGTGATAACACCATGCTCACTTCTTTTAACTTTGTCAACTTCCATAGCCTGAGCTTCGATTGGCATATTTTTATGAATAATACCAATACCACCTTCTCTAGCCATAGCTATTGCCATTCTTGATTCTGTAACAGTATCCATGCTTGCAGACATAAATGGAACATTAAGAACAATTTTATCGCTAAGTCTTGTTACCGTTGAAACTTCTGCTGGAACAACATATGAGTGCTGTGGAACTAGAAGAACATCATCAAAAGTCAATGATTCTTTTAAAATTTTACCCATTTTACTTTCTCCTTTAGTTATCAAAAAAATAATATAAAAATCCCTCTGTAAATAGGAATATTAAAAAATTAAAATTCATGCTTTTATGCTATATTTACAGAGGAATGATACAAAATAAATCAAAATTTAGATAAATAAACAATTATAAAAATCATATAATTATTTAAAATAATTAAATAAACTAAATAATTCGACATTTTGTATTAAATAATTTTATTTATTATACGACTAAAAGTATAAAATATCAAGGTATTTTTAAATTTTCTTGATTTTATACAAAATTATATAACAAATAGCCTCTTTACTTGTGTAAAGAGGCTACATTGTTTATTATATTGAAAAGTTGAATAATAAATTATTCAATAACTTTAACAACAACGCCTGAACCTACAGTTCTGCCGCCTTCACGGATAGCAAAACGAAGACCTTCTTCGATAGCAATTGTTGTAATAAGTTCAACTGCCATTTCAACGTTATCGCCAGGCATGCACATTTCTGTACCTTCTGGAAGTGTGATAACACCTGTAACGTCTGTTGTTCTGAAGTAGAACTGTGGACGGTAGTTGTTAAAGAATGGTGTATGACGGCCACCTTCATCCTTTTTAAGAACATAAACCTGACCTACAAATTTTGTATGTGGGTGGATTGTGCCTGGTTTACAAAGAACCTGACCTCTTTCGATTTCTGATCTCTGGATACCACGGAGAAGAGCACCTACATTATCACCAGCTTCTGCAAAGTCAAGAAGTTTACGGAACATTTCAAGACCTGTAACAGTTGTTTTCTTTCTTTCTTCTGAAAGACCGATAATTTCAACTTCTTCACCAACTTTGATAGTACCTCTTTCAACTCTACCTGTTGCAACTGTACCACGACCTGTGATTGTGAATACGTCTTCAACTGGCATAAGGAATGGAAGATCAGCTTTTCTATCTGGAGTTGGAATGTATGCATCAACTGCATCCATCAATTCACGGATAGCTGCATATTCAGGAGCATTGTAGTCTTCTGATGTGCATTCAAGAACGCCGAGAGCTGTACCTTTGATGATAGGTGTATCATCGCCTGGGAAGTCGTATTCGTTAAGAAGATCACGAATTTCCATTTCAACAAGTTCAAGAAGTTCTGGGTCATCAACCTGGTCAACTTTGTTCATAAATACAACAATGTATGGAACACCAACCTGACGTGAAAGCAAGATGTGTTCACGTGTCTGTGGCATTGGGCCATCAGCTGAAGAAACAACAAGGATAGCACCATCCATCTGTGCAGCACCAGTAATCATGTTTTTAACATAGTCAGCGTGGCCTGGGCAGTCAACGTGAGCGTAGTGTCTGTTGTCTGTTTCATATTCAACGTGTGAAGTATTGATTGTGATACCACGTTCTCTTTCTTCTGGAGCTTTATCGATATTTGCGTAGTCAGTTTTTTCAGCATAACCTCTCAAAGACAATACCTTTGTGATAGCAGCTGTAAGAGTTGTTTTACCATGGTCAACGTGACCAATAGTACCAATGTTAATATGTGGTTTGCTTCTTTCAAATTTAGCTTTTGCCATTGTAAGAAATCCTCCTATTAGTTATAAGCAAATGTTTTCTTAATTGTATCAATTTTCCCTATAAAAATCAAGTGATTTTTAAGTTGTACTGATTAATCTTTTTTTGCTCTGCCGGCCATAATGCCTTCAGCAATTGATTTTGGAACTTCAGTGTAATGTGAAGGTTCCATAGCGTAGTTACCACGACCCTGTGTTTTTGAACGAAGGTCTGTTGCGTAACCAAACATGTTCCGGAGTGGAACTAGAGCATTGATCTGCTGTGAACCATTTCTAGCTTCTGTGCCCTGAATAAGGCCACGACGGCTGTTAAAGTCACCCATAACATCGCCCATGTATTCTTCAGGAACAATTGTAGCAACTTTCATCATAGGTTCAAGCAAAACTGGATTTGCTTTTCTCATAGCTTCTTTGAAAGCCATAGAACCAGCAATTTTAAATGCCATTTCTGAAGAGTCAACTTCATGGTATGAACCATCATAAAGTTCAACTTTAACGTCAACTACTGGATAACCAGCAAGGATACCAGCCTGCATAGCCCCTTGAATACCTTGGTCTACAGGACCAATGAATTCTTTAGGAATTGCACCACCAACAACTGCATTGATAAATTCGTAACCTTTACCAGGTTCATTTGGTGAAACTCGGATCTTAACGTGACCGTACTGACCTTTACCACCTGACTGACGAGCATATTTTGTTTCTACATCAGCATTACCTTTAATTGTTTCTCTGTATGCAACCTGTGGAGCACCAACGTTAGCTTCTACTTTAAATTCACGAAGAAGACGGTCAACAATGATTTCAAGGTGAAGTTCACCCATACCAGCTATGATTGTCTGACCTGTTTCTTCATCTGTATAAGTTTTGAATGTTGGATCTTCTTCAGCAAGTTTAGCAAGAGCAAGGCCCATTTTTTCCTGACCTGCTTTTGTTTTTGGCTCAATAGCTACACGGATAACTGGTTCTGGGAATTCCATACTTTCCAAAATAACTGGATGTTTTTCATCACAGAGTGTGTCACCTGTAGTTGTATTTTTAAGACCAACTGCAGCTGCAATATCACCAGCGTAACATGCTTCAATATCCTGACGATGGTTAGCATGCATCTGAAGAATACGGCCCATACGTTCTTTACCATCTTTTACTGAGTTGTAAACTGTTTCACCAGCTTTAACAACACCTGAGTAAACACGGAAGAAGCAGAGTTTACCTACAAATGGGTCAGTTGCAATTTTAAATGCCAAAGCAGAAAATGGAGCGTCGTCAGAAGAAGGTCTTGATTCTTCTTCGCCTGTTTCTGGATTTACACCTTTAATATCTTCAATATCTGTTGGTGCTGGCATATAATCAACAATAGCATCAAGAAGCTGCTGAACACCTTTATTTCTGTATGAAGTACCGCAAAGTACTGGTACCATATCGTTACCTATTGTTGCTTTACGGATAGCCTTTTTAAGGTCATCTATAGCAATTTCTTCGCCTTCAAGGTACATCATCATGAGGTCTTCATCTGTTTCAGCTATGGCTTCAACCATTGCTTCATGATATTCATTAGCTTTTTCTACAAATTCTTCAGGAATTTCAACTTCCTGGAAACCTTTTGTAATGTCGTTATCATAAACGATAGCTTTCATTTTCAAAAGATCAATCATACCTACAAATGTATCTTCACTGCCCATTGGGATCTGAAGTGGAACAGCGTTACATTTTAGACGGTCTTTCATCATCTGCACTACGTTATAGAAGTTAGCGCCCATGATATCCATCTTATTAACATAAACCATTCTAGGTACTCTGTATTTATCAGCCTGACGCCATACAGTTTCAGACTGAGGTTCTACACCACCTTTTGCACAGAGAACTGTTACAGAACCATCAAGAACTCTCAAAGAGCGTTCTACTTCAACTGTAAAGTCAACGTGGCCAGGAGTGTCGATGATATTAATTCTATGGCGATTTTTCTTGATCTGTGCAGGATCTTTGTATTCAGAATGTGCCCAGTAACATGTTGTAGCAGCAGAAGTAATTGTAATACCTCTTTCCTGCTCCTGAGCCATCCAGTCCATAGTAGCAGCACCTTCATGAGTTTCGCCTATTTTATGGTTAACACCAGTAAAATAAAGGATACGCTCAGTTGTGGTGGTTTTACCAGCATCGATGTGAGCCATGATACCGATATTTCTGGTCATCTCGAGTGAAACGTCTCTTGCCATTTTTTCTCCTTAATCTTATCGTTATGCCCGGCAACAATTAAGCTGCCAGGCTTGTGCAAAATAGTAGATTAATATCTGTAATGTGCGAAAGCTTTGTTTGCTTCAGCCATTTTGTGTGTGTCTTCGCGTTTTTTGCATGCACCACCGTTACCGTTTACTGCATCCAAAATTTCACCAGCGAGTCTTTCACGCATTGTTTTTTCGTTTCTGCTTCTTGAGTAAGTTGTCAACCATCTAAGACCTAATGTCTGTCTTCTTTCAGCTCTAACTTCCATTGGAACCTGATATGTTGCACCACCTACACGGCGAGCTTTAACTTCGAGCAATGGCATAATATTTTCCATTGCTTTTTCGAACATTTCGAGTGGGTCATTGCCTGATTTTTCAGCTACGATATCAAATGCATCGTAAACTATTTTCTGAGCAACGCCTTTTTTACCGTCCAGCATAATGCTGTTAACGAGTTTAGTAACCAATTTTGAGTTGTACATTGGATCAACCAGTACATCTCTTTTTGCAATATTACCTCTTCTTGGCACCTTTCTTCCCTCCTTCATTAATTTTGATGATATCTTTGGTACTCAAAAGTGTAAAAAAACTTCTGTCTGCACGAAAAGGGTAAATATATATCTATATATAAAGCCCTTCATGGCATTAAATGTCATTTTACTAATTTAAATAAATTTGTAAGAATTATTTCTTACCTGCTTTTGGGCGTTTTGCACCGTATTTAGAACGGCTCTGCATTCTCTTAGCAACACCCTGTGTATCGAGTGTACCACGAATTGTATGGTAACGTACACCTGGCAAGTCTTTAACACGACCACCACGAATAAGAACAACGCTATGTTCCTGAAGGTTGTGACCGATACCTGGAATGTAAGATGTAACTTCGATACCGTTTGAAAGACGAACTCTTGCTACTTTTCTAAGAGCTGAGTTAGGTTTCTTAGGTGTCATTGTTCTAACAGCTGTACATACACCACGTTTCTGTGGAGCTGACTGATCTGTAGCTACTTTTTTATGGCTGTTATAACCTTTCTGAAGAGCTGGAGCTGTTGATTTCTTTACCAGTGTTTCTCTGCCTTTGCGAACCAATTGGTTAAATGTTGGCATTTTCAATATCCTCCTATTACATTTATTTATATTATGAAAAGTCGCTTGTCCATTTTGGAAAAATCGCAACTTAAACATAGCACATTAACTGCGCCGAAATTTATTTTACTATTTCAGCGCAGTATTGTCAATAGTTATTTGAATTAAATACCTGCGAATTGACCATTTTCTTCAAATTCTTTCTCTTCGTTGTGCATTTCAGCAACTGTAGAACCAGCAGGGATAAGCTTACCAATAATAACGTTTTCTTTCATACCCTGTAGTTTATCAACTTTACCACGTATAGCAGCGTCAGTAAGAACTTTTGTTGTTTCTTGGAATGAAGCAGCTGACAAGAAACTTTCTGTTGCTAGAGATGCTTTTGTTATACCAAGAATAATATCTGTAACTTTTGGCAACTCAAGGTTTTCTTCACCAGCAGCAATTCTAGCTTCGATTTCTTCAGATTTTTCTTTGTATTCTTTATAGTCAACCAAAGCTCCTCCGATGAGATCTGTTGAACCAACTTCTTCAACCTTAACTTTCTTCATCATCTGACGAACGATAACTTCGATGTGCTTATCACTAATTTCAACACCCTGTACACGATAAACTTTCTGTACTTCTTGAATGATGTAATCTTCAACAGCTGTTCTACCTTTGATTGCAAGTATATCAGCAGGAGCTGCAGAACCTTCTGTAAGGTATGCACCTTTTTCTACTGTTGCACCATCATAAACAGTTGGAAGCAATCTTGCATCAAAAGGAATAAGGTAACTTTTTTCACAAGGAGCACCGTTGTCATCGAAACCTTCAATAATAGCGTATGTGCCTTTCTTTGTTTCGTCAATTCTTACTTTACCAGCAATTTCGCTCATAATAGAAATAACTTTTGGACGGCGTGCTTCAAACAATTCTTCAACACGAGGAAGACCCTGTGTAATATCAGCTGCTGAAGCGATACCACCTGTATGGAAAGTACGCATTGTAAGCTGTGTACCTGGTTCACCAATTGACTGAGCAGCAATAGTACCAACGGCATCACCCATTTTTACTGGTTGCCAATCAGAAAGTGAAGCACCATAACATTTAGCACAAACACCAATGTTTGATTTACAGTTAAGAACACTGCGAATTTCAATTTCGATATCTTTAGCATCATACTTACCAGTTGTTTCATCATATGTGCCAAATGCTTTAATGATTCTATCTATATCATCTTTATCCATCATCTTGTCTTTTGAAACAACAAGTTCGCCTGTTTTAGGGTCAAACAAATCATGAACCGTATAACGTCCAAGAAGTCTGTCTGGCAGTGGCTCTATTACACTATTTCCATCACGAATTTCTCTTACTACAATACCATGTGTAGCGCCACAATCGTGTTCGCGAATGATAACGTCATGAGAAACATCAACAAGACGACGTGTGAGATAACCAGAGTCGGCAGTACGGAGAGCAGTATCAGCCAAACCTTTACGAGCACCACGAGCTGAAATAAAGTATTCCAAGATGTTCAAGCCCTCACGGTAGTTAGCTTTAATAGGTATTTCAATTGTTTTACCTGAGGTAGAAGCAATAAGACCACGCATACCTGCAAGCTGTTTAATCTGGTTCATAGAACCACGAGCACCAGAATCAGCCATCATCCAAATTGGGTTACGAGCATCCATATTTTCCTGGAGTGCCTTAGAAACAAGGTCTGTTGTTTTGTTCCAAGTTTCGATAACAGATTTATATCTCTGATCGTCACTGAGCAAACCTCTTTCATATAGTTTACGTGTTCTAGCAACTTCTTTTTCAGCCTCAGCAATGAGTTCTTTCTTTTTAGGAGGAACAACAGCATCACATGCAGCAACTGTGATAGCGCCTTTTGTTGAGTACTTATATCCCTGTGATTTAATATTATCAAGAACAACAGATGTTACTTTCGTACCATGTTTTTCAATAGATTTTTTAATTATATCACCAAGCTGTTTTTTACCTACAACAAATTCTATTTCAAGCTTAAGTGCATTTTCTTCTTTTGTTCTATCAACATAACCAAGATCCTGTGGGATTGGTGTGTTGAAAATCAAACGTCCAACAGTTGTTTCAACTATTTGAGTTATCGGCTGACCATTCCATTCTCCAGTACGACGAATTTTAACTTTTGAATGAAGAGTAACATAGCCTTCTGAATATGCCATAAGAGCTTCATTTTCGTCACGGAAAATCATACCTTCACCTTTATCGCCTTCATCAACGATTGTAAGGTAGTAAGAACCAAGAACCATATCCTGTGTAGGAACTGCAACTGGTGAACCATCTGAAAGTTTCAAGAGGTTCCCAGATGCAAGCATAAGGTTTCTAGCTTCTTCTTGAGCCTCGTGTGAAAGTGGTACGTGAACAGCCATCTGGTCACCGTCAAAGTCAGCATTGTAAGCTGAACATACGAGTGGGTGAAGTTTGATAGCACGACCTTCAACGAGAATAGGTTCAAAGGCTTGAATACCAAGACGGTGAAGTGTAGGAGCACGGTTAAGAAGAACTGGGTGTCCTTTTATAACTGTTTCAAGTGCATCCCAAACTTCAGATTTAGCTCTTTCAACAACTTTTTTAGCACTCTTAATATTTGTTGCATATCCTTTGTCAACAAGTTCTCTCATAACAAATGGTTTGAAAAGTTCAAGAGCCATTTCTTTTGGAAG
Source organism: Oscillospiraceae bacterium (assembly GCA_020024475.1). Taxonomy (GTDB): domain Bacteria; phylum Bacillota; class Clostridia; order Oscillospirales; family Ruminococcaceae; genus RGIG3102. Next base: position 16,827 of record JAHHTS010000026.1, read on the forward strand.
TCCACACTGATACATTTTAAGTTCAGGACCGACAACGATAACTGAACGACCGGAGTAGTCAACACGTTTACCTAGAAGGTTCTGACGGAAACGACCTTGTTTACCCTTCAGCATATCTGAAAGTGATTTCAAAGGTCTATTTGATGTGCCGCCTGTAACAGCACGGCCACGACGACCATTGTCGATAAGGCTATCGACTGCTTCCTGAAGCATTCTCTTTTCGTTTCTTACAATAATATCAGGAGCGGAAAGCTCAAGCAATTTTTTAAGACGATTGTTACGGTTAATAACTCGTCTGTAAAGGTCATTAAGGTCACTTGTTGCAAAACGTCCACCATCCAACTGAACCATTGGACGAATATCAGGTGGAATAACTGGTAGAACATCAAGAATCATCCATTCAGGACGGTTACCTGACTGACGGAAACTTTCACAAACTTCAAGGCGTTTATAAAGTTTAACTCTCTTTTGACCAGTAGCTGTTTCAAGTTCTTTTGTAAGTTCTTCTGAAAGTTGATCGAGATCAATTCTTTCAAGAAGTTCTTTAACAGCCTCTGCACCCATAGAAGCTTTAAAAGCATCTTCGCCATAACGATCGACCATATCGTTATATTCATTTTCTGTGAGAAGCTGTTTATCTTCAAGTGCAGTAAAGCCTTTGTCTGTTACTATATATGATGAGAAATAAATAACTTTTTCAAGTGCTTTAGGTGTAACATCAAGAATAAGACCGATTCTTGATGGAACAGCTTTAAGATACCAGATATGTGAAACAGGAGCTGCGAGGCTGATGTGACCCATTCTTTCTCTACGAACTTTTGCTCTGGTGCTTTCAACACCACATTTATCACAAATTTGACCTTTGTGACGATTTTTATTTAATTTACCACAACTACATTCCCAGTCTTTTGTAGGTCCAAAAATTCTTTCACAGAACAGACCGTCTCTTTCAGGTTTAAGAGTGCGGTAATTGATTGTTTCAGGCTTTGTAACTTCACCATGTGACCAGCTTAAAATCTGTTCCGGTGAGGCAATGCCGATTTTAATTGAATCAAAAGTGTTATGTGCCATATTGTAGCAAAACTTCCTTTCTTTAAATATATGTGCCTGTCTTAACTATATCAAAACAGGCATTTTAAGAACAACAATCTCAGATTTCAAATATTGAAATTAGAAATCAGTTTCGTCATTGCCTTGGTCAGCGTCTGTATCTTCGAATGAAGAGCCGATAGCAAAATCTTCTTCAGGGTTATCACTTACCATAAAACCTTTAAGATCTTCTTCCTGCTCAACAAGCTCAGTAGCGATTTCATTAGCAAAATCGCCTTTTGCATCATCATCGTCATAAGTTTGTTTAAGATCTACTTCATGTCCTTCATCGTCTAAAACACGAATGTCAAGAGCGAGAGACTGCATTTCCTTAATAAGAACGCGGAATGATTCAGGAATGCCTGGTTTTGGAATTTCTTGACCTTTGAATATAGCCTCGTATGTTTTAACACGACCAACCATATCGTCAGACTTAACAGTAAGAATTTCCTGCAATGTGTATGCAGCACCATAAGCTTCGAGAGCCCAAACTTCCATTTCACCAAATCTCTGTCCACCGAACTGAGCTTTACCACCCAAAGGCTGCTGAGTAACAAGTGAGTATGGACCAATCGAACGTGCATGCATTTTATCATCAACAAGGTGATGAAGTTTAAGGAAGTATTTATATCCAACAGTAACAAGGTTATCAAATGGTTCGCCTGTTCTGCCATCATAAAGCTGAACTTTACCTGTTTCAGGTAGCCCTGCCTGTTTGAGAAGTTCAAAGATATCGGTTTCTTTGGCACCATCAAATACAGGAGTCATAACTTTCCATCCAAGTGCTTTAGCTGCATAACCAAGATGAACCTCGAGAACCTGACCGATGTTCATACGAGAAGGAACGCCCAATGGATTAAGAACTAAATCTAGCGGTGTACCGTCAGCTAGGAATGGCATATCTTCTTTAGGAAGAATTCTTGAAACAACACCTTTGTTACCATGACGGCCAGCCATTTTGTCACCTACAGAAATCTTACGTTTCTGAGCGATGTAAACTCTTACAACTTCTATAACACCAGGTTTAATTTCATCACTGTTTTCCGGTGTGAATATTTTAACATCAACAATTGTACCATATGCACCGTGAGGTACTTTAAGAGAAGTATCTCTCACATCACCAGCTTTTTCACCAAAAATAGCTCGTAGAAGTTTTTCTTCTGGAGAAAGTTCTGTCTCACCTTTTGGTGTAACTTTACCAACCAGAATATCGCCACCTGTTACTTCAGCACCAATGCGGATAATACCACGACTGTCGAGATTTTTAAGTGCTTCTTCACCAACATTAGGGACTTCTCTTGTAATTTCTTCAGGTCCAAGTTTTGTTTCTCTAGCTTCGATTTCATATTCTTCAATATGAATAGAAGTAAATATATCTTCTGAAACAACTCTTTCGTTAATCAATATAGCATCTTCGTAGTTATAACCTTCCCAAGTCATATAACCAACGAGAACATTTTTACCAAGAGAAATTTCACCATGGTCAGTCGAAGGACCGTCAGCGATTACCTGACCTTTTTTAATGTATTCGCCTTCTGAAACTATAGGGCGCTGATTAATACATGTACCCTGGTTAGAACGCATAAATTTAATAATATCATATTCGTCTGTTGTTGTTTTGCCTGTGCGGATAACAATTTTATCTGCACTAACTCTTTCAACAACACCGTCATTTTTAGCAATTACAACAACACCTGAGTCATAACCAGCTTTATATTCCATACCTGTTGCAACAATAGGTGCTTCAGGGCGGAGAAGAGGCACAGCCTGACGTTGCATGTTGGCACCCATGAGAGCACGGTTAGCGTCATCGTTTTCCAAGAACGGAATCATAGCTGTAGCAACAGAAACAACCATCTTAGGTGAAACATCCATGAAGTCAACTTCATCTCTTGAAGCTTCAAGAATGGTATCACGATAACGAGCATTAACTCGTTCTCTTACAAAATGTCCTTCGTCATCCAAAGGCTCATTAGCCTGTGCAACTGTGTATCTATCTTCAACATCAGCTGTCATGTAAACAACTTCATCTGTAACACAGCCAGTTTCTTTATCAACTTTTCTGTAAGGAGCTTCAATAAAGCCATATTCATTGATTCTAGCAAAAGTAGCAATGTAAGAAATCAATCCGATGTTAGGGCCTTCAGGTGTTTCAATAGGACACATTCTACCATAGTGAGAGTAGTGAACGTCACGAACTTCAAAGCCAGCACGGTCACGAGAAAGACCACCAGGACCAAGAGCAGAAAGACGACGTTTATGTGTTAATTCAGCAAGCGGGTTTGTCTGATCCATGAACTGTGAAAGTGCTGATGAACCAAAGAACTCTTTTATGATAGCAACAACAGGTTTGATATTGATAAGGCTTTCAGGAGTGATAGTATCTCTATCTTGCTGATCCATTCTTTCACGAATTGTTCTCTCCATACGGATGATACCTGTGCGGAACTGAGCCTGTAACAATTCGCCAACACTGCGGATACGACGATTACCAAGGTGGTCAATATCATCAAATTGTCCAACATCATGAGAAAGACAAGTTACATAGTTAACAGAAGCAAAAATATCATCTGTTGTAATGTGTGTAGGGATAAGTCTTTCTCTGTTTTCAACCATAAGAGATTTAAGAACTTCTTCGTCGCCTGCTGCTTCGTCAATTAGTTCTTTAAGAACAGAGAAGAAAACCTTTTCGTTAATTCCTTCTTCAGTAAGGTCAAAACCTACAACTGCTTTATGGTCAACTGTGCCGTTTGAAAGAACTTTAACTATTGTGCCATCTTCTTTTTTAACATGCATAACTGCAACGCCGTTGTTTTCAATTTCAAAAGCGAGCTCTTCAGTAATAACTGTACCTTCTTCACAAAGAATTTCGCCTGTGAGAGGTGAAACAACCATTTCAGCAGCAACTTCATTTGTAATTCTGTTTGCGATTGAAAGTTTTTTATTGAATTTATAGCGACCGAAACGAGACAAATCATATCTTCTTGGGTCAAAGAACAAATTGTTAATATGTGTCTGGCTGTTTTCAACCGTTGGAGGTTCACCTGGACGAAGTTTTCTGTATGTTTCCAAAAGACCTTCTTCTGTGTTAGATGTAATGTCTTTTGCAAGTGTAGCCTCAATAATTTCTTCGTCGCCAAACATTTCTCTAATCTGATCATTTGATGAAAGGCCAAGAGCACGCAAGAAGCTTGTTACAGGCAGCTTTCTATTTTTATCAATACGAACATAGAAAATGTCATTTATATCGGTTTCATATTCAAGCCATGCACCACGGTTAGGAATTATTGTACCTGAGTACAATTTTTTACCAGTTTTATCGTGATCAAGTTTGAAATAAGCACCAGGAGAGCGGATGAGCTGTGAAACAATAACACGTTCAGCACCATTTATAATAAATGTACCACTGTCTGTCATTTTAGGAAAGTCACCCATGAATTTTTCCTGCTGTTTGATTTCGCCTGTTTCTTTGTTGAGCAAACGAATTGTAACTTTCAGAGGAGCAGCATAAGTTACATCGCGTTCCTTGCATTCTTTAACAGAATATTTTGTTTTTTCTTCCAAATGGTAGTCAACAAATTCCAAAGCAAGTGTACCTGTATGGTCTTCGATTGCACCTGTATCACGAAATACTTCTTTGATACCTTCATCGATAAACCATTGATATGAAGTTTTCTGTACCTCAAGAAGGTTTGGCATTTCCAAAACTTCGTTGATTTTAGCAAAGTTCATACGCTCAGTTGTACCAAGCATTGTTGGTTTTACAATCGCCATTATCTTTTAATCTCCTTCATAAATATTATTTGCTGTTTATTACAAAGACGCCGATCTTATGATAATTGTTAATGTACAGAATTACTACATCAACAAAATATAATTGATCAATAAAACTCAAAAAATTAAATTTTGTACTATTTTTTACAACTTTTCTATACAGAATTACTACAAAAAACTTATAAAAAATAAAATATTTTCGTCTAAGTAAATATTTTTTGTACAATAAGCAGATTTTTTAGCTAAAAATTCTATTTTTTGACTAATTTTTTAACTAAATTTTCCAAAATTGGCGTAAGTAGCCATTATTGTGCATTTTAAAATTATATACTATTCATGTCAATATGTCAACAGTAATAATTTAATATTAAAAAATGCTTGTCATAGCTATAATAACAAAAAACAAATACACAAAAAGACACCCTGTTGTTAACAAGGTGTCTTTATCAATTAAAGTTTATCAAAAGTAACTTTTTCAAGTTCTTCGTTTATTTTACAGCTTATACGAGAAAATTCTTTTCTAAACGAACACAATCCTGGCACTTTTTTCCACTCACAAACATAATCAGGATTATCAACGCATTTAGCAAGACAATATGTACCCTCAATAGATTCAATAACCTGTTTTAGGTTTATTTCGGTAGCAGGGCGTGCCAATTCATATCCACCTTTTGAACCTTTATAAGATTTAACTATCCCGCTTTGTACTAATTTGTGAAGTATTTTAAGTGAAAAGCGAAGTGTAACGCTCATTTCTTCACTTATAGAACGCGCATCTTTTCTTCCTTCAGTATTAGCTAAACAATAAACAATACGTACTGCATAGTCAGTTTCTTTTGTGATGTGCATAGCTATCTCCTAAATTTTATTTTCAGTAAAAAATCATAGTATTATAATATCAATTCTACAGTCAAATAAATAAATTGTCAAATAAAATCCAATTAATAATCAGATTTTATTAATCAAGGAAATCCTTAAGTTTTTTATTTCTGCTTGGATGACGAAGTTTTCGAAGTGCTTTTGCTTCAATCTGTCTAATACGTTCTCTTGTAACGTTAAATTCCTTTCCAACCTCCTCAAGTGTTCTTGGTCTACCATCTTCTATTCCAAAACGAAGTGAAAGAACTTTCGCTTCCCTTGGGGTAAGTGTGGCAAGAACCTCGTTAAGCTGTTCCCTTAAAAGTGTGTGTGTTGCAGCTTCTTCAGGTACTGGTGCATCATAATCAGGTATAAAATCACCGAGATGACTATCTTCTTCTTCACCAATAGGGCTTTCTAAGCTGATTGGTTCCTGAGCAACTTTCAATATTTCGCGAACCTTATCTTGTGGCATATCAAGCTCTGCGGCTAAATCTTCAACGGATGGTTCTTGACCATTTTTGTGAAGCAGTTGGCTCTGTACTTTTTTAACTTTATTAATTGTTTCTACCATATGCACAGGAATTCTAATTGTTCTTGCCTGGTCAGCAATAGCACGAGTAATTGCCTGTCTTATCCACCATGTTGCATAAGTTGAGAACTTAAATCCTTTTGTGTAGTCGAATTTTTCAACTGCTTTAATAAGACCAAGGTTTCCTTCTTGAATAAGATCGAGAAACAGCATACCACGGCCTACATATCTTTTTGCAATTGAAACAACAAGACGTAGGTTAGCTTCTGCAAGACGTTTTTTAGCTCTTTCATCACCTTGCTGGATTTTTTCTGCAAGTTCGATTTCCTCATCAAGTGATAAGAGTGGAAAAGAACCTATCTCTTTAAGGTAAACTTTAACAGGGTCATCAATACTTACACCTTCACTAGCAAGTGATTTTTCGAACTTTTCAACATTACTTTCTGTGAGTATTTCTTCTTCCTCGTCCCCTATTTCATCTATAATATCAATTCCAGCATTTTCTATATGTTCATAAAATTTATCAACCTGTTCAACATCGAAATCAACTGTTTCAAGAAATGAGTTGATATCTTTTGCTGTAAGCTTACCATTTTTCTTACCTATTTCAATCAATTCAAGTAAACTTGTAACTTTCTTTTCTTTTGCACTCATAGATTATTCTCCTGTCTATTTCTTTTTCTCTCTCATTAACTTAAGTCTTTCAGCTATTTCATCAAGACTTTTTTCACTAGCTTCACTCCGAGAAAGTTTAGCTGTCAATAAGTTTTCGATATGCATTTGCAAATCCTTTTGAGTTAATATTATATCTGCATTGTTGGCAAATATTCTTGCTAAGGTGTTTGCTACACCGCCATCAAGGTTATATGCCAATGTGGAATAATCCACAGGGATATTTTGTTCTATAAGATTTACAAAGACAGTATAAGCCCGCCTCATATCTCCATCAGTAAAATTATCAGGTGTCAGTTTATCTTTTACATAATTATAAAAACTGTTATCCCTGACCAATGCACAGATAATTTCCTGCTGTGCAAAGGCTTTCGGAACCGTATTTCCTTTTTCACGATAGTCTATTTTTATATTCCGACCAATACCGCTCCTCAATATTTCTTTTTCTTTTTTATTTTCTTGTTTACGATATCTCCGCTTTCTAGTTCTCCGTAATTGTGTTTTTAACGATTCAATTCCTATACCAGTTTCTTTTGACAATCTCGTACAATACACATCTAGCTGTATCGGGTTATTTATATCCACTAGTATATCGCACGCTTTTGTAAGATATTCTACTCTTTCATCAGCATTCGAAATATCGTATTGATTTTTTAACTTTGCCAAACTAAAATCGATGGCATTGTTGGCACCTTCCAATAGCATTTCAAATCGCTGTGCCCCATATTTTTTTATATATTCATCAGGGTCTTTAGCTCCTGATATCTGTAAAATTTGTACTGTTAAATCTTCTTTATTAAAAATTTCCACGGCTCTTCTAGTAGCTTTTTGACCTGCTTCATCTGAATCATAAGAAATTATCACTTTTTTAGCATAGTCACCTATAAGTTTTGCCTGTTGTGAAGTTAAAGCTGTACCCAAGGTAGCAACTGCATTATTGAATCCAGCTTGATGCATAGATATAACATCCATATACCCTTCAGCAAGGATAAATGTGTCTTTACCAGATTTTTTGGCTAAATTTAGCGCAAATAAGCCGTTACTTTTTTTAAACACTGGGGTATCACCACTGTTCAAGTATTTAGGCCCACCTTCGTCACCCATTCTTCTACCGCCAAAGGCAATTACATTTCCTCTAAGGTCTATAATAGGAAACATCACTCTATCACGAAATATGTCATATATATTTCCATTTTTTCCTCTTGCTGCTAGGTAGGCTTTTACTATTTCATCGTCTTGAAATCCCTGCCTATGCAAATAATCAGTTAACCCGTTCCAACTATTGCTTGCATATCCAAGTCCAAAATTAACAATAGTCTTATCGGTTAGCTGCCTGTCTCGAAGATATTTTCTTGCATTTTTACCATCTTCACTATTAAGGTTATTATGGAAATATCTAGCAGCCAGTTTATTCATTTGAAAAATTCTACTTTTTAGCTTTGCCATACCATCATCTTCATCTGGCATAGGCATACCACATGACTGTGCTAGAAAACGAATTGCTTCAATATATGTTAAAGAATTCATTTCCATAGTAAATTTAACTACATCTCCTCCAGCACCACAACCGAAGCAATAATAACTTTGAGTTTCTGGATAAACCATAAAAGACGGGCTTCTTTCAGAATGGAAAGGGCAAAGTCCTTTATAAAGTCTTCCTGCTCTTTGTAGAGATACATATCTGCTAACTACATCATATATATCATTTCTAGCTACCAATTCTTGAATATAACTTGGTGGTATTGCCATAGAACCACCTCCTATCTTCTATTTTATTTTCCATGATTTCGGTATAAATATATCTTCAAAAGTGTCACAGGCAAAATCATCGCTCATTCCTTGAATATAATCTGTAACCGCTCTGTCTTTTCCTTCATTATTGGCTATAATCTGATACATTGAAGGCATTTTATTTATATTTTGACAATAATATCTATAAAGTTCTTCTATAAGCTTGTCTACCTTCTTTTCTTCAATCTTTGCGACACTATTGGTATACACAGTCCGATACATAAACTTGTGTAATTTATCGTAATACTTGAAAGTTTCATCGTCCATTTTTATTTTACTATCAGAATTATTAACAAGTGAATTAATAAGCGAAGTTATCCTTTCACTTTTATTATATCCTAAGAAATCAGTGCAGTCTTTTGGCAAATCATTTTCTGTTATAATTCCTCCAGAAATTGCATCTTCTATATCATGGTTTATATAAGCTATTCTATCAGAATATCTAACAACAACACCTTCGAGAGTTGAAGCCCATGGTCCTTTTGTGTGTTTGAGTATACCATCAGTAACTTCGTAAGTAAGATTGAGACCCTGCAAACTCTTTTCGAGATAATTAACAACTCTTACACCCTGTTCATAATGTGTGAAACCTGTTGGATTTAGATTATTGAGAACCCTTTCACCAGCATGTCCGAAAGGTGTATGTCCCAAATCGTGTCCCAACGCTATCGCTTCAGTTAAATCTTCATTTAATCTTAAAGCTCTTGCAATTGTTCTTGCAATCTGTGTTACTTCTAGTGTATGAGTTAATCTTGTACGATAATGATCACCTTCAGGAGAAATAAAAACTTGAGTTTTTTGTTTTAGTCTTCTAAAGCTCTTACAATGGATTATTCTATCTCTGTCTCTTTGATAACAGGTACGCAAATCACACTCAATTTCAGGCTTCGCCCTTCCATTAGTATTGATAGAAAGTTGTGCATATGGAGAAAGATATTGTTTCTCCGCCATAATAATTCTCTGTCTTACATTTTCCATGGAATAGCCCCCTTATATATATTATACTGAATTTGGGACATAAAAACCTTTATTTTTTATGGAAATTTTTTATTTTTATCTTTTATCAGAAAATATCGTATATTTCGTCACTAATTTCAGGCTTATAGCCTTTAGTTATTAGTTCTATCTCTTTTACAAGTTCTTCCTCGGTTCCACTTATCATTCTAGCTTTTATGGTGACTTTATCAGTAAACTGTGTATCTAGAATTTTAGCGCCATAATTATTGTATACATTCATAAGTTTATCATAAAGTGAATATTCGATATTTATTGTTAAATCAATACACAGGTTGTATTCAAGTATATCCGCACTTGCAATTGCAGCCTGTGCTGCTTGTGTATATGCTCTAACAAGTCCACCTGTTCCTAATAAAGTTCCTCCAAAGTATCGAACAACCACTATAATGGTATCCTCAAGTCCACTGTGACGCAAAACTTCAAGAATAGGCATGCCAGCTGTTTTTTGTGGTTCACCATCATCACTTTGTCTTTCTATTTTTTCATCTTTAATGATATATGCAAAGCAATGGTGAGTTGCGTCATAATGTTTCTTTCTTATGGAATTCAGGAATGCCACAGCATCAGTTTCTGTTTTTGCATGAGAAATGTAGCTGATAAACTCACTCTTCTTCTCGTAGATTGTATCATGTGTTGAAATTCCGACTGTTTTATAATCTGCCATGGTTTTCTCCTTTTAGTTACATTATTAGACGAAAAAACAGGGCGGTAACAATGTACCGCCCTTGATTTTTAACAATATTAGTCCTGAATGTTGAATTTCTTTTTAAATCTATCAACACGACCGCCAGCGTCAACCATTTTCTGTTTGCCAGTGTAGAATGGGTGGCATTTTGAACATACGTCAACTGAAATATTTTTCTTTGTTGAACGAGTTTTGATAACATTACCACATGCACATGTAATTGTTGCTTCTTCGTAAACTGGATGGATGCCTTCTCTCATTTTGTTCACCTCATTTTCATATCGCCGGGGTTTCCGTCCCCGAACAGTTCATAATTACCCTAAAATATTACCATATTCAAACTATAAATGCAAGTACTTTTTTACGGATATTTGCACTATTTTAAAATTTGTTTAATAGTAGTGTCAATATCATCCTTTATTGCACTAGTTTCTTGAGCGTCTTTGCCTTTTATTGAGTAATAGACTTTAATCTTTGGCTCTGTGCCTGAAGGACGCACTATAACTTGATGACCGCCTTCGAGATAATATGTTAAAATATTAGATTTTGGTAAGTTTATATTTGTTTGTTCACCAGTAATTTCATCTTTATGTACAAGAATATTGTAATCATCTCTTGAAGTTATTTCATATTTTCCAAGTTTTATAAGTGGGTTTGTGCGAAGGTCTTCCATAATATTTTTCATTTTATCCATTCCAGAAATTCCCTCAAACTGATAAGAATCAACTGTATTAAGGTAATAGCCAAATTTTTCATATATTTCATTAAGAGCTTTGTTTACAGAAGAACCTATTGATGTATAGTATGCCGCCATTTCACTTATCATAAGTGTTGCAACAACGCCATCTTTATCACGCACTGCTGTACCAACTAGATAACCGTAACTTTCTTCAAATCCGAGTAGAAACCTATTCTCTTCGCTTTTTTCTTCCAGTTTTCTTATTGTATCACCTATATATTTAAAACCAGTAAGAACATTGATAGTTTCTACACCATGACTTTCTGCTACTGCATCTGCAAGTGAAGATGAAACTATGGATTTAACTATTATAGGGTGTGCTGGTAAAGTACCTAACTCTTTTCTTGTTTTTGAAATATAATCAACTAGTAGAATACCAACTTGATTACCTGTAAGCATCACGTAATCTTCGCCTTCTTTGACTGCAATACCTACACGGTCACAGTCTGGATCTGTTGCAATAAGAATATCTGCATTTTCTTTTTTTACCTGAGCAAGACCAAGTGCCATAGCTTCTTTAATTTCAGGGTTTGGATAAGGACAAGTTGGAAAGTTTCCGTCTGGCATTTCTTGCTCTTTAACAACTGAAATATTTGTAAGTCCAGCCTTGTTTAGAACATATCTTACCGGAATATTTCCGGCACCATTAAGTGGGGTATAAACCATCTTCATAGGGGCTATCTTAAATATGTCTTTTCGCATCATTTGATTAAGACACCATGTGTAATATTTTTCTTTAACATCTTCTGAAACATATTCAATTTTTTCATCGCTAATTGATTTTTCAAAATCAGCTTTTTTAATATCATTGAAAATATCGAGTTTGTTAATTTCTGATAAGACTTTATCAGCGCTTTCACTAGTCATCTGGCAACCATCTGCTCCATAAACCTTATAACCATTATATTTAGCAGGGTTATGACTAGCTGTAACCATAATACCAGCATCCGCCTTATATTCACGAACAGCAAAAGACAGCATAGGCACAGGTGCTAAAGTATCATAAAGATAAACTTTAATCCCATTAGCTGCAAGAACCTGAGCACTTGCTTTTGCAAACTCATCACTTCTAATACGAGAATCATATGAAATAGCTACTGAAGGATACTCTTTTTCACTTTTTAAATAATTTGCAAGACCTTGTGTAGCTTTACAAACAGTATATATGTTCATTCGGTTTGTTCCTGCACCTAGTACCCCTCTAAGACCTGCCGTACCAAACTCAAGATTAAGCAAAAATCTATCTTTTATCCGTTCTTCATCACATTTAATTGACTGCAATTCTTCAAGGAGATAGCTCTCCTTTATAGTATTACACCATCTTTGATATTCTTTGTTATACATAATAAAATGCCTCCATTTTTATTATTCTATATGAAATATTTTCTAATACTATTATACTTAAGAATACCATAATTAAAAAACGCTATCAACTAATTTAAGTAATAAAAATGTAATTTTTTATTTAATAGATTTATAATTTTGTTCCTAGGTTAAAATTCATACAATGTATTAATTTAAAATTATAATTAACAACATATATCATTGAATTATTTTGAAAGCTATTGTATGATAAAACTAATTAAAATATCGAGGTTTTTATAATGTTTAGTAAAATATATAGTTTTGGAGTAATTGGTATAGATGGGTATGTTGTAACAGTTGAAACACATATATCTGGTGGACTTCCTGGTTTTGAAATAGTTGGTCTTCCAGACAATGCTGTGAAAGAAGCTAAAGAAAGGGTTCGTAGTGCTATAAAAAACAATCATATAACTTATCCTACAAGCAGAATAACAGTAAACTTAGCCCCATCTGATATAAAGAAAAGTGGTGCAATTTACGATTTGCCTGTCTTACTTGGTATTTTATCGGCTAAAGGAGACATTCCCCAAATAAATGAAAAGTATGCATTTGCTGGACAACTATCATTAGATGGTACTTTGCGTGGTGTTCCAGGCATTCTTCCTATGGCAATAAAAGCAAAAGAAGAAGGATTTACACACTTCTTTGTACCTTCTGATAACGCTAATGAAGCATCAGTTGTAGACGGGTTAAAAATTTTTTCGGTAGAAAACATATCTCAACTTATTTCTTATTTCAATGGCGATATCTCTTTTAATGAACATATTTATAAGCCAATAGAATTAAATCAACAATTCTTAGATTTCAAAGATGTAAAAGGTCAAGAAGAAGCAAAACGAGCTTTAGAAATTGCCGCTGCAGGTGGCCATAATATACTTATGGTAGGTCCTCCAGGTTCTGGTAAAAGCATGTTGGCAAAAAGATTACCATCAATTTTACCACCTCTCACAAAAGAAGAATCTATTCAAACAACAAAGCTATACTCCATAAGTGGTCTTATCGCAAATCAAGGAGGACTTATAACTCAAAGACCTTTTAGAAGTCCACACCATACAGTTTCGGCTCCAGCTCTTACAGGTGGTGGCAATAATGCCAAACCTGGCGAAATATCACTTGCAAATAATGGTGTTTTATTTCTTGATGAATTTCCACAATTTCATAAAGATGTTTTAGAATCGCTTCGTGCTCCTCTTGAAGATAATGTTGTAACGATATCAAGGGTTGGATATACTCAAACATACCCAAGCAATATAATGTTAGTTGCTGCAATGAATCCATGTCCATGTGGATATCATGGCTGTGAAAATCATATTTGTACATGCTCAGCCACAAGTAGACAAAAATATTTAAACAGAATCAGCGGACCAATGATGGATAGAATTGACCTTCATGTTACATTAGAAGATGTTGATTGGGAAGATTTAACAAATACTGAAGAATCCGAAAGTAGTTTAGAAATTTTAAATAGAGTTATTACAGCTAGACAAATCCAATCAAACAGATACCATGGTCTTGATTTTGAGACTAATAGTAACATTCCTCCAAAGTATATGTCTCAATTTTGCAAAGTGACTGAAAAAGGTCAAACCACACTCGAAAAAATTTTTAAAAATATGAATCTTTCTGCGCGTTCGTATGATAAAGTTTTAAAAGTTGCTAGAACAATAGCCGATTTAGAAAATGAAAATCTTATAAATGAAATGCATATTCTTGAAGCAGTGCAATATCGTAATATGGATCGTGAACTATAATTTATATAATTTGTATAAATTATTGGTTTAAATTTTTACGTATTTATTAAAGTAAAAATGAATTTTACAAGATTTTATCATATTATAAAAATATAATAAAATTGACAGCAAGAGATAGTATTTATCTTTATTTTACAACTGTCTCAGGAGGATATATGAAATTTTATATTATATTAGCTTTGACACTTGCAATGGCTGTATTTACTGGATGTGTAAATAGTGATGAAACTCAAGGAAATATAACACCAACAACGACACCTACGCCTTCGCCTATTGTTAGCCCTACGCCAAAACCAGAAATTGAAGAAGAAGACCCTAACTATACAACTGTACTTGCAATGTGGAAGGACATGGATGGTTATTGGGTAAATTCTAATGGCGAATACATGAACTTCACATTAAATAAAGATGATAAAGCTGTTCTGTACACATATGACAAAGATGGCAAACTAACAGGTTTTGCAGTTACAACGGCTGTTATGGCTTCAACCAAAACTGGATATTACATGACATTTGAATGGCCTGCCATAAAAGATGATGTAAACTTTAAAGGTCTTACACAAGATGCTAAAGAGTCTAGCATTTCAATTGAAATGGAGAATTACGCTGATGACTATGTAAAGTTAGATGTAAACAATGATAAGTATGTTGTCTATGCTAAAGTTGGAAAAAATCTTGATAAATTAGCAGATGCAATAAAATTAGCAGAAAAAGCTAACTAAATTTCAACAATAATGAAACTGTCTGTGTTTTCCAGAACTTTTTATTGTTCTTTTTAATAGTTTCAAAATTTCAATTATAATATTAACATAAGTTTTTAAATAATGTTTAAATGATATAAAAA
>JAHHTS010000258.1 GCA_020024475.1 Oscillospiraceae bacterium
ATTAGCGTGAATCTTTATCATCACGATGCTTTGCTTTATAGTGTGTATAAAAGTTCAAAGCCTTTAATATGACATCTTCCATTTGTCGATAGGTTGTATTCGGTTTGAAATAATTTCGTATTCTTTCGGTTGGGACATTTAAATACTCAATCTAGTGCTAGAATAAAAATAGTACAAAATAAACATGACCATTTTCAATAAATATTATATGATAGTCATGAAAAACAGGAGGAGATGGTTATGGCAAGAGGAACTCAATATTCACAACAATTCAAAGAGGATGCAGTAAAGTATAAACAAGAACATCCAGAATTAACATTACCACAAGCAGCTAAAAATTTTGGAATCAGTGAATCAGCATTGAAGAATTGGATAAAATTATCCAAAGGGAATGAAGGCACTGTTCCAACTCATGGTTCTGGCAATTATGCCAGTAATGAGGCAAAGGAGATTGCAAGATTTCAACGAGAATTACGCGATACAAAGGATGCACTTGAAGTGTTAAAAAAAGCAATCAGTATCCTGGGAAAATGACAAAAGCTCTTTATACAGCTACCTCTGAGTTTGTGGAGGCAATCAAATCGTTGCCAGTGAAACGTCAAGTTTCTGTCAGCGGGATACTGAAAAAATTAGGCGTTTCACGTTCTGGCTATTCTGCATGGAAAAGACATACCCCTTCTAATACAGAGGTTCATCGTAGCGAAGTAAAAGAAAAAATATTAGCTATATATGATGCCTCTCATCAAAACTATGGTGCACCTAAAATCACGATGGAACTACAAAAAATAGGAGAAATCATTTCAGAAAAAACAGTAGGAAATTATATGCGCCAGTTAGGAATTAAAGCACAATGGGTCAAACCATATATACAGACAACCATTCATTCTGATTTTAGTGAACAATTGAAAAATATTTTAAATGAAGAATTTAATCCAGAGCGACCAGATGCTGTATGGTGTTCTGACATTACTTACATTTGGACATTTGAAGGATTTGTATATCTTACAAGTATTATGGATTTATATTCCAGAAAAATCATTTCTTGGGTATTGAGTAATACGCTAGAAGCCGTTCATGTAGTAGAGTGTATTGAAAAAGCAAAGAAACTTCGCAAAATTAATCATCCCTTAATTTTTCACTGTGATCGTGGTGTGCAGTATGTATCAGAAGCATTCAAACGTGCAACTAAGGCAATGACAAATAGTTATTCAAAAAAGCATATCCATGCGATAATGCCTGCATCGAATCGTTTCACGCACTCTTAAAAAGAGAGTGGATTAATCGCTTCAAAATTTTTTAATTACTCACATGCATATAAGTTGGTATTTGAATACATAGAAACATTTTATAATACCGTACGAATCCATAGTCATTGTGGATATTTATCACCTAATCAGTACGAGGAAGAATATCTGCGAGCATTGGAAGAAAATGTATCAAAAATGGTAAGTTAAACTTAATAGAGAAATGTGAAAAATGGTTACACCCGCAGCTATGGAGGTTTCAAGCAAGTTGTAAGCCGTTTAAAAGCTTTAAAACCAAAGAAAAAGAAACGCAAACTGAAA
>JAHHTS010000259.1 GCA_020024475.1 Oscillospiraceae bacterium
TTTTTTGCGTTTTTTCTTTACCATATTGTGTTGTAAATACACATTCATCAAGTTTTATAATATTCATCGGCAATTTATTAATATAAACCTCAATATGTTCTTTATAAACCATAACCTTGTTCACAAAGTGATTTATCAGAATTTGCTTTTCATGAAGTTCTCCTGATAAAAATTGTTTTCTTGCAGTAATGTATGCATCACGAATTTTACTTTCATCAATTTCGTGAAATTCTAGCTCACTCTCTGATTTTTTTATTTCGTTTTCTAATTGTTCTTGTTCAATTTCTAATTTTGATAAAATTGATATAACATTTTTACTGTTACTTTCAGCTATAGCTAAAATAAGATTATCTATTTTATTTTGCACTGTCTGTAATTTTGATTTATATAGTTTTATCTTTTTAATCACATCATCATTATTACGAATACAAAAATTATTATATTCTGGAATAATTCTGCTCACAATTTTATCGTTAAAAATTACTTTTTCAATTTCCTGAAGTACAAATTTTTCTATTTTATCACGATTTATTTCTTTATTTTTACATTCAAGTCCTGCTTTTAAATGTCTACAGCCACATCTATAACTTACATATAAATATTTATTCCTTCCGCTATATCTTCTATTTCCCGACATAGCGGCTCCGCACTCTCCACAAAATATTTTTCCTGCTAATAAATATTTTTCTTTTGCTGTTACTGGTGTACTTCTTCTGCGAGAAGCTATAATTTTTGTTACAGTATCAAACATCTTTTCGTCCACTATAGGCTCAATTGCTCCAGGTATTCTTATTATTTCTTCTACAGATTTATTGGAATGGTTATTCCTTTTTCCTGTACAATCTTTGCGACTGCTTCTATTAAATATAAATACTCCTTTATATTTTTCATTACGAAGGATTTCGTGAATAGAATTTTTACCAAATGGTTTTCCTTTTCTTGTACGATATCCCATTGCGTTAAGATTTTGTATAATAGATGTATATCCAAATCCATTTGCTACTTGCTTAAATATATATCTTACTGCTGGTGCTTCTTCCTCATTGATTATGTATTTATGTGTATCTGCACCTACTGATAAACCAAAAGGTGGAACCCCTCCTGTAAACTGTGCTTTTAACGCAGATTCTCTCATACCTTTCATAACTTCTCTGGAAAGATTTCTTGAGTAATATTCACTCATTCCTTCTAAAACACTTTCCATAATAATTCCTTCCGGGCTATCATCTAGCTGTTCGATAACAGAAACAAGTTGTACCCCGTGTTTTTTTAACTCGTGACGATAGTGTGCTGAATCATATCTGTTACGTGAAAAACGGTCTAACTTATGTACTATTACAAAGTCAAACTCCTCTTTCTTAGCATCATCAATCATATGAAGAAATTCTGGACGGTCATCTGTTGTTGCAGATTTCGCTCTGTCATTTTGTTCGCAGTTATAGAGTTAATTTACTCTTATCTAGTTTGTTGATATTTAAAATGAAAAATCTTATTACAACATAAGTTTCTTCCATTTTCTAATCTTTGTGCGGAATGTTCCAAAAGGA
>JAHHTS010000260.1 GCA_020024475.1 Oscillospiraceae bacterium
TAATGGTTTAGCAGGGAACGGCTTGTCCGTTATCCTGCTTTGTTAACATCATATTTTATTCTCATTCCAATGTACCATATCGTATGGATAATATGGCAACCCTTTCAGGCTGCTATCATCTAGCCCCAAGACTTTGACCAATGCACCGCTTTCAAAGCACCAATAACCGTCATGGTTGATACCATATTTATGGTCGTCGTGCCAAGATAAATCAGAATGACCTCGATACCATTCTTTTTTGAGGTATTTTTCCAATCGTTTCACAGCTTCTGCCTTATCTTGATCTGCCAACTCTGTAACAGTAATAGCAACTTGATAAGGTGACGGATATAATACTTTGTTTGTAGTCCTTTTCCAATCTGGGAATCTGTATCTAATCAAGATGTCATAAATATAGTCTTTTGCTTCTCTGTCTTTTATCAGTTGCACCAAACTCTGTATAAGGTCATCTTCATAATCCAACATGATACCGATTGACAGAAGCCACAACATTTCAATATAAAATCCGTTATCCGTCCAAAATCTCGGCATCGTTTTGATGGTTTCCACATAATTATTTTTCAGATTATCAATATCCTGTCCCATAGAATACTGTACCAATAAATAACGAAGCCTATAATTGAACAAAGAATCGTAACCTATATGTTTTCCTGAAAGATGCATTTGTTCATAATAACTAATATCTTCATCATACATTTTCAGTTGCTTCAAATACTGTTCTTCTGTAAAAAGTTTATCTCTTGTTTCCATTATGGTACACTGTTTTTGATGTTAATGGTTTGACAAGGAGCTGCGTTTAGCAGCTAACTTGGCTTGTTAACAATGAATTAAGTAAGAATTATTATATGGCAACATTTCGTAATTATGTTGATTGTTAAAAATGAAAGGATAATCTTCCACCTTGTATAATTGCGGATTACTGAAATGTTTGAGAGCATATTCCTTTGCAACCTCGTTCAATATCAAAGTTTCTTCATAGCAAAATTCAAATAAAGAAAAAACATTTTTATCGACTATGTTTTGCTTCAATTCCATAAGCGGATACAAAAAATGATTCCTTATTCCTGCCGCTCTTTTGAAAGTATCTTTATGAAAATCAAAAAGTGTATCATCGCTTTTGATAAATCGAAGTGCATAATAATTCTTTGATACTAAACTATTTCCAGCCAAGTCTAAGACATTTAGCTTTGCTTGCTCATAATAATTTTTATCAATACCATTTGTGGATAAGAAGTTCAAAAAACTTTCAGATACAAACTTTATTGATGTACCTACATCACAAGAGTAGTAATCGAAATCAATTTCTTTGTATTTCTTTTTGGTGACTACCATAAACATTTCACAGGGAAATTGAAAATCTCCTGTTGGATATTCCGAATTGAAGCGGTTATACATTTTCCATTTCTCATCATAAATCTTACGAGGTTGCTCTAAATCAAACCGTGATTTAAGAATAAAATCATTCTGCAAAGGAGAACCTTTAGGCAGTTGAGTTCGATTAAACCATATATATAATTCTTTCATTGTTATGTATTATTGTTAATG
>JAHHTS010000261.1 GCA_020024475.1 Oscillospiraceae bacterium
AAGAAGTACGGCTTGAAGGGCGCACGTCGTGCACCCCAGTTCTCCAAGCGCTAATTTACTGAGCTTTTGGCTTATCGAAGAGCACTGCTTTGGCAGTGCTCTTTTTTATAGAAAAGTACACGTTTTGCTAGTTGTGAGAAAAATGGAAGGACTAGTAAAGAGGCTGTCATTGATATATAATTAGGTGATGCCAACAACAAAATGTATAAATCAAGTAATTGGATAAATAGATGAAATGAATGATCGTCTATATAATGTCTTTTATGCGGTGTACGGATTTTTGTTGGAATACTTGCGGAACCTGTTGTATTTTCGACATTGTTCAGGTAGTATCTATATAAAGGCTTTACGTTGTGGCTAAAGGACAGCAGAAAAAATGTCTCAAGGTGGAATCCTTTCAAGAAGAATATCTTTGGTTTGAATTATGTGAGTGACCTATTGTACGAAAAACGGAGGATGTAAAGTTGCTTTTTCTCATTTTTATTGAAATGGTTTTGTATTGCATTGGAATATTAAGTGAGAGAGGACTTGGTTGTGCTGTTATTTTGACAATATGGGTTGGACTTTGTTCTATAAGCCCTATTTTAGGAATTTTAGCAATTGTTGTTCCTATCATAATTTTTTTCATATTGGTGTTTAAAGATTCAATAAAGCAAAGACTTGATGCTATCTGTAATTTACAATTTAAAAAAATGATTTGTTCTCCAACAGGAATTATAGTGATTGCAAAAAGTATTCTTATTATAGCTTTAGCAATTTTATTAACAAGACATTTGGTGATCTTTACATGCTATCGAAGTGCTTTGGAAGAAATTGTTACAGAGAATTTTGAGGCGGGTCAGAATTATTTGAGATTTGTACCGGATAATTATCGGGATTCTAAAAAAATAAAAATATATTTTGACTATGCAGAATATGTGAAAAGCGAAGATGTGCTTGATGAAATGCCCGAAGAATGTATGATTTTAATGGATGGACTTCAATATGATAAAACCTATCAATATGCTATTGATAGGTTACTGATAAAACTTGAAAAGCAAGTAAGAGTAACGCCACACAACGATGAATTACCTTGTAATGGGATGCGAGTATGTGATTTGGCTAAAACAAGTTTAGGGAGGCCAGACTATTCTACACAGGAGCATTCTTTCAATACTTACACTACGTATGTTTGGCTAACAAAGAATAACTACAAATTAGCTGAGTGCATGGTTTCTTCTTTTGGCAATCCGACTGGAGACGAAGAAATATTCGGATTTGAGTATTATGGACAGGAGTACGGGTATGATTCCTATGGGAATTATATAGGCGAAGAATAAGTTTATGTCTGAAAAAGTAGTTTTCTCGATGTTGAAAGTTACGCGTAATTTATTTACAGTTAGTTTAAATGGACTTTTAGAAATTTGAAAGTTAAGAGATAAATAACACTTTTGGGTGTATGCATTAGGTGGTTCTGAAAACTCAAAAATACACTGATAGGTTGACCAAGTGCTGATTTTCCGTACCGCATTTTTCGGCGGCTCTGCTTTTGCAGAGCTGCTTTTT
>JAHHTS010000262.1 GCA_020024475.1 Oscillospiraceae bacterium
CAAACCATGTCTATTTTTATTTTTCGAATTTGCGCAACTTATTGTACCTTATCATCATTTAGCAGGATGTATGGACCATAGAATTAATGAATATATAGCATTCATGACTTACTAGAGATCCACGGTAAAAAATCTCTTATAAAACTAGGGAGTTCTTTAAGGTTCAAAAGCCAGGCAATAATTAACAAAGCAAGCAACAACGCGATTGTAATGTTTAAGCCACGTATAGGAAATTTGTAATTACCTTCATTATTTAATCTGAAGATATATTGAATTAACATATTTATTGTATTTAACAATACAAAAGCAATTGCTAACAATACAAAAGTTAGACGATATATTCCTACGCTATGCATATTTTGCAGTACAGAAGTAGAAAAGGTAATTCCAGAAACAAAAGAAATTACAATTGTAGCAAAAATACCTAAAATTGTAATATATTCTTTTTCCATTCCCTTAAATTCGCGATAAAGTTCGTCGTATAGGGACTGTTTTGCTTCAGAGGTACTTGTTTCCAGAATTTGTTTTGCATTATCGACTTGACGCATAGCTAAATGAACATGATCCCACAGCCTTATAACACTATTTTGAATGGTTTTTGAAACGGCGTTATCCTTACTAAGGACATAATTAAGTAGTTTTTCTAGGTTGCTGTTAAATATGCCTTGCTCTTCCGAAGACATGCTATATACATGATCTGTTATTTCGGAATAAATAATCCGCTCGCTATCGGTACTCATATAGCCAGAAATTGAATCAACAGTTTTACTAGGGTCATAATCTTCTGAATGTATTGTAAGAGATTTACATATGCTTATGACTTTACGACGTCGATACTCAAAATTATATTTGGTGTCAGGTTTTGCGTGGTCGCCAGTTTCTGCCCGTGTAAGCTTATCTAAGTTATCAGTTTCAGCCATCAAAATACTCCTGTATGGATTTTTTACTAATAATATTATTGTGGTGTGGTTGATATGCTTTTTTCCAAGGCGTCTGATTATGAGTCAAAGATACTAAACTAGAGGCAGAGTATGGGGCGAATTTATCAACGACAGATTCAATTATTTTTCTTTCCTCTTTGCTAATACATTCGGGATCATATGCTATTTTTTTAATAGACCATAAGCTGTTATTTGAATTAAATTTATAATAACTAGTTATTACTGGAATACTATTGCCGCCAAATGATTTGAATTCATGATATACGGAAGGTACCACTGGACCAAAATCCCAAGCTTCGATCTCTTCTTCAAAGCAAGGTTTGCGAGAAGGGGTGAACGAAAGAAAATACGCTTGAACAAAATATAGTAATTTTTGTAGCTTTAAATTTGACGTGGAATATTCTTTTTTATTACTATAGTTTATGATGTATCTTGCAACATCTAGTGCCATGGGCATCAAATCACCTCCTATAGATATATTCTTATATAAATATATTATCATATTTGTCAATCACTTTTCTATCCAAAATTAATTATTTAATTTTAGGTTGATTGTAAAATGAAGTTGGACACTTAATATGAAATCCATAGTGATTTACC
>JAHHTS010000263.1 GCA_020024475.1 Oscillospiraceae bacterium
CTTTACTGTGATATGTGACAGTTATTTAATTTGACTAAACATATTTGTTTTAGTTCGTTTTCTATTATACTAAGCATATTTAGTTAAGTCAAGCGTTTTTTTCAAAATCTTAAACATATTTGTTTTTGTTATCTTGACATATACTAAACTAATATGTATAATTTCATATATCATACATATTATAGGAGGAACTACTATGGCAATTGGCGAAAGAATTCGTTTCTTTAGAAATTTAAAAGGAATGACTCAAAAATATCTTGGTATGCAAATTGGATTTTCCGAAAAGACTGCCGATATTCGTATGGCTCAATACGAAAGTGGTACTCGAACTCCAAAAGCCGAAGCAACAAATGACCTTGCAAAAGTATTAGAGGTATCTCCACAGGCTTTAACAGTGCCGGATATAGACAGCTATAACGGACTAATGCACACTTTATTTGCATTAGAGGATTTATATGGCTTTAGAATAGATACACTCTCTGACGAAGTCTGTATTCGTCTGGATAAGGGAATGGGTACAAATTACATTACTATGCTAGAAATGTTCTCTGCTTGGCAAGAACAATCTGAAAAGTTTAAAAATGGCGAGATAACCAAAGAAGAATATGATCAGTGGAGATATAACTATTCTAAGATAAAAGGAGATATTAATAATGGAGAATACTAAATACTTACCTTTCATAATTCTAATAATTGGTGCTCTAATTATATGCTTGTTTCAATTACTTGTTGAATTCTTTCGTGCTCAAGATATGAAAATTGATTATTCAAATAAGCATATTAAATACTATATTCAAAATAGCAATGGTGTGGATTACATTCTTATACCATACTTTTTTTGGCAAGATGGAAAATTAAGTGCAATAAAATCATTATTTTCAGATCAATTAGAATTTGAAGGTCAAACTTATAAAATAGAATTACTGTATACTGATCAGCCCCATTTACCACAAAATAGCGATTTATTTTCACATAAGTTATACCGAGATTGCAAATCTGTAATCAAACGTATTGAATCAAAATCAATCAATTATGGGAATATAAACAATACATATGTTAATGGAAATAATAATCAAATTTCTATTTGGCAAGATCAATATTTAAGTGTAGAAATAGAAATTCAGAAATTCATCCAAAATGAACAGAGTCTATCTGACTTTGACAAAGAAATTTTGCAGTCATTTCTCTATCAACTCTCAAAAGGTTCTCCTGCAGAGAGTACCACCAATAAAGTTATTGATATTTTAAAGAAGTTTTTACCACTCACAACAGCAATAATAAATATGATAAAAGCACTTATCTTTTGATCCAACAAAAAAGAGCTAACTGACTATTAAATCAGTTAGCTCTTTGCTTATTCTTATAATAATTCAAATAATGTTGCCATTTTGTTGCTACAGAGGGCTTTTAAATGGCGAAAAGCCTTATTTTACAGGCTTTTTCACTCTGTTGAGATTATTCCCACTCGATTGTACCAGCTGGTTTTGGTGTAAAGTCGAAAAGAACACGGTTTACACCTTTAACTTCTTTTGTGA
>JAHHTS010000264.1 GCA_020024475.1 Oscillospiraceae bacterium
TCAATCTATTTCTTGAAACTGCATAGTTCTTACGTAGCCATGCTCAGAATATGTTTCCAGACGTGTGACTGCAACTATGCATTCTAGCTATTATTTGTTTTTTCTTTTTGTTATTAACTTTTTTCTTCATAAGATTATATCTTATTAGTCATAAGTGTTATAACTATAGTTTATCACAACGAGATGAATTTTACTATTTCACCACTGTCAATATCCTTGCATCCATTTCACATATAGAATCACACAACCATTCAATTTCCCGCATATTATGTGCCGCAATCAAGATTCTGCGATTTCTTCCATAATACGTTCACTAGGAATATCCACTTGTTCCGGCTGTTTCAGGGTGCGTTCCTGATACAATCAATACCGAGTTTGTTTGCAAATTTTTTGATAAGAAATACGCCTACATCGGAAGATAAATCACTTCCATCAAATCTTCTATTGCTTTCAAATGCTAACGAATTTACAATACTCTTAAAGGGGTTCTTTGTTGATATTTATTTTGATTGGGCACTTTAATTTTAATACAATTTCAAGCAATATTGAATTGATAATTGCCATTCAACAGTAATACCCATATAAGCTTTGAGTGAAAATATTGATTTTAAGGAGAGAGAACATATGAAAGGTGTAATTGTAGGAATATCAGGTGGAAATTTAGATTCGACAGATTCACTAAATAAATATGCATTAAGTTTAACAGGAAAAAAACATCCACATGTGTTATTTATTCCCACAGCAAGTTATGATGCAGACGAATATATTAAAAATATAGAAAACTATTATAGAAAATTACAGTGTTCAGTGTCAGTATTATGTATAATAAAAAAAAATTATTCTGAACAAGAAATCGAAACAATGTTTAAAAAAGCGGATATAATTTATGTGGGTGGTGGAGATACAGAAGAGATGTTAAAAATATGGAGAAAACGAGGCGTTGATAGAGCAATTCAAAAAGCATATGAAGAAGGGAAAATAATGACTGGAATAAGTGCAGGTACAATAATATGGTTTAAATATGGGTTTTCAGACAGTGATTTTTTTAAAAATCCTAACGACTGGGATTATAAATTTGTGAAAGGGATGGGAAATATTCCTTTTGCTGTGTGCCCTCATTATGATGAAGATGGAAGAAATCAATTTGATCAAAGATTAAAAGAAATGGAAATTGATGGCATTGCATTGGAAAATAATAGTGCTATTGTAATTAGTGATGGTAAAATATTTATAAAAAAATCAAATGATACAGCCAAAGTTTTTTTGTTGAAAAAATCTGAAAACGGATATTATAAAAGGGAAATAACCAATAAAGATTGTTTTGAATTATAATAATTTTGTATTTGAATTATTATAGCGGATGTTAGAAACATAGTATTGAAAGTAAAAAAAATTTGTGATTTTTTATGAGCTGATTTAAAATCCCGAAGCTCATCAGGATTCTGGAAGAGATGCAAAGGCGAAAAGCTGCCCTCGGGAGACTATGAAGAAAAGTCTGTAAATGTAACTTTTAGATGTGATCTTCTATGA
>JAHHTS010000265.1 GCA_020024475.1 Oscillospiraceae bacterium
ATAAAGACTATAACAGCATAATTCTTTAAATGTTTATTTTTCGCACTAACTAAATCTATGTTTAAAGAATACTTTTTAAACATAACTATAGTTCTATTATTTAATTATAAATTTATAATTAAGCAAAAATGACAATAAGTAATCATTTATTTTTTGACTAAAAACAATATAAAAATATGGTCATTTTGACAGAATTTGCATATAATGGTATAATGTATTGTCTCGCATCAAAATTTAATAGTATAAAACCAATATTTTTACCTAAAATTTATATAATAAAATGGTAAAATGTAACAGTCTTAAAGCTAACAATTAAAAGGAGATTTTATGCAAGAGAATAAAAATAAGCTAATAGATGTCCTTTTAGCAAACAAAGCAAAAGTAATCTTTGTAACTCTGACATTTGCTGTTTTGCTGATATCTACAATTGCTTTATTCTTTATGACAAGTATTATTAATGTTACTGACGGAAAAAATAACATGGTAATTCTGTCTACTTTTCAAGATCAGGAAAAAATACTACAACTTGCTGACATAACTTTGGATGAAACTGATAAAGTTTTATACACTTCTTATGATGGCAACTATAAAAATCTTACAATTCGTCGTGGATTTACAGTACCAATAACTGTAGATGGTTCAACTATTGAATCTCAAATTACTCAAGGCACTGTTGCAGACTGTCTCGCTAATGCCAATATTGTTCTTGGAGAGCATGATTATACTGAGCCGAGTCTTCACACACCAATGAACCTAGGGGATTCAATAAGAGTTTACCGTGTCGATTATGTAGATAATCAATACGAAGAAACAATTCCTTTTGAAACCACTTATAAAAAAAGCAGCCTTACCTATCGTTTTCCAAAAAGACAATATACATTGCAAGAAGGTCAAAATGGCAAAAATCTTGTAACCTATCGCGAAAGATATGTTGATGGAGAACTAGATATTGCACTGGTTAGCAAAGTTGAAGTTATAAAAAAGCCGGTAAATAAACAAGTTCTAACTTATGGCAAAGGTGCACCTGTATCAACTCTTCCTGGAATTGATGGTGTTTCTGTTTCCAATGGTATTCCAACTGGATACAGTCGTGTCTTAAGCAATGTATCTTCAACAGGATACTATTCACCTAGAGGCAAAGGAGCGTCAGGCCTTGGACTATTTTATGGTTCTGTTGCTGTAAATCCAAATATTATTCCCTATGGAACAAAAATGTATATAGCTAGTCCAGATGGAAAATTTGTTTATGGCTGGGCAATAGCAACTGATACTGGCTCTGCTCTTCACAATGGTTCTACAGGAGTAGACTTGTTTTACGAAACATATCTAGAAAGTACACTAAACTGGAGAAATACTGTAAATATATATATATATGACTAATATAAATATATATTTTAATAAATAAAAAAGGCACTCATATTGTACCGACCCCCTAAAGTTAGACCAAAAGTCTAACGATTAGGCGGTCGGTATTTTTATGTTTAAATTTTACTTTTAATTTAAAAGTAATGTTGTTTTG
>JAHHTS010000027.1 GCA_020024475.1 Oscillospiraceae bacterium
GTGTAAAGTTTGTGTAATTTTATTGTGAATTATTGAAATAAAAGTATGCTTTTTCAATAAAAGTATGATAGAATAATATTCAAATTATTTTAAATCATTTTGGGGGTTATATGAAATCCATTTTCAATTTTGTAAAATCGATTTTTAAGCCGATTTTTAATAGGATAAAAGGAAATTCAGCTAGAATTATAATATATAGTTTTATATTTCTTATTCTTTCAGGCACATTTTTGCTCATGCTTCCTATATCAACTCAGGACGGGCGTGGAGCAAGTTTCTTAGATGCTCTTTTCACAGCTACCAGTGCTTCATGTGTTACTGGTCTTGTAGTTCAAAATACAGCTACATATTGGACGCTATTTGGTCAATTTGTAATTATGTTATTGATTCAAGTTGGCGGTATGGGCGTTGTTACTATGGCTGTTGCAGTTACTATTCTTACAGGTAGAAAGATAAGCCTTTCATGGCGAGGAACCATGCAAGATGCCATTTCTGCACACCAAGTTGGTGGTATAGTGAGAATGACGGGATTTATTATAAAAATGAGTCTTATTATTGAACTAATAGGAGCTTTAAGCTTTTCGCTTGTTTTTGTGCCACAGTTTGGTTTGTTAAAAGGATTGTGGTATTCGATTTTTCATTCTGTTTCAGCGTTTTGTAATGCAGGATTTGACTTATTGGGAACTGAAGTTCCATATTGCTCACTAGTAGGATATTCTTCTAACGCTATCATAAATATTACTGTTATGTCTTTGATTGTTATAGGCGGGCTTAGTTTTTCAACATGGGCTGACTTTTCTAAGCATAAATTAAAACTAAAAAATTATCATATGCAATCAAAAATTATATTGTGTACAACATTGCTACTTATTGTTTTGCCTGCGGTATATTTTTATATTTTCGAATACTCAAACCCAGTTTACGGAGACATATCTACAAAAGAAAGATTGCTTAGTTCATTCTTTCAGTCGGTTACAACAAGAACAGCAGGTTTTAACACAACTGATCTCACACTTTTAAGTGAAAGTGGTGTGATGATTATGATTGTACTTATGATAATCGGTGGTTCACCTGGTTCAACTGCTGGTGGTATGAAAACAACTACTTTTGCAGTTTTGTTCCTTAATTTAATTGCAACTTTTAAAAGAAAACCAGAGCCATCATGCTTTGGACGCAGAATAGAAAATGACGCAGTTAAAAATGCTGCGACAGTAGTTACAATGTATGTAGTAATGTTCCTTTCAGGTGCCATTATAATAAGTATGATTGAAGGCTTGCCTCTACTTACATGTATGTTCGAAACAGCATCAGCTATAGGTACTGTTGGCCTTACGCTTGGTATTACTACTTCATTATCTTCGGTGTCCCGACTTATACTGATAGGTCTTATGTATCTTGGTCGTGTAGGCGGCCTTACAATAATATTTGCCACTATAAAAAGTTTCAGTAATGGTCATGGCAGATATCCACAAGAAAAAATTACAATAGGTTAAGGAGTATTTTTATGAAAAATATTTTGCTAATTGGTCTTGGTAGATTTGGTAAACATATTGCTATTAAACTTGGTGAACTAGGTCATGAAGTTATGGCGGTAGACCATGATGAAGAAAAAGTTAATGAAGTTCTTAAATATGTTACAAACGCTCGGATTGGTGATAGTACAAACGAAGAATTTTTGCTTTCGCTTGGTGTAGGAAACTATGATGTATGTATAGTTGCTATTGGTGATGATTTTCAAAGCTCATTGGAAACAACATCTCTACTCAAAGAACTAGGAGCTAAACTTGTAGTATCAAGAGCAACAAGAGATGTTCATGAAAAATTTTTGTTGCGTAATGGTGCGGATAAAGTTGTATATCCGGAAAAACAACTTGGTACATGGACAGCAATGATTTATAGTTCTGATGTTATTTTTGACTATATAGATTTGGGCGAAGATTATGCTATTTTCGAAGTGTCAATTCCAGATTCATGGCTAGGAAAAACAATTGTTCAGCTTGATGTTAGAAAAAATTATAATCTTAATATTCTAGCAACTAAAACAAAAGGTAAACTAAATCTTGCTCTTACAGGAGATACTGTTTTAGAAAAAGGACAAACTTTGTTAGTTTTAGGTATGACAAAAGATATTCAGTATTGTTTCAAACTTTAATAAAAAAGTCATTCTGTTTAACAGAATGACTTTTTATATACAATAATTTAGATATAATATTCATGAAATTAAAAAAATTATTTATAATAAAACATTAAATAATAATGACAGTACATATTCTTTGTGATAAAATAAATGTATAACAAAAATGAAAAGGTGGAATAAAGTATGACAGATCAAGAAATATTGGCAAAAGTAGACCACACACTGCTTAAACCTGATGCAAAAAAAGAAGATATAAAAAAAATTTGTCAAGAAGCAATGGACAATAATACAGCATCTATTTGCATAAATCCAGCATATATTGAATATGCTAAAGAAATAATGGGAAATAAGATTCCTATCTGTACAGTAATTGGATTTCCTTTAGGAGCTATGACTACAGAATCAAAAATATTTGAAGCAAAAGATGCTATTAAAAAAGGTGCAAGTGAAGTTGATATGGTAATCAACATTAGTAAAGCAAAAGATGGTGAATTTGATTATATTACAGATGAAATTCGGCAGATTAAAAATGCTGTTGGAGATAAAGTTCTTAAAGTTATAATTGAAACTTGCTTGCTTAATGACGAAGAAAAAATCGCACTATGCCACTGTGTTACTGATGCTGGAGCTGATTTCATCAAAACAAGCACTGGATTTTCAACCGGAGGGGCAACTTTTCACGATATAGAACTATTTGCTAAACATTGTGATGGTAAATGTAAAATAAAAGCAGCAGGTGGAATTCGTACAAGGGAAGATATGGAAAAATTCATTGCTTTAGGGGCTGATAGATTGGGTACATCGTCAGCTATTAAGATTCTTTATGGGGAAAAGTAAAACATAATGATATCAAAAGCAACAGACACTATGCCTGTTGCTTTTTAAATGGCAACTAAAATTTTGATATATTTGAAAGATAAATTTTTAATATGCTAGTAAATATTTTCATAAATATAAAAAAGCAAACCATTATATTGCTCGTATTAATATCAAACATTAAACACACAGTTTGTGGTATAATAATATAAAACTTTAACTATAATGTAGAGTTTTACATTGTTCAAAATATATAGTATAGTACCAATACTTGTTTTGTAAAGAAATGAGATTATATGAAAAAAATAATTGCTTTAGTTTTAAGTCTTGTGTTACTCACTGGATGTACAGGATTTGCTAATAAAGATAGTATAATGAATTTATTATCTTCTCCTAAATTATCTAAAAGAGAAAATGAAATTGTTACGGCAATAAAAAACTATTTAGGCCAAGATATTATTCTTAAATATCCTAAAAAAGGAAAAAATATTTCTCCTGTTCTTATGGCAGATTTGACAGGAGATGGTAATGAAGATGCGGTTGTACTTTATGGTGCTCCAAGCAGTGGAGGAAATATTCACTTAGCGGTTTTATCTTTTGATAATGAGCATTGGCAAGTTATCTATGAAAGTGAAGGGTATGGAAGTGAAGTTCATAGTATAGATTTTGTAAGTTTAAGTTCACACACACCTAATCAAATAATAATAGGCTATACTTTTTCTGACAGTAGTGAGAAATTTATGACTGTATATACATTTTCAGGAAATTCTAAGCCGAATGTTCAAGTACAATTTTGTCAGGACTATATGATTTATGATGTAACGGGTGATGGATTAAATGATTTAATATTGGCGGGACTTAATAGTGATAATAAGAATACAAAATTAATGGTTTTCAGTATCGGAGAAGATGCAAAATTATCAGCTATTGCTGACAAAAAACTTTCTGTTCCTAATGCTCATGTAACGAATATATCTTATAGCAAAAATGATTTTTCTAATAGCAAGGCTATAGTGGTTGACTATTATGATAGTTACTATAGAGTTGCTACTTTAGGTGTTTATTTTGAAGATAATCAACTTAAAACTATATTAGAACCAGAAATTGTTCAAAAAAATTGGCCTTACAATTACAGTCTTAATAGTATAGATGTTAATGATGATGGGTATCTAGAAACGGCATCTATAATTGATGATGATACATCTAGAAGCGAAGATATAAAACTTATGGAATGGACTTGCTTTTTGAAAGCTGAACCTAAAAGAGAGTATTTTGGAGTTTGCAACGCACTTGCTGGTATATATTTTCCATTACCAGATGAGTGGCAGAATTATATTTGGCTTTCAGGCGATGAAAAAAGTTGGAAAGTAACAAAAACTATTGATAATACCGAATTAGTTAAATTTGAACAGATTTTATATGGCGAAGATTTTCTATTAGATGAAAATCAAAAAATTGTCACAACTGGTACTTTACAGGTGAAAATAACATTTGACGAAAGCGTTTCGCCTCAACAACAAAAATACATCTGTGAAGGTTTTATGTATATAAAATAGGAGAAATTATGGCTAAAATTTTAGTAGTAGAAGATGAAGAGAGCATTGGTGAAGTTATAGAATTTAATCTTGTTTCTGCGGGACATGTTGTCACAAGAGTAAACAACGCTGAATATGCAAAATATCTATGGGATAATGGTGATAAAGATTTTGAGGTTGCTATTTTAGATATAATGCTTCCAGGGATGAATGGCATATCTCTTTGCGAATATATACGACTTCAAAATGATAGTATTGGAATAATAATGCTTTCAGCAAAAAGTCAAGAACAGGATAAAGTAGTCTCATTGTCTGTAGGGGCAGATGATTATTTAACAAAACCATTCGGAGTGCGGGAATTGCTTGCTAGAGTTTCTGCTCTTTTAAGAAGAATAAAGAAATCTGAAAAGCAACAATCTAGTGATGATATTCTTGTGTCAGGTCCGTTTTCATTGGATTTGAAAAGTAGAATTTTAAGTAAAAACGGTAAAGAAATAGACTTGACTAGCGTTGAATTTAGTATTATGGAGCTTTTTTTCAAAAATGAAGGAGTAGCACTTACTAGAGAAAAAATTCTTGAAGGTGTATGGGGCGAAAACTATTTTGGAGATATCAAAATAGTAGATGTAAATATTAGAAGACTTAGAATAAAAATAGAAGAAGATGCATCTGCACCTCAATTCATAATTACCGTATGGGGGTACGGATATCGTTGGAGTGTGTAAGCTTAAAATATGAATAGTAATAGCAGTATAACTAAAAGATGGATAAAAGGCAGCCTTATGACTACTATTTCTGTGCTTATAATGGCAGCTGTTTTTCTTATGGTTTTTGTAAAAAAATCCTATTATTCTGCAGCAGAAAGCGCTATTCTTGGACGTATCAATACGATAAATGGTACACTGACAGCATCATCGGGATTATCAAGCAGTGAAAGAACGCAGCTTTTATATAAAATGAGTGAAGAATTTACTGAAAAAGACAAGTTTGAATTCATGTTTGTAGGAATTGATGGAAAAATTCTTGCAACTTCAACTGGCTTTTTGCCAAATGATGATATGCACCTAGAAGATATAATTAAGTCACAGAAAGCTTTTGATGGTATTTCTACAAATATTTATCGCACACAGATGGGTGAAAAGGTGATGACTGCAACGTGTATAGTTCATCCTGAAATAGATAATATCTATGCCATAAGGCTTGTTACAAGTCTTGATAAGGTAGACAATCAAATAAGCGTTTTAGCTTTAGTTGCTCTTTTACTTTCTGCAGCAATACTGGCTTTCAGTGTTATGTCAGGTATGTATTTTGTAAAGAGTATTGTTAATCCAATTAGAGATATAGAGTCAAGTGCTGCACAAATTAGTAAAGGTGAATTTGGGGTAAGAATAGAAAATAACTATAATGATGAAATAGGTCAACTATGTGATGCGATTAACAATATGGCTGAAGAACTAGGAAAAACAGATGAAATAAAAAATGATTTTATATCAAGTATATCACATGAACTTAGAACTCCGCTTACTGCTATAAAAGGCTGGGCAGAGACAATTGATAAATCGGATAATTCAGACACAATAAAAAAAGGTACAAGTGTTATTTTGAGCGAAACCGAAAGGCTATATTCTATGGTTGAAAATTTGTTGGACTTCTCTCGTTTACAACAAGCCGATATGAAATTTACCAAGGAGAAACTAGATCTTGTTGCAGAAATAAGTGATGTTGTAATAATGTTCACGCCTAGATGTGAACAGAATGGTATAAAACTCATTTATGATGAACCTGAAGATATAATACCAGTTTTTGCTGATAAATCACGAATAAAGCAAATAATGGTAAATTTACTTGATAACTCTATTAAATATACACCTTTAGGTGGTAAAATAAAAATTTTAGTTATATATGATAGAAAAAAAGGAAAAGTAAGTGTATCGGTAGTTGATAATGGTAAAGGTATACATGCTGAAGATATTGATAAAGTAACTCAAAAATTTTATAAAGGTAAAGGTTCTAAACGCGGTAGTGGCATAGGTCTTGCACTTGTAAAAGAAATTATTACAGCTCATAATGGTGAATTTATAGTGGAAAGCGAATATGGTAAATATACAAAAATGACATTTGTTCTTAATACTGTTCGCTCGATGAAAGGAAAATAATGGCAGAAAAAAATATTACAATAGGTGGACAGGCGTTAATCGAAGGAATAATGATGAAAACACCTGAAAAATATTCTGTTGCAGTTAGAAAACCTGATTGTACAATAGATGTTAAAGTTTATAAAAACAAAAAGATGAAATTTTCTAAAATACCTATTTTAAGAGGTATGGAAGCTTTTCTTGATAGCTTAGTTACGGGATATAAATGTATAATGAGCTCAACTGAAATATCAATGGGGACTGACTACGAAGAAGATGCGCTTGAAATTTGGTTAAAAAAACATTTTGGTGAAAAGGCAACTAATATTTTAACTATGATTGCAGGTGTTATGGGGGGAGCATTAGCGCTTGTTTTGTTCATGATATTACCAACGGCTATAACTGGATTTATAGACAAGTTTATCAATTTAGGTGGGTTAAAAGCAGTTGTAGAAGGAACTTCAAAATTATTGATTTTTTTAATTTATCTTTTTGGAATTTCAAAGATGAGCGAAATTAAAAGAGTTTTTTCATATCATGGGGCAGAACATAAAACAATAGCTTGTTATGAAGCGGGAGAATCTCTTACAGTAGGAAATGTTAGAAAATATACAAGATTTCATCCACGCTGTGGTACAAGTTTTATGTTTTTGATTTTAATAGTTAGCATAATTATATTTTCGTTTGTACCTTGGAAAGGAACACTTAGTAGAGCTTTACTAAAGGTTATTTTTTTGCCATTAGTACTGGGTGTTTCTTACGAAATACTTCGTTATACTGGTACACATTCTAATTTACTTACCAAGATAGTTTCCGCACCAGGTTTATGGTCACAAAGACTTACAACTAATGAGCCTGATGATGATATGATAGAAGTGGCTATTGCTTCTGTAAATGCTGTTTTACCTGAAACAAGAATAATTAATGAAAAAAATAAGAGTGAAAATACAGATGAATAGTTTGAAAAATGTTTATAAGTCCATGAAAGACATTTTGTCGCAAAATAAAAATCGGTCACCAGAATTTGAGGCTAATCAGCTGATTGAGTTAGTCTTAGGCAAAAGTCGTTTAAATTTAGGCTGGAACTATCAAGTAGATGAACAGTACAGATTAAAACTTTTGGAACTATGTAATAAAAGAAAACAAGGCTATCCTTTACAATATATTCTTGGCTCGTGGCAATTTTTTGATATTAACCTAGAAATTGGAGAAGGTGTTTTGATTCCTCGTGGAGATACAGAAGATGTATGTTCTGCTGCTTTTGATTACATAGACAATTTGGTTTACCCAAATGTTTTGGATTTATGTTCTGGAAGCGGTGCAATTGCTTTAGCAATAAAAAAATATTGCCCAGAAGCCACAGTTGTAGCTGTTGAAAAATATCCAAAAGCATATGAATATTTGCTTAAAAATATAAAAAATACTGGCCTTGCAGTTATGCCAATTTTAGGAGATGTTTTTGATTACGATTATAAAATTGAAGATGAAACTTTTGATGTTATAATTTCTAACCCACCATATATAAATAAAAATTTAGAAGGAAAATTGCAGAAAGAAGTTTCATTTGAGCCATCCACGGCACTTTTTGCTGATGATGAAGGAATGAAATTCTATAAATTTATTTCTCATTATTATAAATCAGCGATAAAAGAAGGCGGATATTTAATTTTTGAATATGGTTATGACCAAGCTGAAAAAATCAGAAATCTTTTATTCGATGAGGAATATAAGATTGTAAAAGAGATTGTTGATACTTCTGGAAATTCTAGAGGAATAATAGTTCAAAAAGTGTAAAATATAATAAAATACTACTTGTAAATTAAGATTGAATGTGTTAATATATTTACAGTTAAAACAACTTATAGTTGTAAAAATAAAAAATGAAGGGAATTACTATGGCTACAGATAAAGAGAAAGCATTGCAAACTGCTTTGGCTAATATAGAAAAACAATTTGGCAAAGGTGCAGTTATGCGCCTTGGTGAAAATGTAACTATGAATGTAGATAAAATTTCTACAGGTTCACTTTCACTTGACCTAGCTCTAGGAATAGGTGGTTTGCCAAAAGGACGAATTATTGAAATTTATGGACCAGAAAGCAGTGGTAAAACAACACTTGCCCTTCATGTAGCAGCTGAAGCACAGAAGGTTGGTGGAAATGCAGCATTTATAGATGTAGAGCATGCTCTAGATCCTGTTTATGCACAAGCTTTGGGCGTTGATATAGATTCATTGTTAGTCTCTCAACCAGATACAGGTGAACAAGCTCTTGAAATTTGTGAAGCACTTGTAAGAAGCGGTGCTATTGATGTTATTGTAGTGGATAGCGTTGCTGCAATGACGACAAAAGCAGAAATAGAAGGTGAAATGGGTGATAGTCATGTAGGTTTACAAGCTCGTCTTATGAGCCAAGGTATGAGAAAACTTACATCGGTTATAGGAAAAACCAATACAATAGTTATATTTATTAACCAATTGCGTGAGAAAATTGGTGTTATGTATGGCAACCCAGAAACAACAACAGGTGGACGTGCACTTAAATATTATGCTTCAGTTCGTATTGATGTACGCCGCATTGAAGCGCTTAAAGTAGGTGGAGAGGTTATTGGTAATAGAACAAGAGCTAAAGTTGTAAAAAATAAAGTAGCTCCTCCTTTTAAGGAAGCAGAATTTGACATTATGTTCGGTCAGGGTATATCTAAACTTGGAGAAATTGTTGACATTGCTGCTAAAATGGGGATAATAAATAAATCTGGTGCATGGTTTAGTTATGGTGATATTCGCCTTGGTCAAGGACGTGATAATGCAAAAGAATATCTTAAACGGAATCCAGCAATATCAAAAGAAATTGAAGACAAGGTTTTTGCTGCAGTAGAAGAAGCAAAAAGTAATGGTATAAATCCATTGTCAGATAAGAAAAAAGCAGGAAAGACTATAATTAATACCACAGCAACAACAGAAGAAAAGACAGAGGAAGCACCTAGCGAAAAGCCAGTTACAAAACGCAGAAGTGCTAACATTGATATAGATGTCGAATAGTATTAAAATAACTGATATAAAAAAAACAAAAAAAGGATTTAATGCGCTGTTTTCAAACGATAAATTCCTTTTTTCTGTTGATGATATCGTATTATACAAAAATAATATACAGATAGGCTCTTGCTTCTCACAGCAAGAGCTTGATTGTGTTTCAAAACAAAGTCAAAGTGGAAAAGCTGTTGATAAATGTTATACATTATTATCTTATCGTATGCATTCAAAAAAAGAATTATATGATAAACTATGCAAAAATTTTGACAGTGAAACATCTAATTATGCTGTGAATAAAATGCAAGAACTTGGTTTGATAGATGACTTACAATTTGCGCAAATGAAAGCTGAATATCTTTTAAATGTAAAAAAATACTCTGTTTCAGCGATAAAAATGAAACTTATGAGTCTTGGAATTGACAAATATACAATAGATAGTGTATTATTAAATTTTAAGTTAGACAATCAAATTGATGATATAGTGAAACTTTTACAGACAAAGTATTCAAAAAAATTATCACAGCCACAAAAAGTGATTGCCTCGCTTATCAGAAAAGGTTTTCGTTACGGCGAAATAAAATCAGCAATGAATATTTTAGAAATAGATTTACAGGAGTATTAAATGAAAGTTGCATTAGTATCTTTAGGATGTCCAAAAAATCAGGTTGATAGTGACATTATAGCACATGGACTTTTGAAAGCAGGTCATTCTACCACAGCTGACATGACAGAGGCAGATGTTTGCGTAATTAACACATGTGGCTTTATCACCAGCGCAAAAGAAGAAGCTATTGAAAATATTTTCAATGCAGTAGGTGCAAGAATTGAAAATCCAAAATTAAAAATAGTAGTTACAGGGTGTCTTGCAGAACGCTATAAAGATGAAATTATGGAAGATATTCCAGAGGTAGATGCTGTTGTTGGCATTGGTTCACACGATAAACTTCTTGAGGTTATGGAAAAAGTATGTAATGGTGAAAAATTGTCATGCTATGGGCCAAAGACTAAACTTGATATAACAAAAAAACGCATTATTTCAACACCTAGACACTACGCTTATCTTAAAATAGCTGAAGGCTGTTCTAATGGATGTTATTACTGTGCAATTCCGCTTATTCGTGGTCCACATCGTAGTCGACCAATGGAAAGTTGCCTCGAAGAAGCAAAATGGCTTGCTGAAGAGGGAGTTAAAGAAATTATAGTCGTGGCACAAGATATTACTCGTTATGGAGAAGATATTTATAAAGAAAATAAATTGGCTGAATTGATTACTGAAATCAGTAAAATTGAAGGGGTAGAATGGATAAGACTCATGTATGCTTATCCTGAAAGACTTGGAGATGATGTTATAAATGTCATAGCTACTAACCCAAAGGTTGTTCATTACTTAGACTTACCTATTCAACATATTAATGATAGAGTTCTTAAAAGTATGAATCGTGTTGGAGGTAATGCAGTTATCATGTCAGCCATAAAACGCCTTCGTGATGCAGTTCCGGATATTAAAATTCGTACAAGTATTATTACAGGTTATCCTGGAGAGACAGAAGAAGAATTTCAACAGTTATACAATTTTGTGAAAGATATTCGTCTAGAGCGATTAGGGTGTTTTGCATATTCTGAAGAAGACGGAACAAAAGCTGCTCAAATGGAACAAATGCCTGTGGAAGTGAGAGAGGCGCGTGCCGATTCAATTATGAAGTTGCAAACTACCATAATGGCTGAACAGCAAGCTGAAATGGTAGGGAAGAATGTCAGAGTTATTTGTGATGATTATGACTCTGAAAATGATTTGTTTGTTTGCCGCAGTGTATATGATGCACCTGAAATAGATGGTGAAGTTTATGTTCCAGGTAATAGTAAAATGGAAATAGGAGAAATACATATAGTTCATATTACAGAAAGTGACATTTACGATTTATATGGCGAATTAGTTGACTAATTTATAGTAATTTTGCAGGAGGAAAGCAATGAATTTACCTAATAAACTTACATTGTTTAGAATAGTATTAGTACCTATATTTATGATTTTTATGTATATAAGTTCGGAATACAGTTTTCTTATAGGTCTTGCTATTTTTGCAATAGCTGCGTTTACTGATTCACTTGATGGTCATATAGCAAGAAAGTATAATATGGTAACTGATTTTGGCAAGTTTATGGATCCACTAGCGGATAAAATACTCACCACAATAGCACTAATATATCTTTTTAAATTTGGTCTATGTCATGAAATTGTTATTTGCATTGTTTTAGCTAGAGAGTTTGCGGTAAGCGGTATTAGGCTTATTGCTGCTTCTAATCCTAATGGAAGCAAAGTTATCGCTGCAGGTATGCTAGGAAAAGTTAAAACTTGTTTTCAGATGGTAGCAATTATAGTTGGATTTTTAGGCCTTGGTCTTTTTCAAATTGGAACTATTGTTGAAAGTACATTCATTATTGTAAAAACATTTACTAATATTCTTATGTGGATTATGTCGATACTCACCATAATATCAGGCATGCAGTATATAATACCTAACTTTGATCTTATTAAAAATGCTAAATAAACTTGACAAAATAGTGGCGATTTGATATTATATAATTATATAGAAAATGCGTTATTATCAAGAATAGTAGCCAATGTAAAAGTTCAACAGAGAATGGATTTGACCCGCTGAGAAAATCCTGAATGTAATAAATTGGTAAATGCACTTGAAAGCAGATATAGTGAATTAGCAGTAGCTGTATTCGGGTGTTCCCGTTATAGAACTCACAAGATATAAATCGAAGTGGAACCGTGGTATTTTTCACCGCCTTCGTTTGCTATATAATAGCAAATGAGGCGGTTTTTATTTTTTCGGTCTTTGGTTTAAAAAAAATGATTAGTTTTTAATCTAGAAAGGAAAAAATATGAAACATATGCAAGTGTTTAATACACTAACAAGAAAAAAAGAAGAGTTTATACCAATAAATGAAGATGAATATAAAATTTATGTATGCGGACCAACAGTTTATAACTATATGCATATTGGCAATGCAAGACCTGCAGTAACTTTTGATACTTTACGACGTTACCTTGAATATAAAGGAAACAAAGTAAAATATGTATCTAACATCACAGATATTGATGATAAAATTATTAAACGTGCAAATGAAGAGGGCATTACTTTTGAAGAAGTTGCAAGAAAATATGAAAACGAATGTTACCATGATCTTGAGGGACTAAATGTTCGTTTTGCAGATGTAAGGCCAAGAGTATCCGATCATATACCAGAAATTATTGATATAATTCAGACTCTTATCGAAAAAGGTCATGCTTACCGAACAGATAACGGTGATGTATATTATCGTGTACATTCATTTAAGGAATATGGAAAGCTCAGTCATCAGCCGCTTGAAGATCTTGAAAGTGGTGCTAGAATTGCAGTTGACGATATTAAAGAAAGCCCTGCTGACTTTGCACTTTGGAAAGCAGCAAAACCTGGTGAACCAAGTTGGGATAGTCCGTTTTCTAAAGGTAGGCCAGGCTGGCACATTGAATGTTCCGCAATGAGTCGCAAACATCTAGGCGAAACTATAGATCTACACTGTGGAGGTCTTGACCTCATATTTCCACACCATGAAAATGAAATTGCACAGAGTGAAGGAGCTTCTGGAAAAGAATTTTCACATTACTGGATGCACAATGCTTACATCAATGTAGATAATCAAAAGATGTCAAAAAGTTTAAATAATTTCTTTACAATAAGAGATATTTCTGACAAGTATGGTTACGAAGTTATTCGCTATTTCTTGCTCACAGCACATTATCGTACTCCGCTTAACTTTACTAAAGAAGTTATTGAGCAGTGCAAATCAAGTCTTGAAAGACTTTATAATGCAAGAGAACATTTAGACTTTCTTATTAGTGCTTCAACCGGAAGTGAAGAATCAATAAAAGAAGCAGCAAATAAAGCTAAAGAAGAATTTATTGCTGTTATGGATGACGACTTGAATACAGCTGATGCACTTTCAAAAATATTTGAACTTGTTACAGTAATAAATACAAACGGAGCTAATCAGTCTAGAGAAGCTTTGCAATACACAGCTAATATTTTTGATGAACTCACAGGTGTACTTGGACTTCTTTATAATAGAAAAATAGACGAAATACCACAGAAAGTAAAAGATCTTGTTGAAGAAAGAACAATGGTTAGAAAACAAAAAAATTGGGCTAGAGCCGATGAAATTCGCGATGAACTTTCAGAGTTGGGATATGTTGTAAAAGATACGCCACAAGGCCCACAGATATTAGTAAAATAGTTTGATGATTTACCATCGCTTTCGTATAAAAAGTAAAAGACGCATTAAAAATGCGTCTTTTACTTTTTAAGAGGGAAATATTATAAAAATTATAGAGATTTGACCATATTTATAATTGTTGTTCCGTGACAGTCTTCATATTTTTGACCAACTAAAAAGTTACACTTTTCATAGCATCTTATAGCCCTAATATTTTCTTTTTTAACTTCTATATTGATTTCTTTTAGCTTCATTTCTTTTTTGTGTAAAGATATGTATTTTTTTATTGCTTGTTCACCAATACCACAACTACGCTTATCTTTTTCCGATATGAAAATACCAAGTGTAGCAAATGTCAGACTATGGTGTTCTTTTTCAATCCATATAGCTCCTATAATTTTACCATCATAGAACAGATAACTCCATCTTAATAAGCCTTCTTCAATAAGAGGAACGAAAAAATCACTATTTTTCGGGTATAAACTATCTTGAAAATTGCTTAAATCATCACTAAAAATTCGGTTGAATCTGCAATATAGATGAATATTATCTTTTGTTATATCTACAAAGTCCAGCATATAAAACCACCTTTGTGTTTTGTGATTCCATTATACAATGTATTTATGTAATAAAAAAGAAAAAAATATATACTAAATATATACTAATTATTAATAATATGTGAAAGTGAAAATCCCTTACAGTATTCTGTAAGGGATTAAAAATATTATTTTTCTTTACTTCTGAGTTTGGCTCTTATAGAATGATCAAGAACACGTTTTCTTATTCTAAGAGTTTTAGGTGTAACTTCAACAAGTTCATCTGGAGCAAGAAATTCAAGACATTCCTCAAGGCTCATTTTTTTGCAAGGAATAAGTCTAAGTGCATCATCAGACCCTGAAGCACGAGTGTTTGTAAGATGTTTTGTTTTACATACATTAACAACAAGGTCTTCTGATTTAGGGCTATAACCTACAACCATACCAGCATAAACTGGTTCACCAGCACCAATAAACAATGTACCACGTTCTTGAGCATTGTAAAGACCATAAGTAATTGATGTGCCTGATTCAAATGAAATCAATGAACCTGTTGAACGAGTAGGAAGATCACCTTTGTGCGGTTTGTAACCATCAAAGATTGTGTTCATAACACCTTCACCTTTTGTGTCAGTAAGAAATTCACTTCTGTAGCCGAACAAACCACGTGAAGGAATTTTAAATTCTATTCTCATACGAGTTTCACCTTGAGGAGCCATTTGAACAAGTTCAGCTTTTCTAGATGAAAGCTTTTCAATAACGCTACCCTGATATTCTGTAGGAACATCAATTACGACATGTTCATATGGCTCAAGCAATTTACCATCTTCCTCTTTAAGAAGAACTTTTGGTGGTGAAACCTGAAATTCGTAACCTTCTCTTCTCATGTTTTCAATAAGAATAGAGAGGTGCATTTCACCACGACCCATTACACGGAAACTTTCGCTTGATGTTGAGTCTTCAACTTTAAGAGCAACATCTTTGAGAAGTTCTTTGTGGAGGCGTTCTCTAATTTGACGACTTGTTACAAATTTACCTTCTTTACCAGCAAATGGTGAGTCATTAACAGCAAATGTCATTTCAACTGTTGGCTCATCAATAGCAACAAATGGTAGTGGCT
The DNA here is from genome assembly GCA_020024475.1 of Oscillospiraceae bacterium. GTDB lineage: Bacteria > Bacillota > Clostridia > Oscillospirales > Ruminococcaceae > RGIG3102. The sequence continues at coordinate 15,572 of JAHHTS010000027.1, forward strand.
GTACATTAGATGGATCGCAAATAGTATTACCGATTGTAACATCTTCAAGGCCAGAAACTATTACAATATCGCCACTTGATGCCGTATCAACAGCTACTTTACCTGTACCTTCAAATGCGTATAGTGCTGTTATTTTACCACGACGACGAATTGTTTCATCATGCCAGTCACAAACAACTACTTCCTGGTTAACTTTAACTTTGCCTTTTTCAATACGACCTATGGCTGTACGACCTACGAATGAATTGTAGTCGATGTTTGAAACTAACATAGAAAATGGTTCTTCTGGAGCAACTTCTGGGCCTGGGATATAGTCAATAACAGTATCAAAAATAGGCTTAAAGTCTGTTCCTTTTACTTCTGGTGAAAAGTTTGCAATGCCTTCACGGCCAGAACAGAAAATCATAGGGCTATCAAGTTGTTCATCAGTTGCACCAAGGTCCATGAGCAAAAGTAAAATTTCATCAATAATTTCTTTGATTCTTGCATCTGGACGATCTATTTTATTAACAACAATAACTATTGAAAGATTCTGTGCTAATGCTTTTTCAAGAACGAAACGTGTCTGTGGCATTGGACCTTCAGCAGCATCAACAAGCAAAAGAACTCCATCTACCATTTTCAATACACGTTCAACTTCACCACCGAAGTCAGCATGACCTGGTGTATCGACGATATTAACCTTAACACCATTGTATCGGAAAGAAGCATTTTTAGCTAGAATAGTAATACCTCTTTCTCTTTCTATATCGCCAGAGTCCATAACTCTTTCATTAACTACCTGGTTATCTCTGAAAGTGCCACTCTGACGGAGCATCTGGTCAACCAAAGTCGTTTTACCGTGGTCAACGTGGGCGATGATTGCGATATTTCTTAAATCTTCTCTTCTCATGTTACCTCCGTTTATATTAAAAAATCTTATATTTAAAAGTTTTACACTTTATAATACTACACATTCACAATTTAATCAAGTTTTTTCGTATAAAATGTAGAATTTTCTATAAAATTATTGTGCAAATAATTCATTTGTTGATTTTAGGATAGAAAGTTTACATTTTTGCTTGTAAGCAAAGAAAATAGTGTAAATTTCTTAATAAATTTATGTTATGATTTAAATTCACTAATAAACACATATGTTGAAGAAATATTGTTTTTATGATATAATAAATTAGTTTATATATAAATATTTTGTAGGTGGTGTGCTTTTTGCGTGTGTTGGGAATTGACCCAGGTTATGCCATAGTAGGTTACGGTGTGCTTGATTATGAAAAGAATAAATTTTATCCTTTAGAATTTGGGGCAGTTACTACTGATGCGCATACCGATTTTCAGGAAAGACTAAAAGAAGTTTTCGTACAAATTGATCACATAATTAAACGAATAAAGCCGCAAGCTCTTGCTATTGAAAAACTATTTTTCACAACCAACCAAAAAACTGTTATTCAGGTAGCTCAAGCCAGGGGTGTGATTTTATTAGCAGCATCTCTTAACGGAATACCAGTTTATGAGTACACGCCTTTGCAGATAAAACAATCTGTGACAGGATACGGAAAAGCTATAAAAACTCAGGTTCAGGAAATGACAAAAAACATTTTAAGACTTTCAAAAGTTCCAAAACCAGATGATACTGCTGATGCACTAGCTGTCGCAATTTGTCACTGTTACTCATATAGATCAAAATTATTTACACAGATAGGAAAAACATTATGATTTATTGCCTTACAGGTACTTTAATAGAAAAAACACTTGAATATGTTGTAATAGATGCAGGCGGAGTAGGTTTTTTAGTGTCTGTTCCTTCATCAGTACAAGGTATTTTACCAGCAGAAGGAGAAAATTGTACGCTTTATACCTATATGTCTGTGAAAGAAGATGCTATTGATTTATATGGATTTGCTGATAAAGCTCAACAAAAAGCGTTCAAAACACTTATATCTGTTTCAGGAGTAGGACCAAAAGCTGGTCTTTCCATTTTGTCGGTTCTTTCGCCACAGAAAATAGCCCTTGCAGTTACAACAGGTGATTATAAAACATTTACAGCTGCTAATGGAATAGGGCCTAAGGTTGCGCAGAGAATTGTTCTTGAACTAAAAGGAAAATTTTCAAATGATGATGTGGCTGGTGTTTCCCTAGAAGATATTTCTAAAACAGCAGTGGCAACCGGAAGCGTAAGTCAGGCAATCAGTGCTCTTATTGCTCTCGGATATAATCAAAGTCAAGCTGCGTTAGCTATTTCAAAACTTGACGCAGATAGTGATGTGCAAACACTTATAAAACAAGCGCTTAAGCTTTTGGCAGGAGGTAAAATTTAGTGAATAATATCGGGTTTCAAGATACCGAACGCCTTATGAGTACTTCGGCAATTTCAGAAGATAATGATAATGAAAACTCTTTAAGACCAAAATCTCTTGATGATTATATCGGTCAAGAGAAGCTGAAAGATAACCTCAATATATATTTACAAGCTGCAAAAATGAGAGGAGAACCACTTGATCATATATTGCTTTATGGTCCACCAGGTCTTGGTAAAACAACTTTAGCAGGTGTAATTGCCAATGAGATGGGTGTTAATATAAGGGTTACAAGTGGGCCAGCAATAGAAAAACCAGGTGACCTTGCAGCTCTTCTCACAAACTTAGAAGAAGGGGATGTTCTTTTTATAGATGAAATCCACCGTATGTCACGACAAGTAGAAGAAGTTCTGTACCCTGCTTTGGAAGATTTTGCCCTTGATATTATCATAGGGAAAGGGCCTTCTGCACAGTCGATAAGAATAAATCTTCCTAAGTTCACTCTTATTGGTGCAACTACAAGAGCTGGACAAATGTCAAGTCCACTTCGTGATAGATTCGGTGTTATACTTAAACTTGAAATGTATAGTGATGATGAACTTTCTAAAATTATTACTCGTTCAGCAGGTATATTAAATATAGAATGTGAACATGATGGGGCATTGGCTTTGGCTAAATGTTCAAGAGGGACACCTCGTGTAGCTAACAGACTTTTAAGAAGAGTCAGGGATTTTGCACAGGTAAAAGGCAATGGTATAATTGATCTAGATATAGCAAAAGAATCCTTAAAAAGAATGGATATAGATGAACTCGGACTTGATAATTTAGACAGAACTCTTATGAAAGCGATTATAAATATGTATTCAGGTGGTCCTGTGGGACTTGAAACACTTGCAGCAGCTATTGGTGAGGAATCTGTTACGCTTGAGGATGTTTGTGAACCATATTTAATGCAGCTGGGATTTTTATCACGAACACCAAGGGGGAGAATAGTTACAAATCTTGCTTATCAGCATTTAAATATTAAAAATCCTAACGCACAAAATGATGTAATTCAACAATCTTTTGATGATTAAAAAGGAATTTTATTTATGATAGCTTTAAACAAAATATCATTTATTATTTCGTGCTTGTGTTGTTTGATTATATTTTTGCCGATAAAAAAACATTTTAAATTTAATATGGAATTAATAATAGAAAAAAATCATAAATTGATTCTTTTTTCTATATTCGTCATAGGTGTATGTGTAAGATTTTATAAGTTAACAGAATTACCATTTGGATTAAATATAGATGAATATGCTATGGCTTATGATGCGTTTGCACTTTCAAATTTTGGTATGGACAGATATTTAATGACTTATCCTATCTACCTTATAAATTTTGGAGGAGGGCAAAGTGCTTTAATGGCATACATGGTAGGAATATTTTATAAGATATTTGGAAATGGAAGTGTATTTTCAATTAGACTGCCTGCTGCATTAATGGGATCTTTGTCGATTTTAATTGTGTATTATGTAGGGAAAAATGCATTTAATAATGTAATAGGAGTAATGTCAGCATTCTTCATGGCAATATTCCCTTCATGTATAATGATGTCAAGATTTGGAATGGACTGTTATTTAATGTATAGTTTTTGTATGCTTGCTGTGGCAAGTTTAATATATGCAGTAAGTAAACAGAAAACTATAATTTATTTTATTTCAGGATTTTTGTTTGGGATATCTTTATACACCTATGCCATATCCTATATATTTGTTCCAATAGTAATTCTCATAAGTATATTATACCTTATAATATATAGAAAGATAACTTTAAAACACCTTGTAGTTATGGGAGTATCAACTTTTATTATGGCATTTCCTCTTATGGCGATGATAGCTGTAAATAACGATATGATAGTGCCATTTAATATAGGCAAAATTACGATAACTGTATTACCAGAATATAGAGGATCAGATATATCCATAACAAATGTAAAATATATCAAAGAAGCATTGAAAAGTATTTTTATTTTTGATGGATGGGAATATAATTCTGACCCGATTTTTAATACAACTTATCTGTTTACACTTCCAATGATAATTTCTGGAACGCTTATAGCCATAAAAGAATTTGCTTGGACAATACACAAAAAAGAATTTAGTTTTAGGTTTATTGTTATTGCATATCTTATAGGTTCTGCTATATGTTTAATGCTTATATCTTCTGTTAATGTTAATAAATTAAATGTTGTATACCCGATATTAGCAATATTTTCTGGAATAGCTATTACTGAAATTTTAAAAAAGTCTGAGATAGCATTTACCATGGTTATTGTAATAAGTTGCATAACTTTTGCCGAATTTACAACATACTATTTTAGCCCTTACTCATATCGGAACAATCCACCGTTATTTGGTGGAAATGTTAAGCAAGTTGTAGAATTTGTTGAAACTAATTATCCTGGAAGATATACATATATATGTGATTCTGAAAATGACACGAAATATCCTGGATTGGCTTTAGCTACGATGACATCACCTGAAAAATATAATAAGTTTAAAGATACTAACTCAATAGATGAATATCATTTAAAATTGCCTGTATATTATGATGAAAATGGAGTTTTAAAGGAAGAATTTTATGAAAATTGTATTTATGCAATTCAAAAAATAGATAAAAGAGAGACTTATGAATATATACGAAAAAGATTAAAAGAGATAGGTTTTTCAAAATTTGATACAGATTATTACGATGTTTTTTATTATGACTAAATAAGGAGAAAAATAATGGGAAGACTTTTTGGTACAGATGGTGTTCGTGGTATAGCAGGTAGCGAACTTACACCTGAACTAGCAATAGATATTGGTCGTGCTGCTGCTCAGGTTCTTATTGGACATACGGATCATAGGCCTGTGGTCTTGATTGGTAAAGATACAAGAATTTCAGGCGATATGCTTGAAAATGCACTTTGCGCTGGATTCTGTAGTGTTGGTGCTGATGTGAAATTAGCAGGAGTGGTTCCAACTCCAGCTATAGCTTATCTTGTTAAAAAATATGGATATGATGCTGGTGTTGTTATATCAGCAAGCCATAACCCAATGGAATTTAATGGTATTAAAATTTTTAAAGGTGATGGATATAAACTTCCTGATGAAATAGAAAATGAAATAGAAACACTTATTATTGATAAAAATGAAAAGCTTATTAATGTTACAGGTGAAAAAATGGGTTCAGTTAGCAAGGTCGATACGGCGGTGAGAGATTATGTTGATTACATAAAAACTGCTTGTGATAGTGATTTGTCAGAACTTAAAGTTGTTTTTGATTGTGCTAATGGTGCTTCAGCTATGACAGCTCCTATTTTGTTTACAGAGCTTGGTATAAAAGCTAAATTTATTGGAAATGAACCAGATGGTACAAATATTAATAAGGATTGTGGTTCAACGCATATTGAAAAGCTTGCCGAATATGTAATAAAAAATAACTTTGATTGTGGATTTGCTTTCGATGGAGATGCAGACAGATGTTTAGCAGTTGACGAAAAAGGTGATCTTATTGACGGCGATAAGATTATTGCTATTCTTGCTACAAGAAAAAAAGCTAAAGGTACACTTAATCAAAATACTGCTGTTGCAACTGTTATGTCCAATCTTGGGTTTATCAATCATATGAAAAAATGTGGTATTGAGGTTGTTACAACAGCGGTTGGAGATAGGTATGTTCTTGAAGAAATGAGGGCGAAAGGATATAATCTTGGTGGTGAACAATCTGGTCATGTAATCTTGTCGGACTTTGCAACAACAGGAGACGGTCAGCTTACAGCTGTAAGTCTAATGAATTTTTTTGCAAAAGAAAAGGATAAGAAAGTTAGCGCTTTTAATTCTTGCTACTCAAAGTACCCACAGGTTCTTATTAATGTTAGAACCACACCAGAAGGTAAGGCAAAATATAAAACCGATGGATATATAGAAGGTTTTATAGAATCAAAACAGCAACAGCTTATGGGAGAAGGCCGTGTTCTTGTAAGACTTTCAGGAACTGAACCACTAATTCGTGTAATGGTTGAAGGTCAGAATCTTAATCAAATAAATGCTATTGCAAAAGAAATTCGGGAAAAAATTGAAGAAAGACTTAGTTTATAATATAAAGGAATTGTTTAATGAGAGCAGATAATAAATGGCAAGACTATAAATTGCTTGATGCGACAGATGGCTATCGTCTTGAAAGCTGGAGAGATATTATTTTAGTACGCCCTGACCCACAAGTAGTATGGAAATTTGAAAAAAAGAGTCCACTTTGGGAAAAAGCCCATGCAGTATACCATCGCTCATCATCAGGTGGTGGAAGTTGGGAATATCGCAAAAAGTTTCCACAAAAATGGAATGTAGAATACGATACAATGACTTTTGCGGTTTCACCAACTGGTTTTAAACATACAGGTTTGTTTCCGGAGCAGGCAACAAACTGGGATGAATACGCTAAGATGATAAAAAAAGAAAATAGAGAAATCAATGTCCTTAATCTTTTTGGATATACAGGAGGTGCTACTTTGGCATGTGCATCAGCAGGTGCAAAAGTGTGTCATGTTGATTCATCTAAAGGCATGGTTGCATGGGGCAAAGAAAATGCAGAATTGTCAAACCTTAGTGATAGACCAATACGCTGGATAGTAGATGATTGTATAAAATTTGTTCAAAGAGAGATTAGGCGAGGAAATAAATACGACGGAATTATTATGGATCCACCGAGCTATGGTAGAGGTCCTAATGGTGAGGTTTGGAAACTAGAAGATAATATCTTTCAACTTTTGGAACTTTGTAGTCAAATTATTTCTGATGATCCTTTGTTTGTAGCGGTAAACAGCTATACAACTGGTATATCTCCAAGTGTTATGGAATATATGCTTGATGTTATTATGAGAGATAAATATAAAGGAAAGGTTTCTGCCCAGGAAATTGGTTTAACTGTACAGTCAACAGGAATGGCCTTACCTTGTGGCAGTACAGCATTCTGGAAAAAAGAAGGACACGAATAATGGAAAATATTTTGAAAGCTGAAAATGTGTGGTTTCGTTATACAGAAGAAAGTGATTGGATTTTAAAGGGAATCAATCTTGATGTAAAAAAAGGTGAGTTTTTGGCTATTTTGGGATCTAACGGTTGTGGCAAATCTACACTAGCAAAACATTTTAATGCAATTTTAGTGCCTGGTAAAGGCGATGTTACGGTTCGGAATATTAACACTAAAGAAGAAGAAAAACTGCTGGACATTCGTCAAAAAGTAGGAATGGTGTTTCAAAATCCAGACAATCAAATAGTAGCTACAATTGTTGAAGATGATGTTGCTTTTGCACTAGAAAATATAGGTGTTTCCCCAAAAGAAATGCGTGAAAGAATAGATGATGCAATGAAGAAAACTGGAATTTATGAGTTTAGAAATAAAGCCCCTCATAACCTTTCAGGTGGTCAGAAACAGCGTGTTGCTATTGCTGGAATTATTGCAATGAGACCAGAGTGTATAGTTCTAGATGAACCAACTGCAATGCTAGACCCTATGGGAAGAGAAGCAGTTATAAATACGATAAAAAGTCTTAATAAAGAATATGGTATCACAGTAGTATTGATTACACATTACATGGATGAAGCCGCACAGGCTGACAGAATTGTTGTTATGAATGAAGGTAGAGTTGAAAAGATTGGAACACCTAAAGAAATATTTTCGCAGGTAGAATGGATAAAAAGCCTAGCACTTGATGTTCCACAAACAAGTGATCTTGCTTGGCAAATTAATCAGCATGGATACAATCTTTCAACATCAGCAATTTCAATTGATGAATGTGCGAATCAGCTTTATAAGTTTTTGGAGGAATAAAATTGTCTGTTTTAAAAGTAGAAAATCTTTCTTATACATATAATGTAGGTATGCCTGGTGAAACAAAAGCACTAAATAATATCAATATTGATATTGAAGAAGGCACATTTGTTGGCGTAATTGGTCATACTGGATGTGGCAAAAGTACACTTATAGGCCATTTTAACGGACTTACAAAGCCTCAACAAGGAAGAATCCTTCTTGATGGAAAAGATATTTGGACAGAATGGGAAGATATACGACAAGTTAGATTTAATGTAGGACTTGTTTTTCAGTACCCTGAGTATCAGCTTTTTGAAGAAACTTGTTATCAAGATATCGCTTTTGGACCTAAAAATATGGGATTATCCGAAGAAGAAGTAGACAAGCGAGTAAAAATGGCAGCAAAATTTTGTGGTATCACAGATGAAATGCTAAAAGGCTCACCATTTGATCTTTCAGGTGGTCAAAAAAGAAGAATAGCCATTGCTGGTATAATTGCTATGATGCCTAAAGTACTTGTACTTGATGAGCCTTGTGCAGGACTTGATCCAGAAGGTCGCGAACTTATTCTTTCGCAAGTTAAAAATTATCAGCTTACTACTGGCGCAACTATTATTCTTGTTTCACATTCAATGGAAGATATAGCAAATTATGCTGATAAGGTTTTGGTAATGGAGCATGGAACAATTTATAAATACGCTAAAACTGAAGAAGTTTTTAAAGACGCTGAAAATCTTTCTCGAATGGGCCTTGGCATACCTGATGTAACAAGAGTTTTTCTAAAGCTTAAAGAAAAAGGTGTTAATATTGCAACAGATGTGTATACAATTCCATATGCAGTAAAAACATTGCTCAAATATAAACAAGAGAAGGAGGCTGCAAAAAATGCTTAAAGATATTACAATAGGTCAACATTTTCCTGGCAATAGTCCTGTTCACAAACTTGATGCTAGATTTAAAATACTTATAACAATAGGATATGTTGTTGTATTATTTATGAGTACAAACTTTGTAGGGCTTGCATTATCAGCAGTATTCTTGCTCACAGTGTATAAAATTAGCAAAATACCTCTTAAAATGCTCAAGAAAAGTTTGAAACCAATGATGCCATTGATTTTTTTTACGGTTGTACTTAATCTGTTTTTTATCAAAGGTCCTGGTGCTCCACTCATTTCAATTTGGAAAATCAAAATTTACCTCGAAGGGGTTTTATTTTGCGTTGTTATGGTTGCGAGAATTATTCTGCTTATTTGTGGTACATCTTTGTTAACATATACTACAAGTCCTTTGGCTCTTACAGATGGCCTAGAGTCTTTACTTAAACCACTAAATAAAATTAACTTTCCTGTGCACGAAATGTCAATGATGATGACAATCGCTCTGAGATTTATACCTACACTTATTGAAGAGACAGATAAAATTATGTCTGCACAAAAATCTCGTGGTGCTATGCTTGATTCTGGCAAATTTAAAGATAGAATAAAAGCGCTTGTTCCTATTTTGATACCATTGTTTATCTCTTCATTCCGTCGAGCAACAGAACTTGCAACTGCTATGGAATGCCGTTGTTATCATGGTGGTGAGGGAAGAACTAGGTTAAAACAATTGGTTATAACAAAAAGTGATATAATTAGTACTGTTTTATGTATTATTTGCTTTGCTATTATTATTTCAACAAGAAGCTTTTTTACTCGGGTGATTTAACTTGGTTGTATCAGTAAAAATTGCTTTTGACGGAACAAATTATCATGGATTTCAAATTCAAGATGATGTACCTACGATATTTGGAACATTTCAAGAAGCACTTATTAAAATTCTGGGACATTCAACCGATATAAAAGGGTGTTCTCGTACCGACAGAGGAGTTCATGCCAAGTGTTTTATTCTTAGTTTCGAAACACATAAAAACTTGAATTTAAGTCGCTTTCCTCTGGCTATGAATGCTAACCTTCCTATCGATATTCGTGTAATTGAGGCAAATGAAGTATCTGAAGGTTTTCATGCAAGATATGATGCTAAGGGTAAAGAATATACATACTATATTTTGAATAGTCATATAGATGATCCATTTAATAATAAATACTATTATAAGGTAGCTTCAAATCTTGATGTAAATAAAATGAATGAGGCTGCTCAGTATTATGTAGGATATCATGACTTCCGCTCATTCATGGCACAGAAATCAAATATTAATGACTGTCACCGAACAGTTTATTCTGCTAAAGTAGAAAAGATTGATAATATGGTTATATATAAAGTTTCTGCAGATGGTTATTTATATAATATGGTTAGAATTATGGTCGGTACACTAATAAATGTAGGCAAAGGATTATATGAACCTGAGAAGGTTAAAGAAATTATACTTGCCGAAAATCGCGCTGAGGCTGGACCAACAGTACCACCTCAAGGTTTATTTTTAACTAATGTTTTTTATGATTAAAAAATAAGGACTTTTTAATGAATGAAAAAAGAATCAGCCGAAAAGAGCTGACCAAACAAAATCTTAAAAAGAATAAAAAAAGAAAAAATATAAAAACTCTTATAATAATAGCAATAACTGCTGTTATGGTGTACATAACAGGTATTTATGGAGCATCTCTTGCATATTTTGGTGATTTTATTTCAAGTGGATTAACATTGATACAAATAGGTAGAGGATTCCCAATTGAAGAGGATTTTTCATCAGTTTTACAAAGCGAAAAGATGGGTACAGGACTTTGTGTACTGACACCAGATTACTTGAATATATATTCTCCAACTGGTAAAGAAATTTTCACTTACAGTCATGCAATGCAGACACCGGTTATAAGTACATCCAAAAATCGTGCGGTTATATATGAACTTAATGGTACAACTTTAAAAGTTGCTAATGGACATAATATTTTGTTTCAACAAGAAATGACAAATAATATTATTCATGCTGATATTTCAAATTCAAATCAAATATCAGTAACAACTCGTTCGTCTAGCTATAATGGTGAGGTTTCTGTATTCAATTACAATATGAAACAGCGATTTGTATGGTATTGCGCAACTGGATATCCTATTTATTCTTGTTTATCCAACAGCGGTGACAGACTTGCAGTTAATACGGTACAAACAGATGCTGGAACGCTTAAATGTGATATTTATGTTATTGATGCATCAAAAGGAAAAGAACTTTTTTCTATAAATTGTTCAGAATACCCTGTTAAAATTGAGTTTTTGAATGATGATAAAATACTAGTAGCTTATACCAATAAAATTTCAATATATAGTATTTCAAAAAACGATGAGATATACAGTTACGATTTTGTTGAAGCAGGTATCCAAGCCTTACATACAGGTGGTAGCTATATAACTGTGGCTTATGGTGGAGCAAGTAACAATCAAAGTAGTAAAATTTCTGTTTTAAGCCAAGATCTTAAAGAAAAATTTGTTATTGAAGCCCCTGAAAAAATAAAAAGCATATCAGTATCTCAATCAAGAATTTTTGCTTTAGGATACAATAATTTGTATGAATATGATTTTTCTGCAAATCTTGTTAATACTGTAGCCACAGGTCCACTTTGTAGGCAATTAGTAGATTATAATGGAACATTGCTTATATCTTCCACAGCGATTCAAAAAGTAGAAAAAACAAAAAGTAGGTGATTTTACAATGAACCAAATAACCCCAGAAATTATTATTGATGGATTACTAATCTTAGTAGTTTTTGTAAGTGCTATAAAAGCATATAGAAATGGTTTTTTTGCTTCTATAATTGAGCTTATAGGAAATATTGGAAGTTTGATAATTTCTTGGTATGTGTCGTCAACATATGCACAAAACATTTTTAATGCTTTTTTTAGAGATAGTCTTATAACGAAATCACATAATTATTTGATACAAGCTACTGAAAATATAGATGTTGATACTGCTATTAGTTCAATTATAGGAAAATGGCCACAAGAATTTGTTAATGCCATTTTATCTAAAACAGAAGAAAATATATCTATAATTTTAACACCAACCCAAGAAGCAGCTGTTAAATTAGTAGATATATTTATTGGACCTATTGTTATAGCTTGTATATCTGTTGTAGTGTTTATTATATGTTTTATTATGCTCAGAGTGATATGTAATATATTGTCAAAACTTTTAAAAATTATCAATAATGTGCCTCTTCTTGGATTAGCTAATAAAATGGCTGGTTTTGCAGTTGGTGTTGCAATTGGTAGTGTAAATATCATATTATTATCATTCTTATTGAGTATAATAATTATCATTACTGGTGACAATTTATCGTGGCTAAATAGTGCGATAATTGCTCAAAGTAAAATTCTTGCCATTACAGGCATGATAAACCCATTTTTACCATAAAATTTAGAGGAGATGATTTAATGCTGTGCGAGAGATGTAAAAAACGCCCTGCAATGATATATATCCAATCCAATGAAGACGGTCAGGTTAAAAGCAAAGGCTATTGCCTGACTTGCGCCAAAGAACTTGGCATTAAACCTGTTGATGATATGATGAAACAGATGGGTATAGATGATGAAACATTAAAAGCCATGGAAAATCAAATGAATGGCTTTATGCAGGAAAATACCGATGAAGATGGAAATTTTAACTTCAGCAATATGTTTGGTGGTATGATGCCTAATGCTGATTTTGAAGAATATGAAGACAGCGATTTCGAACCAGGTGGCTCATCAACAATTCCATTTTCTAAAGATGACTCTGAAAAAGAGAAAAAGCCAAAAAAGAAAAAAAATAAAAGAAAATTTTTAGACCAATATTGTGAAAACTTAACTCAGAAAGCAAGAGATGGTAAAATAGATAATATTGTTGGGCGTGATAATGAAATATATCGTACAATTCAAATTTTATCACGTAGACAGAAAAACAATCCATGTCTTATAGGTGAAGCTGGTGTTGGTAAAACCGCTATTGCTGAAGGAATTGCCCAAAAAATTGTTTCGGGCGAAGTTCCACAAAGACTAAAAAATAAAGAAATTTATCTTGTAAATATGACAAATCTTGTAGCTGGCACACAGTTTCGAGGACAGTTTGAATCAAGAGTTAAGAGTCTTATCAGCGAGGTCAAAGAAAATGGAAATGTAATTTTATTTATTGATGAAATTCACACTATCACAAGCGCTGGAGATTCTGAAGGTGCGATGAATGCAGGAAATATTTTGAAACCAGCATTATCACGAGGTGAAATTCAAGTAATAGGCGCAACAACATTCGCAGAATATAGAAAATTTATTGAAAAAGATGCAGCTTTAGAACGACGTTTCCAACCTATTAAAGTTGAAGAGCCTTCAATTAGCGAAACAATTGATATTATTACTGGCGTGAAACAATATTATGAAGCTTATCATCATGTAAAAGTTCCACAATCAATAGTTGATCTTACAGTAAGAATAAGCGAAAAATACATCACAGATAGATTTTTGCCAGATAAAGCAATCGATCTTCTTGATGAATCTTGTGCCTGTTGCAGTCTTAGACATACTGAAATAAGTGAGTGGATGTCTAAGAAAGAAGAACTGGATCTTCTTAATACAAAACTTGATGCATTGCAGACAGAAACCAGTCAGCCAGATTATGAAGAAATTGCTAATATAAGACGGCAAATTATGACTGTTGAAAATGATGAAAAAGAACTGCTAGAACAGGTTGATAAAATAAGCGTTGAACTTGACGATATTGCAAAAGTTATACAACTTTGGACAGGTATAAGTGCTGTAAAGGTAAAAGAAAGTGAATTTAATAAAGTAGCTAATCTTGAAGCTAAACTAAAAGAAAAAATCAAAGGTCAGGACGAAGCAGTCGCTCTTGTTGCAAAAGCAATTAAGAGAAATCGAGCTGGAATATCTGGTCGTAATCGTCCAGCGAGTTTTCTTTTCGTGGGGCCTACTGGTGTTGGTAAAACAGAACTTGTAAAACAGCTAGCTAATGAACTTTTTGATACAGTTGATCCACTTATTCGTTTTGATATGTCAGAATTTATGGAGAAACATGCGGTTTCACGTTTGGTAGGCTCACCTCCAGGATATGTCGGCTATGATGAAGCAGGCCAACTTACTGAAAAAGTAAGGAGAAAGCCGTACTCAGTAGTTCTATTTGATGAGATTGAAAAAGCACATCCAGATGTTATGAATATTTTGCTTCAAATTCTTGATGAAGGAAAGATTAATGATGCTCAAGGAAGAACAATCAATTTTGAAAATACTGTTATCTGTATGACATCGAATGCAGGTAGCACAGATAGAGTTAGTCAACCAGGTTTTAATAAAACTGTTGAAGATATGTCTAAAGAAAAAACAATGCGTGCATTAGGTGATTTCTTGCGACCGGAATTTATAGCAAGAATAGATGAAATTGTTGCCTTCAATCCTCTTACAGAAGAAACTCTTAAAGAAATTGCAAACCTTATGCTTACTGAGTATGTAAAGCCAATGGAACAAAAGGGTATAAGATTTACATGGAATGATGATGTGCTTAATCTTATATGTAATAAAGCAAATGGTGGTAAATTTGGAGCTCGTGATATTAGACGTGTGATTCGTAAGGAAGTTGAAGATAGAATTGCTGAAATTATTGTTGATAATATAAATGTATCAGAAGTAGATGCTTATGTTGATGGTGAAAATATTTCTGTAAATTGGCAATAATTTTAAAAATACTATTGACAAACAGAAAAAAACAATGTATAATTATCTTTGTTACTTGAGATAGTAATAAAGATATGCAGGTGTAGTTTAGTGGTAGAACTCCAGCCTTCCAAGCTGGTCGTGTGGG
>JAHHTS010000028.1 GCA_020024475.1 Oscillospiraceae bacterium
TTTGTTTTTACCTTATGATATCCTTTGTTGTGCTATCTGCACAAATTGGTGTGGTGCAAATCAGATGCCATTTTTATATAAAATACAGCCATTATTTTTTGTCATAACCTTTAGAAGCTTTTGCGTAGGTGTAGTATTGTACAAACCATATTCCACCCAAAACTATCATTGGAATTGGCCCCATTTTAGAAAGCATACTCATCACCGTAAATATTAAAAAAGCAACTATTATAGCTTTTGATGTAGCCATATAACTTTTATATGAAGCTTGACCTATAATTGCTTTTTCTGCTTCATCGCAACTATCAAACCACTCTTTTTGAAATTTTGTATCCAGCACATATCCTTTTTTCTCAGGTGATATTAACTTGATTTGTTTAATTACAGATAACTGAATAAAAGTTGCTAAAATCATTGAAGTTATAAATAATGCAATAGAAATTATAACAATAACAATGTCTTTTTTTTCAAATAGCCCTGCAAATCCGGCAATCATAATACCAAAAGATGTAAATGAAGCTATTGTTAAATACATTGTTTTGGAAAGCGCTTTTTCCAAAAATTTTTCAGCTTGATCGTAGTCTTCTTCTTTCTGCGTAGAAGTTGCATATGAAACTAACTTTTTTCCTTTAAAATAATCTAAAAAAGCAAATATAATTATAAACGAACTAGTAAAAAGTAATACTGGTGATATTTGTATAATTTTAATTTGATAATTTTCAATAATTTCTCCGATTGATAGGCTATTTGCCATACTAGTATAACCTACAATAAATCCCAAGCCTGCAGAAATAACTAATATAGTTATAAATTTTATAAATGCTGCTCTATTTTTTTTCATAATTCAATCCTCCGTATACAAAAAAATATCTTCTACTCGTGCCGAAAAAACCTGCGCTATTTTTATAGCTAGGATTACTGATGGGTTGTAATCTCCTCGCTCAATAAGGCTAATTGTCTGACGGCTTGCTCCTACCATACTGCCTAATTCTTGTTGATTAATATTTAATTTTGCTCTATATTCTTTTAATCTGTTATTAAGTGGCATTTCAAGCTCCTTTCTAATTATCATTGTCATAATGACAACTTTATTTGTCAAACATATTATATCAATGACAACTTTATTTGTCAATACATATTTTTATTTAATTTCATATCTTTTTATGGTATTATATTATCATATTGCGAGCGGAGGATATGATGAAAAAATTTTTAATAATTATTTCAACAATAATTTCAGTATTTTTAGTTTCATGTAGTCATAGACCAAAAAGTTATGAATTCTATAACGATTTTCAGAAGCAAAATGTTAAATCTTTACAAGAAGTATCTACCAATGATTACAATAATGTTACAAAAGAAGAAAATCTGTCTTCCATAAAAGTGAAAATTGGTTTAACTCATCTTCAAAACCATAATGTTTTTATGAAAAAAAATGATGCTGTCATAAATCTTTATTTTAGCGATGATGCCACACATGAAGAAATAGAAAAAGCAAGAGCATACTTTTTTCAAACTTTTTGGAATGGCGAATATCACACAATGAATGTTTTACCTTATGAAGATTGGGAAAATCGTGATAAGATTAAAAATTTATATATCCAAATTTTTAATGACCAAAACTTAGTCTTATCTGATAATTATACATTTGATACTTTGACCAATGATGGTAAAAAAAAGTATAAACAAGAAACTACCGAAAGTACAGAACACTATTTTAAAGGAAGTTTTATAAATATAGCTGACTACCTTGATGGAAATGAAAAACAGCTAAATGAATATTGCAACCTGGATGAATACATAAATTTAAGCAGTACCACATATATACGACCTAATTTGCTTAATGATAAAATATATGTATCAGTTATCACAGAAAAAGACCAAATTAACCCAAAAGACTTAAACCTTCTTTATGATGCAATTTATGAAAGATATTCATTTTTAAATGATAATATAGTTGTCAAACTATTTTTAAAAGATAACAATATGTATTATGAATATTCTTCACATATTGAAATTACTTAACAAGATTATAACTAAAACATAATTTTAAATCTGAAGGCAATAACTCGTGAAAATGAAAATATATTTACAAAAAAATACTTGGCTAAATAATTTAGCCAAGTATTTTTAGATTATTTATTTTCTTCCCAAATTGGATTTTTCAATAACCAACGACCTGTTGATTTATCTTTATAAAAAATATCTCTATTATAGAATTTATCAATAATTTTCCAAAATTCTGATTCAGTATATCCACAGAATTCACAGAAATCTCTAACAGAAAGAGGGTCAAGGTTTCCATCTCTTTCTTTTATAAGCGGAATAGCTTCTTCTCTTGTCATCATCCCATAACGGATATAACGAGCTGTGTAATCTGTTGCTGCTGCATGACCAAATTTTGGATATTTTAGCCATGAATGAACAAGATATGCACGAGAGTCTATCTGGTCAAAATTTTCTGCATGATGTGTTCTATCCCATTCATGAGTAAGATCATGAAAGCCGCGTGACTTAGCTAGCATATAGTTCTGGTAACTATTCCATGGCAAGAAATATGAAAGATACATAGGGTCAAGTCTATCTAATTCTTCCTTACTTGGTGCTCTTGTAAGAGCAAGAGCTGCAGGGTCAACACCCCAAGAAATTATTTCATCTTCATCCATACCAGATGCAACACCATTTTCAATCTGTCCTTTTGCAGAATATGTTTCTTCATCAGAGTTTCCGCCGTATTCATAACTTACATTTTCGCCATACACTAGCAACATTGTATTAAATTTAAGAGCCATATGAAGAGGAAATGTGTAGATATGACGGTCAAGGTACCATGTTGGCTTGCCATATTTTTCAAACATATGGCGCATAATAATTTTCTGTGTCTTTATATCAGGTTTACAGCTTATAATAGGACAACCAAATTCTTCACTAATATTTTTTATATTATGTTTACCAGCTTCTGTCATTGGGAAGTTATCTTCAACACTAAACAGAATTGGATTCATTTTCATAACTTCTTTCATAATATAAACCTGAAAATGACTATCCTTACCGCCTGAAACAGCAATAGCACAGTCATACTGTCCCTCGCCATTGCAACCACGATATTTATCACAAAGAGCTTCAAACTCTTTCCATCTTGCATCCCAGTCTATCTCTTTACGATGCTCGTAGTGTGTACATGCACTGCAAACACCATTTTCATCAAATGTGATGCCCGGTCTTGTATCAGGCATTGTACATTTTTTACAATATTTCATAATCTACTCCTTAAAATAAATATATTAGCAAAACTAATATATCATGTGTACTACATCTATATTGTATTATTATAATATTTCATAGATTTATTTGCAAGTTAGTTTATAGTTTGTTTACATTTTTACACCTATTATTCCCTTATATACAAAGAATTTTTATAATGATATAATAAAATTAAATTTTATCTTTCTTATTTTGGAGGTATATTATGGTGAAAACAAAATACTCAAAAAAAGACTTCTTATCTGATGTTTTTTATGATATCTTAGGAAGTATAATTTATGCAATTTCTATAAACTGCTTTGCTAAACCTGCACATTTTGCCACGGGTGGACTAAATGGCTTTTCTCTCATTATAAACCATCTTACTAATATACCGATAGGCGTCACAAGTCTTGTACTAAATATACCTTTAATACTTATAAGTTATAGAATCTTAGGCAAATTTTTTATGTTGCGTACTGCAAAAACAATGATAATATTCAGCGTTGTCCTAGACCTTATGTCATCTATTCTTCCTCGGTATACCGGTAACCCTCTTATGGCGGCTTTATATGCTGGTATTTTAGATGGTCTTGGTATGGTAATGATTTATCTCCGTGGCGGTTCATCTGGTGGGATTGATTTTATAACAATGTCCATTAGAAAACTCAAACCACACCTAGCTCTTGGTAAATTGTCAATGTCTATAAATGTTCTAATCTTGATTTTTGCAATTTTTGCTTTCAAAAATATAGATGCTGCCCTATATGGTGCTATTGCTACTTTTTCTTCAAGTATACTTATTGATAAAGTTATGTACGGTGCCGGAGCTGGTAAAATGTTAATAATAGTTACAGACAAAGGAAAAGAAATAGCCTGTGCCATTGATAAAAGCACAGGCCGTGGCAGCAGTATAATGAACATAAAAGGTGCATACACTGAGGAAGAAAAACAGATGGTCATAAGTGCTATGAGCAAAGCACAGGTTTTCCCTGCTCGCAAAACTGCATATGGCATTGACCCGAACTGTTTTATAATGATTACATCTACAGATGAAGTATTTGGAAATGGATTTAATATGCATAATGACTAATATTATTTTTATTTATTTTATTTTTAATATTATATCGTTTTTTACATACGGAATTGACAAACACAAATCTATAAAAAGAACATGGCGAGTACCTGAAAAAACATTGTTAACTATGGGAGCTTTTGGTGGATTGGGACAAATACTTGGAATCAAAACTTTTCATCATAAAACTCATAAATGGTATTTCATTTTTTCAGGATATATATTCGCATTTATACAATTAGTAATTCTTTGTATTATTTATACAAAATTTTATATTTAATTATATAATAAAATCACAGGAAGAAATTCCTGTGATTTCGTTTTTATATTCTGATTTTTTATTATAAATTTATTAAGATTGTTATAAGTTTTCTAGTTTTATTATAAATAATATTTATAATTTTCCAATATTATACATTTTAGTCAATAAACTGATCCTTTTGTTAACAAAAATCAACATAATGTCCATATACAAAACAACATCTCAGTGCTATAATGAGTGGGCTTTATAAAAAAAGGTAATTATGGAGGATTTGATTTAAAATGCAAAGTACATATTCAAAAAAAGATTTTGCAATCGATTTATTATACGATATTATCGGTAGTATAATTTATTCTATTGGAATTAACTGCTTCGCAAAACCAGGTCATTTTGCAACAGGTGGTCTCAGTGGTATTTCTCTTATTCTTAACTATGTAGCAGATATTCCTTTGGGTATTTCTCAAATTGTTATGAATCTTCCTTTAGCTATTATAAGTTTCAAAATTTTAGGTAAATTTTTTATATTTCGTACAATTAAAACAATGGTTATTATGAGTGCATTTATGGATATTCTTGCTCCTATTCTTCCGCATTATGCAGGTGACAAAATTATTTGTGCACTATTTGCCGGTGTATTAAATGGCGTTGGTTTAGCAATTATGTACTTTCGTGGTGGTTCAACAGGCGGTCTTGATTTTATAATTATGTCAATTCGTAAAAATAAGCCTCATCTAGCCCTTGGTAAACTATCAATGCTTTTTAACGGATTTATTCTTCTTTTCAGTGTTTTTGCATTTAAAGACATTGATGCTGCTCTATATGGTGCTATTGCTATTTTTGCCAGTGGTACAATAGTTGATAAGATTATGAATGGTTTAGATGCTGGTAAAATGCTTATAATCATCACAAATAAAGGTCATGAAATTTCTAGTGCTATTCACGATGTTACTGGTCATGGTAGCAGTATCATGCACATCCAAGGTTCTTACTCAAAAGATAATAAGCAAATGGTGATTAGTGCTATGAGCAAAAATCAGGTTTTCCCTGCTCGTAAAATTGCTTATACTATTGATCCTACAAGTTTTGTTATGGTTACAAGCACTGATGAAGTATTCGGAAAAGGTTTTAACACTCAAAACAGCTAACTATTTAAATATTTTCAATAACAATTTTAACTAAAATCTCTTTATAATTTATAATAAATAAAACCACAGGTAAACCCTATGGTTTTTTGTTTTATAAATTTTTAAGTTTTTGTACTGTAAGTTTAATTTGTTCATTAGTAGGAGTGTCAGTAAAATTTATATCTATTATTCTATCGTCATACCTGACTATATAACGATTGCTATTCTCCCATACTTTATTGGCACTCCAAATTTCCTCGTTTGTTTCATTCATAAAATTCCGCAAAATGAATTCTTCAACTATATCCAGAAATTTTTTACTTTGACTTTTTATAATTATATAACTGAAACTTTCAATTGTCTTATTATCTACAATTCTCATTTGTATACAAGTATACTTTTCTTCAATAAGAGATTTATATTTCTGATTCAAATAAGAATAATTTTCACCTTTAGACATACCTAAATCTTCAAGAGTTAGTGGTAATTCATCATTATAGATATTAAAAGTATTCTCACCTTCCACATTAAATGTTTTTATTATTTCACGATTATCTAGAAAAACTGTCATATTAAATGAAGTAACCATAAATGCTACACCAGATAACAAAATTAACACAGTAGCGACTGCCGGCATTATGTTTTCTCTTTTAAGATAGATATGCAAAGCTAATAATAAGCTAACAATAATCATCACTCCCACTAATGGGGCTACATTACTAATATAGAATATCAATAACAACACCAAACAAGCAAGAACTAATAGTAAACTACTTCCTTTTTTTACATCAGGTATCTTATTATAATCTTCTGCATATTTTTTTGCTTTTCTCCTCCATTTAAAATATATTATATTATCTCTAAATGCTGTAAGTATAAATACCGCACCGATAAAAAACATATATAAATATTTTGGATAATAATATGCATATATCCGAACCTTATCACTAGATATATTAAGAAAAACTAGTATAACCCATGTCATTAACAAAGCTAAACTCGTTTTTCCATAATTGTTATTTATTTCATCTAACTGCAATTTTGCATCTGTTATAATTGGAATAGGATTTTCAGAATAATTAACAAAAACTGCTATGTTATTTATTGTTGTCAAAAACTCCCAGCCTTTTGGTTTTACACTATCACAAAACTCTGAAAAGCGTTTCTGGAAAATATCATTTATACAAGGTACATTTTCATTATAAACAAATGTAAAATGCATTTTTACTGGTTCTGTTTTTTTGAACTTGAAAAAAGGGCCCCATGCTTTTTCGATAAGCCAGCCTTGCTGCGCCATATCTTCGAAGTATTCAGACATTCCTACCAAGTCATATTGCTTATACTTATTTATACGATATTTTACATCACTCATAACTACACCCCTATTAAAATATTATAGTGCTAAAGTTTACTACATGATTAACTTATCTTAAGCTTATAATACAGTATATCGCTTTACTTTATAATAATATAAGCAATATAATATTGTCAAATTTTAATAAAAAAAGACGGGATAAAATCCCGTCTTATTATTTGTAAAATTATTCAGCGTCTGCTTCTTCTTTTACAGGAGCTTCCATTGTCTGTTTGATAGAAAGTGAAACTCTTTTAGCTTCAAGGTCAACACCGATGAGTTTAACCTGTACTTCCTGACCAACTTTAAGAACTGCGTTTGGATCTTCAACTCTGTCATATGAAATTTCAGAGATATGTACCAAGCCGTCTACACCTGGAAGGATTTTTACAAATGCACCGAATTTTGTGATTGATGCAACTGTACCTGTGAAAATTGAACCGATTGGGAATTCTGTTTCAAGTTTAGCCCATGGGTTATCTTCTTCTTTTTTGTGACCAAGGCTGATTTTACCGTTTTCTCTATCAAGAGATTTTACGAATACATCAATTTCATCACCAACTGAAAGAATTTCTGCTGGGTGCTTAATTTTTTCCCATGTGAGTTCAGACATATGAACCAAACCATCTACGCCGCCCAAATCAACAAATGCACCGTAGCGTGTAAGACTCTTAACAACACCTGTATAGTGTTTGCCTTCTTCAACTTCTGCCCAGAATTTTTCTTTAAGTTCATTGTTCTTTTCGTCTTTTACAGCACGGATAGAACCAATAACCTTTCTTCTGTTACCATCTCTTGATGATTCGATAATTTTAATTTCCTGTTTTGTTTTAACCAAAGCTTCCAAAGATTCGTTTCTGCCAGCTGCAAGTGATGCTGGAATGAATACGCGAACGCCGTTAACAAATGCTACAAGACCACCTTTAACTGCTTCAACGATTGTTGCTGTAAGTACTTCGCCTGTTTCTGCTGCTTTTGCTACTGCATCAGCGCCTTCCAAAGCGTCATATCTCTTTTTAGAAAGTTCAACTGTGCCTTCCTGGTCGTTAGGTTTAATAACGATGAGGTTCAACTCGTCACCTTTCTTAACCAATTCTTCAACTTTGGCACTTGGATCATCACTCAATTCGCTTGCTTTAATAAAGCCAGTGTGTTTTGTGCCAATGTCAACAGTAACTTCGTTAGCTGAAACACCGGTTACAACTCCTTTTATTTTTGCGCCTCTGTAAACTTTTGGTTGATTTGCATAAGATTCGTTGAGCATTTCTTCAAAGCTCATGCCATCTTCACGAATTACTTCGCTCATGTTATTAAGTACCTCCTGAATTATGAACGCCGGTGTACTTGCACCTGCTGTGACGCCCACATTTTGAATATTTATAAACAACTCTGGTGAGAGTTCTTTAACTGTTTCAATGCTGATTGTAGGGCAATATTGCTCACACACTTTAACCAGCTTTTGTGTGTTTGACGAATGTCTTCCACCTATAACAACCATTAAATCGTTTTCCTGAGCTAGTTTTGCAGCTTCAGTTTGTCTTTCATTAGTTGCTCTACATATTGTATCAAAAATTTCGCAATCTGTACATAGTTTTTTTATTATATTTACACTTTCTTGCCATTTTTTTAGCATATATGTGGTTTGTGCTACTAAATTGCAAGATTTTTGTTTATTTTGACCAACACTTAGCCATTTTTCTAGTTCTTCTGGCTCATTAAATATAAAATACTCGCCGTCTGTGTAACTAACTATTCCTTTAACTTCAGCATGTTCTGAATCTCCGGCTACCAAAAGTGTTCTTCCTTTTTTCCCTGTTTTTTCAGCTAAATGATGGATTTTTTTTACATATGGACAAGTTGCATCATGAGTTATTGTACCACGATTTTCAAAATATTCACAAACATTTTTTTCCACCCCATGACTTCTCAAAACTACCTCATAATCTTCTGGCACATCGAGTGAATCAAGTGTTATTACACCTAATTTTTCCAGTTCTTCAACAGCTTGACGATTATGAATAAGTGGTCCCATCGTCGCAACTTTTTTTCCTGATTTTGCAAGGTTAGTTGTCAAATCTACAGCACGATTTACACCGAAACAAAATCCTGCTGTTTTTGCTTTAGTTACCTTCATTTTCATTCTCCTGTTTTTCGATATGCGTGTTTTCCGATGGAACATAGCCAACCGATTTATTGTAATCATCAAGAAGTTTATCCATGGCCTTTTTATAAGTTATCTTAGCATCACGCAATGCTTTTCTTCCACCTTCTTCAAGATTCATTTCTTCTCTTGTGATAGGCTCACCAACTTTTACAACAACTGGACCGAAAAATTTAAGTTTTCTTGTTTTAGTAGGATATATCAATCTTACCGGAATAATATCAGCATTAGTCTGTGCAGCTATCATGAATGCGCCAGTCTTAATTTTTCCCATTTCATCACTATCTCCTCTTGTGCCTTCCGGAAAAATCATCATACCATGACCGGAGTTTATATCGCTAATAGCTTTATTTATAGCTTCCATATCACCAGTGCCTCTTTCAACTGGAAAAGCACCGAACTGTCCGAAAAGCCAAGCTAAAAATTTATTTCTAAATAGTTCAGCTTTTCCCATTATCGTAAGCTTTTTTCCGAAACCATAAGCCATTAGGACAAAAAGAGGGTCTAAAATATTTCTGTGATTTGCACAGATAATGAACGGCCTACCGTTATTTTTATATTGTCTAAGATACTGTTTATCATAAATTCTGTAAAAAAACAGAATTCTAAAAACCAGCATAATAGCACCAAGACCTATTATATAAATCATAGGGTTAGCCTCCTATTTTTGAATCTATCAAATCAATCACAGCTTTTACGGACTCATCAAAAGTGAGAGATGATGTATCAAGCAATACCGCATCTTCCGCCATCTTTAGTGGTGACTGCCGACGATGAACATCTTGATAGTCTCTTTTTTGAATATCTTCCAGAACTTCTTCAAAAGTAATTTCTTCACCTTTTTCTGCAAGTTCTTTATATCTTCTTTTCGCTCTCACCTTGCTGTCTGCTGAGAGAAAAATTTTAACATCAGCATTCGGTAAAACAACTGTACCTATATCTCTGCCGTCCATAATAACGCTTTGTATCTTTGCAACATTCCTCTGGGTATCAAGAAGAAATGCCCTAACTGATTTATATGCAGATGTGACACTTGCAGACATAGAAACTTTTGATGTTCTTATCTCTTTAGAAACATCTTCCCCGCAAAGAATAATACACTGTGTTCCATCCTTATATGTTAGCTGTATATTTATATTTGGTAGTTGAGATTTTACTTCTGCTTCATTATGAATATCTATATTATGCTTAAGCATATAAAGTGCTATTGAACGATACATTGCGCCTGTATCTACATACACAATTCCTTTCTGTTTCGCTACCTGTTTTGCTATAGTGCTTTTTCCTGCACCACCTGGTCCATCAAGTGCTACTGAATAAATCATAACAATCTCCTTTTTAAATCATTTGCAACAAAAATACATTTAATTTTCTTCAATTATGTTATGTGCACAAGCGTAAGCTGTTGCAAATGCAATTTGCAAATTATATCCACCCGTATAAGCATCAACATCAATTACTTCTCCTATGAAGTAAAGATTTTTCTTTATTTTTGATTCCATAGTAGCAGGATTCAGTTCTTTCACTGCAACACCTCCTGAAGTTATAACAGCAATATCAAGTTTGTATTTTGAATTAAGATGAACTGTAAAACCTTTCATAATCTTCACAAGTGCCATTCTCTCTTCTTTTGTTATCTGATTTGTGCTTTTTTCAGTGTCTATTCCCCAATCATCAAGAACTACCGGAATCATTGATTTAGGCAACAGCAAATCAAGACAGTTAGATGCTTTTTTGCTGTGAAGCTTTTCAAAATCTGTACAAATTCTCTTATACAAAACCTCTTCGCTAAGAGCAGGTTTTAAATCTATAACAGCTGTACACTGCTGAATATCTTTGTCTTTTATGTGACATGATGCACTCAAAACTAATGGTCCCGAAATACCAAAATGAGTAAAAAGCATTTCACCTTGTTCTGTAAATAATTTTTTCTTACCATTCATAATAGTAAGGTTCACATTTCTAAGAGAAAGCCCCATCATTCTACGACATTTAGTACCATTTTCCATAAGAGGAACTAGGCTAGCAGTAGGTGTAACAACTTTATGTCCTGCGTTTTCAGCAAATTTATATCCATCACCTGTCGAGCCTGTGTTTTTATAAGATAATCCACCAGTAGCAACTATGACCTTGTCAGCCATAAGTTTTTTGCCATTTTTAAGCAGTACGCCTTTTACTGTGTCAACATCTATAATAAGGTCTACCACATCGTCAAAAACAATTTTAGCGCCTTTTGCATGAGTATCTAGTGCATTCTTAATATCATATGCACTGTCAGATTGTGGAAATACTCTTCTTCCTCTTTCAGTTTTTAATGCAACGCCCATTTCCTCGAAAAAATCCATTGTTTTTTTAGGAGGAAAACCATAAATGGATGAATAAAGGAACTTTGGATTTGTTCTCACATTTTTAAGAAATGTTTCTTCATCACAATTATTCGTTACATTACAACGCCCTTTGCCTGTAATTAGAACTTTTTTAGCTGTGCGATCAGAATGTTCTATAACTGTGGTTTCTATACCACTTTTAGCTAGAAATCCAGCCCGGAACAGACCAGCTGCTCCACCACCTATAACAATAACTTTCATCTATACCTCGTTGTATTTTGGTAAAACCTTACTTTCAGAAAAATCTTCCATATCAAGTGTTAGGTTTGGATTATAGAATGGGTCGTGAAGCAAGCTATCTCCAAAGCGATTTTTCAAACGATTGCGTTCACCATCAAATCTTTCTTTTTTAGTTCCGGATTTATCTGAACCGCGAGAAATACTTTCGTGATGATAACATTCAGCATAAGGTGTAAATATAATTTGATAACCCATATTTCGAATTCTAAGGCAGAAATCAACATCATTAAATGCAACTGTAAACTCTTCATCAAGTCCATTAGCTGCATAAAAAGCTTCTTTTGTAACTAGCAAACAAGCTGCTGTCACACATGATAAATTTTGCACACATGAAAGTCGGAACATATAACCGCTTTTTCCTCTCGGATGATACTTATGACTATGTCCTGCATATCCCCCTAATCCAGTAATAACGCCTGCATGCTGAACCGTGTCGTTAGGATAATAAAGCATAGCTCCAACTATACCAACATTTTTTTGGAGTCCTATTGAAACCATTTCACCTAACCAATTACCATTTATAATTTCTATATCGTTGTTCAACATTAACAGCATTTCACCATTTGCCTGTTTTGCAGCGAAATTATTTATTGCAGAGAAATTAAAAACATCTTTATAATGTAAAACTTTCAAATTTGGATGTTTTTTCTGAATTTCGTGGTAATAGTCAAATGTTTCAGATTCTATTGAATTATTTTCCACGACTAAAACTTCAAAATTTTTGTACTCAGTCTTTTCATAAAGACTATCTATACACTTTTTTAGAATATGAATTTGATCTTTATTTGGAATAATAATAGACACAAGTGGAGTTTGTGTGAACTCATAGTTGATTTTATATGTGCTTAAAAATTTTCCTTCAACCGCTTTGCCTTTTACACCTATTCTTGAAAGGTGATCATCAATAGCTTTTATTGCATTTTGAGTTACATAAGGTTTTGCCTTTACGCCGCCACTAGTTGACTGTGCATGAACTCTCCAATAGTACAAAACTTTTGGAATATGATGAATTTTAACATTTGGAATTTCTGTAAACTTTAAAAACAGGTCGTGGTCCTGTGCCCCATCATACTTAGAATTCAGTCCACCAACAAAATTAAACATTTCTCTTTTCATGCAAGCTAAATGACATATGTAGTTACAGTTTGTAAGATAGTAATAACTAAAATCTGGTTTAAAATGAGCAACAATAGGGTTTGTCCAATCATTGTCGAACAAAGCTTCATCACTATAAATAAAATCCGCACCGGTTTCTTCTATTGCCTTAGCCATTTGGAAAAGTGCATCTGGCGAGAGAATATCATCGTGATCTGCAAGGCAAATATAATCGCCTGTTGCAAAAGATACTGCCGCATTTGTATTTTCGGAAATTCCAAAGTTTTCTTTTAACTTTACATATATGATTTTATCATTATTAAGACTTTTTACATAATCTCCAACATATCTGTGTTCATCATCTGATGCATCACTAAGGACAAGTTGCCCAAACTGATAGCTTTGATTTATAAAACTATCTATATATTCTTTCAAAAAGGTGGCATCTGTATTATATAGAGCTGTCACAACACTGATTATCTTATTTTCTAATGCAGGAATATAATTTTTCTGTAATTCTATCTGATCTTTTGGTGGTAAAAAACGACCTTTTTTTGCTTTCATTCTGCGGCGAAAAAAGCCTGTCGCCCTTTTGACTGTACCAATAAACCCTTCTTCTTTAACATATGTAAAAAACAGAAATATTAGCTCCTGAAAACGCTTGATTTTTAACATCTATTTGTACCCGTAGTTTTCGTATAAAAGTGTAAAATGTGGGTTGTAATATGGATCATTATAATTAAAATATTTGCCCCATTTTTGCGCAAAATTGTGTTTTTCCATTTCGTATCTAGGATTAGGTTTATCGGTTTCGTCAAGTCCCCTTGATTTACTTTCATAATGATAACCTTCCGAATAAGGTGTAAACACATTTAGATAACCTGCCTCATAAACACGCAAGCAATAGTCAATATCGTTATATGCAACTGCAAAATTCTCTTCATCTAATGGAAATTTATTATAAAGTTCCTTTTTGGTCATAAGACAAGCACCTGTGACTGCCAAATAGTTCTGAGTTGTAACAAGACGATACATATCTCCTGTGTTTTCTTTAGCATTAGCTAATCCTTTATGACTATGTCCAGCCGAGCCATTTATTCCGATAATAACGCCTGCGTGTTGCAATGTATCATCAGGATAATATAGCTTAGCACCTACTGCGCCAACATCTTTTCGTTGTGAATAAGAAAGCATTTCTTTTATTGAATTTTCAGTGATAAATTCCACATCATTATTAAGCAAAAGAATATGTTCACCATTTGCATATTTGACACCGAAATTACAAATTGCAGAAAAATTGAAGTCACCTTTGTAATACACAACTTTAACTTTTTTATTATCTGCTATAATTTTATCATAATAATTAAATGTTTTTTGTTCAGTAGAGTTATTTTCAACAACAATAACTTGAAGGTTTTCCCATCCACCTAAATTAAAAATAGACTCAATACAACGTGATAAATCCTCAATATGGTCCTTATTTGGAATAACTATTGAAACCATAGGATTTCCTTCAATTTCATAAACTGTTCGATAGCTACCTGGATATTTTTGAATTGAAACTTCGCCTTTAAGACCGATTCTATCCAAATGTGCCTGAATAGCTTTTCTTCCCGCTTCAAATGCATACATCTTCGTTGACATATCATTTGCTGTTGAGCCAATATGTCCTCTCCAGTAATATAAAACTTTTGGAATATGATAAACACATTTTGCTTTTTCTGTAAGCCTAAGCGTTAAATCAAAATCCTGTGCACCGTCATATTCTGGATTTTCATAAGCGCCAACTTCTTCAAAAAGTCTCTTTTTAAAAACAAGAAAATGTGTAATATAGTTTACACCTCTAAGAAAATCTGGTGAATAGTTAATTTTAAAATGAAATTGTATGAGATTTTTTAAATCCCCATCAAGTGTAATTTCGTCACTATAAATAACATCTGCACCTTTTTCATTTATTGCCTTTACATTTTCATATAGAGCATTTGGCAAAATAACATCATCATGATCTAAAAGTGCAATATAATCACCATCAGCTAATTCAAATCCTTTGTTAGTGTTTTCACTAATTCCTTTGTTTTCAGCCAATTTTTTATAGATTATTCTATTATCTTTAAATCCGTCAACAATCTTCTTTATATATGGTAAATCCTTATCAGAAGCATCTACAAGCACAAGCTGCCAATTTTTATACGACTGCTTATAAACACTGTCTATCATATCATGAAGATACTTTTGTGGTGTGTTGTAAAGTGGAACAACTATGCTTATTTTAGGCATATGTTCGAAAATGTGTGCTCGCTGTGCTTTTAGTTCTTTTTTTAAAGGGATATCACTGCGAAATTTCCAAACATCGCCCCTCGTCATAAGTTTTATACGAAAATCAACTTTTCGCCAAGTTGCTTCAACACCTTCATTTTTTAAAGAAACGGCACCTCGTTTAACTAGAGTGCCGATTCTTTTTATATTGAAATTTCGTTTTAAAAATTTTATAGGACTATCTTGTAAATTATTACTCATAAAAATTTTCTCTTATAATCAATATTTTGTTATATACGCATCGCAAACTTCTTGTGCATCACCAGTCATAACAACATTGCCTTTTTCAAGCCATGTCACTTTGTTACAAAGTTGTCTTACTTGTTCAATAGAATGACTTACAAGAATAATAGTAGTTCCTTTTTCCATAAGTTCTTTCATTCTTTTTTCACATTTCTGCTGAAATGTATAGTCACCTACCGACAAGATTTCATCAGCGATAAGTATATCTGGGTCTGTTACTGTTGCTATTGCAAAAGCAATTCTAGCAACCATACCAGATGAATAGTTTTTAAGCGGAACATCAAGGAAGTTTTGAAGTTCTGAAAAATCAACAATATCTTGAAAATGCTCGTCCATAAATTTCTTTGAAAATCCAAGAACTGCACCATTCAAGTATATGTTTTCTCTTGCTGTTAGATCAAGGTCAAAACCTGCTCCAAGCTCAATAAGTGGCGCTAGCGTTCCATTAACAGTAACCGAACCTTTTGTAGGTTTAAGAACACCGGCTATTGTTTTAAGAAGTGTTGATTTACCTGAACCATTAAGACCTACCAATCCATAAAAATCGCCTCTTTTTATTTCAAGGCTTACATTATTGAGTGCCCAAAATTCTTCAAATTTAAGGGTTCCTTTAGTAAGTCTAATAAAATATTCTTTAACGCTATCTACTTTTTCTGTAGATAAGTTAAAGCGCATGCTTACATTTTTTACGCTAACCATTGTATCCATAAACTGCGCCTCCTAAATATACAGAATAAAGTTGTCTTGTGTTTTATTAAATACATAAGTGCCGAATGCCAATGTAGCAACTGCGAATAAAGCACAAATTAAAATTTCTGTTCCGGTTGGAAACAACCCAAACAAAACACAATTACGGAATACCTTAACATACCAGTACATTGGGTTAAGTTTCCCAAGAAACATCATAAATGTACCTTCCCAAATTGACTCTGGATAAAAAATTGGTGTTGCATATGTTAGCGCCATCATAATTACAGACCAAAAGTGCATTACATCACGAAAATACACTACCGCTGCCGAAAGAAGTACGCCTACGCCCAAACTAAAAATAAACAAGAAAAATAAAGGTATGAATCCCGCTAAAAGACTTGCGTGTATAGGAGCTCTTGTAATAAAAATTATAAAAAGTAGTGCCAGCATAGAAAACATCAAATTTACAAAACCAAAACAGATTTTTTCAAACGGGAAAATATATTTTGGAACATAGACCTTTTTTATAAGTGGCGCTGAATATAATACACTACCCATAGCTGCGGTTGTAGAATCGTTAAAAAATGTAAACAATAGCTGAGCAGAAAGCAAATAAACAGGGTAATTTGGAATATCAAAACGGAAAAACTTTGAAAATACCATTGTCATAACAAGCATCATAAGTAAAGGATTCAAAACGCTCCACAAGATGCCAAGTTTACTACGACGATATTTTACTTTTATATCTCTGCCTATAAGATTTGTAAGTAAAAAACGATATCGCCAAACATTAGAAAGTTTTGTTTTCATTATTAGTACCTTTCAAAGTATTCAAATTTCTGCTGTGCAAAAGGTTTATGTAGTTTATCCTTTTCACTTAGTTTAATTTCACAATCAACTGAAGGCCATTCTACACCAATTGTTTCATCATCATAAGGAATTCCGCCCTCAGCATTAGGATTATAGACATCTGTGCATTTATAAACAAATTCCGCTTCTTCAGACAAAACAAGAAATCCATGTGCAAAACCTTCTGGAATATAGAACTGTATTTTGTTTTCAGCACTAAGTGTTACACCGAACCATTTACCAAATGTTTTTGAATTTGGGCGACAGTCAACTGCTACATCATAGACTTCACCCTGTATCACTCTTACAAGTTTACCTTGTGTATTATCTTTTTGAAAATGAAGTCCACGCAAAACACCCTTTGTACTTTTTGAATGATTGTCTTGTACGAATTCCTGGTCAATACCTGCATTTGCAAATTCATCTTTATGATATGTCTCCATAAAGAACCCCCTATCATCACCAAAAACAGTAGGTTTGATAACAACAAGTCCCTCAATCTCATTTTTTATAAATTCAAATTTTCCCATAATAATATCCTTCTTATATATGTAAAATTTTATTGCTTTTATTAAACGCAATTTAACATATTAATATTATCACAAAGTACTTATCATTTCAACTAAATGACCGTTTTGCGATAAATGTTAACACTATATTCACAAGCTAAAAAATATTTTAGAAGACGCCATTTTATAAATTGCTTAATTTTTATATATAAAATTGATTTTTTATATTTTTTGGGATATTATATAAAATAAAATAGTTTAAAGGGATTTTGCCAATGAGCGTTATAGAAAAACAGTCTTTAAAATATAAACCAAAACAGAGTAGTAAAAAAGTTCAATTTTTACTGTCAATATTTTTACCAATTATTGTTTTTATTTCAGTTGTAACTATTTTTGGTATTCATTATCGTACAAATGATGATGCGACACTAGCAAATATTGCAGCAGGCGCTTATGGAACAAATTTGCGAATGATATATATAAATGTAGTTTTTTCTGCGATAATGCGACCTTTTTATCTTCTATTTTCAGCCAACTGGTATGTTATTTTGCAAATTATACTTATGCTTATTTCAATTTCTATACTTTTTCATCTTTTTATGGAAAAATTAGGCGTACAAAAAGGAGCTTTAATCGGGTTATGTCTGCTTATCCCTTTTGCTACATATCTTTTTTATTCTTTTCAATATACAAAAACTGGAAGCGTAATTATAGCAACGGGACTTATTTTGATTATCGATAATCTAGGAAAGAAAAACAAATTCACATGGTTTGGAATAGTTCTTTGCTGGCTCGGTTGTATGCTTAGATGGGAAAACTTTTTCGCTTTAGGCGGGTTATCAGCTTTTTTATTGTTATCAAAATTCTTAAAACTAGATAAAAGCAGCAAAAAACAAGCAATTTTAACAATGGTAATTTTTTTCATTGCTATTTTAGGAACTAAAGCTATAGATGTAATGGCATATAGAATAAATCCTGATTGGGATTTCTATGTCAAATATAATAAAGCTAGAACACAGTTCAGCGATTACAAAGTTTATTTTCTTAACGAAGTAAACTCTTTTTCACACTTAAATGTTTCTGATGCGGAATACAAAGTTCTAAATGATTGGGACTTTTACGATGGAGAAGTTTTTACTATTGATTTGCTTAACCAAATATCCAATAATGTACCAAATAAATCATTAAAAACAGCATTACACGATACATTAAGTAGAACACCTGCTCTTTTTCATGGTGAAAGTTATCGTTATGTTTTTGCTATTGTTATAATTATTGGTATTCTGTGTGCAAGTTTGAATACAAGCTATCTAGGCTTTATGGGATTTTTGCTCACATTTGCTTTGGAGTTTTTGTATCTAATTTGGCGTGGAAGATTTACAGATTGGGTGGAAGTTGGGCTTTTATGGGCTATTTGCGTTTTTGGAATTTATTGGCTAATAGATACAAAACCAAAACTTTTAAAAAACAAATTGCCTATTATATTTGCATTTTGTTTTTTGTGTATTACCTGTATTCCAAGTATAAAACAAACTTACAGTCAATCCATTGACCATAAAACAAGAAAGCATATTTATGAGGATGAGCTGGCAAAAATGAGTGAAGATAAACAAAATCTATACATAATTTCTGTAAAAAATCTTGATGCTTTGGCTGGGTATGATATACTACACCCTAGAAAAGACAACTTTTTCTCAAATATAGTTGCTTGTGGAGGGTGGTTGAGCCAATCTCCTCATAGAAATAAGGTTTTGGCATCTTATAACGCCCAAAGGCCAATCGTTGATGGTGTAGATAATCCGAATGTTTATTTCTCTGCTGGAAATATTGAAAATATGGCTGAATATGCATCTGATCAACTAGGCTGTAAAGTTTATATCATAAAAACTGGCAATATCTCTTTCGCACCTTACCAGCTGACAACAACATTACCAAAATAAATAAATTATATAATAATTTTTATTTGTAAAATAATCTTAATAATATGCAATAACATTAGATTAGATTAGATTAGATTGGATTGGATTGGATTGGATAAAGTTATAAAATAAAAAAGGAGGACATACCTCCTTTTTTTATTTTATAGTTGAACTATAAGTCTATGAAAAAATTCAACACATTGGTCTATTTTTTCAAGTTGTATTCTTTCATTATCGTTATGTATAAGTTCACGCTCTTCTTTGCTCAAACGCATGGCACTGAACTTATATACATCTCTACAAATTTTAGAAAAATGACGGCTGTCACTACCAGCTATCATTAGATATGGACTTACAATTGCATCTCTCCATGTATCTCCAACAGCTTTTTCCACTTTTTTCCACCCCTCACTTTCTGTTGATGCGTATGGCGATGCTTCTTGTTTCACAATATACTTACATGTAACATCTTTTTCACAGAGCGTCTTTAAAAAGTTCAATGCTTGGTCACTTGTTGTATTATTCAAAAGTCTCATATTCAATCTCGCTTTTGAAATATTCGGCAATACATTGGCTTGTTTTGCTCCTTGTGCCATTGTTGCAGCTGTTGTTGTTCTCATCATAGCGTTAATTTCCCCACCAAGTTTTTGGCTCATTGATATAACGACTCCTTTAAAAAGCCAAAGATTTGCCATTATTATTCTAAGTGCAAAAGGTGCGTATGGTCCTACCTTTTTTATAAGTCCTTCCACAGGTGGCGTTACCTGCGCTTTAAACGGCTTATTTTCTATATTCACTATTGTCTTGGAAAGTTTTCCCAAAGAAGTATGTGCCGGAGGTGTAGATGAATGCCCCCCCTTGCTCGTAGCTGTAAATTCAACCTCGCACATACCTTTTTCCCCGATACCTATAACTGCAATAGGTTTTTCTACTCCTGGAAACACCCCTTCAACAACTGCTCCGCCCTCATCAAGAACAAGAGCGGGCTTTACACCATTTTTTTCAAGATATTCTACTACTGCTGTGGCACTGGTTCCTGCAACCTCTTCATCACCACCAAATGACAAATACAAGTCATTTTCAGGTATAAATCCATCTTTTAATAAATCTTCAAGACTTTCCATAATGCCTACCATCGTAATTTTGGTATCGATAGTTCCTCTTCCCCAAAGATACCCATCAGCAATCTCTCCTGCAAATGGTGGATGCTCCCATCTTTCTTCTACTACCCGAACAACATCATAATGGCTCATAAGTACAGTAGGTCTTTCACTATTCTTACCTGAAATTTTAAAAAGCATAGCAGTATTTCCGAGTTCTCTATAATCACTTGTTTCTGTTACTTTTGGATAAAGTTGTTTCAATTTTTCTCGATAAGCAGCGAAAACAGCTTTGTCTGTCTTGTCAAAATTCCGATTGGACACAGTTGCATATCTAACAAGCGTTGCAAGATTTTCTCTAGCCCTATCAC
This sequence comes from Oscillospiraceae bacterium, assembly GCA_020024475.1. GTDB lineage: Bacteria > Bacillota > Clostridia > Oscillospirales > Ruminococcaceae > RGIG3102. Next base: position 20,939 of record JAHHTS010000028.1, read on the forward strand.
TGTTCACTTCAACTTCTTCCCGATGTCTTGAACTGTTATCAGTTGATTTGAATGTTGCTGCTCTGACAACTAACACTAAAACCAAAACAACTATACATAATATAAGTATTTTCATAAACTGCCCTCATTTAATTTATTATTTTATATATTATCACACATATTTATAATTTCACAATTTTATGCTAACTTATTGATGTTAGAGCAAAATAAAAAACCGGCTGAATTTAGCCGGTTTTTATTTAAATTAATTTCGTAGTCCAGTTTTCTAAACTCCAAATATCCGTTACTATATTTTCATAAAATTCTGGTTCATGACTCACAAGTATAACTGTACCTTTAAAATCTTTTATAGCCTTTGCAAGTGATTGTTTAGCATCTACATCAAGATGGTTTGTAGGTTCATCAAGAACTAGAAGATTCATTTTTCTAAGCATTATCGCACATAGTCTAACCTTTGCATTCTCACCACCAGAAAGAACTTTGCATTGTGTTTCAATATGATTTGATGTTAGCCCACACTTTGCTAATGCCCCTCTAACTTCAGCATTGCTCATTGACGGGTACATATCCCATATTTCATAAAGAGCAGTTTTTCCAGATGCAATGTGTTCCTGTTCAAAATATGCAGGCTCAGCGTAATAATCAAGCTCTACACTTCCGGAAAAAGGTGGAATAATTCCAAGCATTGTTTTTAAAAGAGTAGATTTACCAAGGCCATTCACACCTTTTATGGCTATTTTCTTTCCTCTTTCAATTTCAAAATTAACAGGTCGAGTAAGCGCACTATCATAACCTATCACTAAGTCTTTTGCACCAACAACAATTTTACCTGGTGCACGAGAATATTCAAAACTAAATGTCGGCTTTGGCTTTTCCTTAGCAAGTTCAATTATATCCATTTTATCAAGTTTTTTCTGACGAGATTTTGCCATATTACTTGTTGCTACTCTAGCCTTATTTCTAGCTATGAAATCTTCTAGATGAGCAATTTCTTTTTGCTGCTTTTCATAAGCTTGCTCAAGCTGTCTTTTCTTTAGTTCATACATAGCTATAAAATTATCATAGTTACCTTTATATCTTGTGAGAACAGCATTTTCTACATGGTAAATTACATTTGTAACTGAATTTAAAAATGGAACATCATGACTTACAAGCATAAATGCATTTTCATAGTTTTGCAAAAATGTTGTCAGCCATCGAATATGATTTTCATCAAGATAGTTTGTTGGTTCATCAAGTATCAAAATAGAAGGATTTTCTAGTAAAAGTTTGGTGAGAAGAACTTTTGTTCTTTGTCCACCCGAAAGTTGGCTTACATCTCTATCAAGACCTATTTCTCCAAGTCCTAATCCATTGGCAAATTCTTCGATTCTAGAGTCGATAGTATAAAATCCACTATTGTCTAGAATATCTTGAATCTCTCCTACATCTTCCATAAGCTGTGACATTTCTTCATCTGTGCAGTCTGCCATTTTATTGTACATTTCAAGCATTTCGCTTTCATAGCCATACATTTTATCAAATGCTGAACGAAGCACATCTCTAATAGTCAGTCCAGGTTTTAAAACTGCGTGCTGATCTAAATAACCTACAGTTGCGTGTTTAGCCCATGTGACAGTTCCTTCATCAGCTGGTATAACGCCTGTAATTATATTTAAAAATGTAGTTTTACCCTCACCATTAGCTCCAACTAAACCGATATGTTCACCTTTTCTCATTCGAAACGATGCATTATCTAGTATTTGTCTTTCACCATAACCATGGGTTACATTTTGTACATTTAACATATATTTAAACCTTTCGTGTTTTTGTTTTGAAGTGTTATTTTATCATATAAAAATGATTTTTGACAATATATATTAACTCATTTTATTATTTATCTAAAAAAATATGGTAATTTTTTATAAAAAAAGATATAATTATAATTTAGTATAAAGTTTAAGGAGTTAAATTATGGTAGAAAAATCTCATAAAATCCATTATGCATGGCTTATTCTAGTTTCAGCTGTGGCTATTTTAGGCGGGGTAGTTGGCATTTTTGTTAACTGCACAAGTATTCTTTTTTCAGCAATTATTCAAGAACTAGGTTTTCGCTCTGGTGATTTATCTATTTTCTATACAATTAGAGCTCTCACCCAGGCTGCTACTGTTGGAATTGCAACCAGATTGTTCTTTTCAAAAAATCCTAAAATTGTCATGACTTGTCTTGCTTCTTTCGGTGCCATCGCTTATATAGCGATGTATTTCTATTCCAAACTATGGCAATGGTATATATCCGGAATTCTTGTCGGCATATCTATGAGTTGTGTGATGGTTGTTATTCCTATTATATTGAATAACTGGTTTAAAGTAAAAAATGGGCTTGTAATAGGTATAGCAATGGCCTCATCTGGACTTAGTGGTGCTATATTCAATCCAATTCTTTCAAATATGATAATCAATATCGGCTGGAGAAAAACCGCTGTATTCACAGGCATAATTGCCTTTCTTATAATCGTTATTCCTACTGTTCTTATTCTATCCATTACACCAGAACAAAAAGGCTTGAAACCTTATGGTTGGGAATTTATTCAAAGCGAAGAATCAACTAAAGCCACAAAAAAATCAAACGCCATCAATATTCCTAAAAATATTGCAATTATGACTACATTAAGCATTATTCTTGCAAGCATTATGACACAGTTTGGTAATCAACTGCCTATTTTCGCACAATCTCTTGGATACACAATCTCTGTTGGTGCTACTGTTGCAAGCTTAAGCATGATAGGAAATGTTTTCGGAAAACTTATGATTGGTGCTATCTCTGATAAAATCGGTATTTTGAAAGCTGTAAATCTTAATTCAATTATAATCGCAATTTCCATGATTTTATTGTTATTCAGTAGTTCATCACCTATCATAATGTATTTAGGCTCACTTCTTATGGGGCTTGTTTTTTCAATGTGCACAACTGTTCCACCTCTTGTTTACATAGAAGTTTACGGTAAAGATGATTATCAATATCACCTATCTCGTTTTCAATCATATAACTCAATAATACTCGCTTTGGCAAGTTCACTATTACCTTATATTTATGACTTTACGGGAAGTTTCAATGGTGCTTTGATTTTAGGATTTGTATTGACAATAACATCATTCGTTTTATTCAATATTGTAAGAGTGAAATCGGAAAAACTAAAAAACAAATAACAAAAAGGCGTCTTAAGACGCCTTTTTGTTTGTAAAAAAATCTATTTTATAGTATAATTTTTATTATTTTTTAGGAGAACATATTTTGAAAGACAGACAATACAGAGAATTTTGCAAAAAATACAATATCAAATTAAACGCTCAGCAAGATGAAGCTGTTCAGTCTGTTGAAGGTGCAAATCTTATCATAGCTGTTCCCGGAAGTGGCAAAACTACCGTTTTGATAACAAGACTGGGTTATATGATTTTATGCAAAAATATAAATCCAGAAAATATTTTAGCTATTACATACACCACGGCTGCAGCTGCCGATATGCATAATAGATTTGAAATTATTTTCGGTAAAGATTTAGCCTCTAATATAACTTTTAGAACTATCAACAGTATAGCAAATGGTATTGTAAAACTATATACTAAAAAAACCGGTGGCAAAGCTTTTGATTTATTATCTGATGAAAAGCAAAAAGCATCTATACTAAGAGATATACTAATAAAAGTAAGAGAAGAATTTCCTAGCGAAAATGATATTGGCCAAGTAGCAACCAGTATCTCATATATAAAAAATATGATGTTAAGTATACCTGAAATATCTAATCTTGAAAATGATGTAAAAAAAATAACAATTATATATAGAATGTATTGCGAACAAATGATAAAAAATAAGCTTATGGACTATGACGACCAGCTTATCTATGCTTATAAAATTTTAAACAATTCAAAGCACAAAGATATTCTTGATTGGCTTCAAAGCAAATTTGCATATATATGTGTTGATGAAGCTCAGGATACATCAAAAATCCAGCACGAAATTATAAATATTTTATCAAAAAAATCCGGTAATATTTTTATGGTTGGCGATGAAGACCAAAGTATTTATTCATTTCGTGGGGCTTACCCATCTGCGTTAGTAAACTTCGATAAAACATATGAAATGCCTAAGGTTATTTTTATGGAAGAAAACTTTCGTTCTTCAAAACAAATAGTTGATACTGCGAATATATTTATAAACAAAAACACCGATCGATATAAAAAGCAAATGAAAGCTAGTCGTCATTTTGGCGCAAATGTAAGAAAAATTTTCTCGGCGGACAGACTAGGCGAATATAAATATATTATGGCTATCGCAAAAAAGAAACCTAAAGATACAGCTTTACTGTATCGTGACAATGATTGTGCTTTACCTATAATAGATTTGTTTTTGAGAAACAATATTCCATATAAAATAAATACGAATAAAACTTCATTTTTTACACACAGAATAGTTCAAGATATAAGAGCTTTTTTAATGTTAGCACTAAATCCATACGATACCGAATCGTTTATGAAAATTTATTATAAATGTGGTATACCGATAAAAAGAGATATGGCATTAGAGGTGTGTGAATATAGCAATTCTAAAAAAATCACCATTACAAATGCCCTTGAAAGTAAACTAAAAAGAACTTCATCGCCAGAACTTGCCGATGATTTTAAAGATTTTATAACTCATGTGAACGCTACTTCCTCTACAAAAGCACTAGAAACTATATTTTACAACGGTTATGGTAAATTTATGGCTAGTCGAAATTTGGATTTTGGTAAATACGAAATTTTAAAAGCTTTAGCAATAAATGAGCCTTCCATAGAAAAATTCCTCAAAAGGATTGACGAATTAGAGAAACTTATCACCAACAAATCTAAACATGATGATGGTATCATTTTATCAACTATTCACTCAAGTAAAGGCCTTGAATACGACACAGTTTATATTATGGATGCTTATAGTGGTATTCTTCCTTCGGTGGATAACAATAGCCCTCTCTATCAAGAAGAACAACGACTTTTTTATGTTGCAATTACAAGAGCAAAAAATAATCTTTTTGTATTTGACATCAAATCAAAGCACTGTCCATTTGTAGATGAAATTTTTAGTATTCAAAATTAGATGTAATATGATTTAATATAAAAAATCTTAGCGATACAGACTTATCTATACCGCTAAGATTAAAAAACCAGTTATGACAATGTGCAAATATTTTATTAAAAAAAGCTGTATCTTTTAAAAGATACAGCTTTTTGTTTTTAATTAAGAAAATTTAGCTCTTATAGCATCAAGAATAGCCTGACATTCTGATGTTGCACCTGAAATTGCATCAACTTCTATTGACTGCTGTTCTACCATGCTATTTACAAGTGTCTGGAACTGATCCTGTTTCATGTACATTGAATCTGCACCATCTTTAACCTGTACCAAAGCAAGTTTGCCCTGTGATACTTTTACTGTAATAGTAAACTTACCATGCTGTCCTTCGATTTCTATATCGTAAGAACCATCCTGTACATCTTTAAAGAATGAGTTTGTTGCTGTCTGACCAGCTTCGAGGATTTCAACATCCGTTGTAACTGTTGATTTACCACCGAATGCGTGCTGAGCTGCTGCTCTACCTGATGCGATTGCTTCTGAAAGGAATACACCATTCTGGTAAAGGTTTGAAACATATGAGCCCAATTCACCAGCTTCATAAAGGTTAGGGATTGGGTTTCCTTCCCAGTCAAGAACCTGTGAGCTTGTATTACGAACTGCACCACCTGTTGTAGCAACGAGTGTTGGTATAACCTCAACTGCATAATAAGGACCATTTTCAATTTTGCTCATTGTTGAAATATCACGATTGAATTCTGTGTCTTTACCTGCTGTAACCATTTTATTGAAGTTTGCAACTGTTTCAGCAATTTTTTCTGGTGCGTATCCCATTTTTTCTGCAAGTTCTTCGATAGAATCTGCTTTCAAAATCCAGCCTTTTTCAACTTCAGCTGAGTTATCTGCTGACCATTTGTAATTTTCTGTTGTGATAGGCCATGACAACCATGGTGAGATAACTGTATCATTTTTGCATACACTGTCATCAAAGATAAACCATGTTGGAAGTGCTTCTTGGTGTGGAAGGTCAAGCCATTTGCCATATTTCATATCTTTCATATGCTGTCTATGATATGTTTTTGATTCATCAAAGAAACGTTCACCTTCGCCATCTACCTGTAGGTAGCTACCTGATGTAAATGTCATGTTAAGAATGAAGGATGAATCATAATCTGGTGTTTTTATACCTAACCAGTAACCACCTGACTGTGTCTGATTTTTCATGTGCCACATCTGTGCGCCAGCTTTCATAAGCATCTGAACACCATCACCTGTATTACCTGGTGTACCTGATGTAAGTACATTGTCAACGCCGTGGAAGTCTTTCTGCATCTGGAGATTGTTTTCATAACCACCACATGCAAGCAAAACGCCTTTATTAGCTTTAATGTTAATTTCTTTACCTTCTGACATAGCTACAACGCCAAGAATTGCGCCTGTTGCTGGGTCCTGAATCAAATCAACTGCTGGTGTGTTGTAAGCAATCTCGATATTTTCGCGCTGTGTAACTGCTGCATTGAAACCATGCCAAAGACCACCTGGCATAAATGAACCAGATTTCTTCTCACGGATATGTGCACTTGTAGCTTTGAAATTTGAACCTGGAAGATTATCAAATTCAACTACAACACTGCCCCAACGAAGTGGGCCGCCACCTACATAACCAACTTCATAGCCTGCATTGTCCATTGTTGCAACAATCCAGTTAATCTGTTCTGCAAATTCTTTTGCTAGCCAGCTTGAATATTCTTCTGGAATAGGGTTTGGTTCGCCCATAGCTTTGATGTAGTCGTGGAATGTTTCCACATCATCTTTAGCTGGAACTACGAATGTTTGACCAGAAGCGATTGAGTTACCACCTGCAAGCTTTTCTGGCATTTTTTCAAGAACGAGAATTGATGCGTCTGGAGCGATATCGTTTGCTTCAACAGCTGCTGCTGCGCCTGCAAGACCATAACCTACTACAAGGAAATCAACTTCTCTGTCCCATTTGATTGAGCTGCCTGATGAACTACATCCACTTAATGTGGTAATCATCATTGCTGCTGCCAATAAAATTGACAAAAATCTCTTCATAATTTTCTCCTTTTTGAGCAATATGCTTACTCATTTACCTTTCGATATTTTATTATCTATATGATTTCATATATTACAATAACACATCTAAACTGTCAACAAGTATATTGTTTATTTTTTAAATATACCCTTTGAAAAATTCTTTTAAATCTGATAAAATAACAATATAATAAAACAGAATAGTCAGAAAAATTAAAAAAGGAGGGATTATATGAAGAAAAAAACAAATGATATACTTATTGTAGGATTTGCTTTGTTTTCAATGTTTTTTGGTGCAGGAAATTTACTTTTCCCACCGTATTTAGGAATGGTATCTGGGAAATATTGGTTCATATCATTTTTAGGATTTATAATAGCCGATGCAGGATTATCACTTTTAGTTATAGTAGTAGCAGCAAAAAATAAAGGAATATTAGATGAAATTTTAATAAGAGGTGGTAAAAAATTAGCTAGATTTATAGGTTGTGCCTCTATACTGTGTATAGGACCATTTTTAGCTATACCAAGAACAGCAGCAACAACATTTGAGATGAGTGTTTTACCTTTTGCACCTAATTCTAATACTTTAGTTTCTGTTATTTTTTCAATTATATTCTTTGGAATAACATATGCTCTTACAATAAGGGCAACAAAAGTAATAGATATTATAGGAAAAATTTTAACACCAATACTAATAATATCTTTATTAGCACTTATAGTAAAAGGAATAATAACTCCAATAGGGCCAATAAGTTCAACTAGTATGATAGATAGAAGTTTGTTTAGTGAAGGTATATCTCAAGGATATTTAACTATGGATGCTTTGGGTTCTGCTGCAATGGCAAGTATAATGATAAGTACAATAGTATCAAAAGGATATAATGATCCTAAAGAACAAATATCTATGACAATAAAAGCTGGATTAGTGTCAGGATTTGCTTTAGCTGTAGTATACGGAGGTTTAACGTATTTAGGAGCTACATTATCTACTATGCACGATTTAAATACATCACAGGCACTTTTAGTAGTAGCTGCTACAGAAGGAATATTTGGAGCGCCAGGGAAAATTCTACTAGCTATAATGGTATTATTTGCATGCTTGACAACATCTATAGGACTTACATCGTCAGCAGCTAAGTATTTTTCAGATATATCAAATGGTAGATTATCTTATGAAAAAATAGTTACAGCTATATGTATATTTAGTGCAATTGTATCTAATTTTGGAGTAAGTACAATAATAAAATTTTCAATACCAGTACTTCAAACAATTTATCCTGTTATGATAATACTTTTAGTTTTAACGATATTTACTAAAAAAATAAAAAATGATAACACTTTTAAAGGTGCAGCTTATTTTGTATTTGTATTTAGTATATTATCAGTATTAAATTCTTTAACAGGAGTATTCAAATTTGTGACTTTAGTACCATTTGCTTCATTAGGATTTGGATGGATTATACCAGGAATAGTAGGAGCTATAGTTGGTAGCTTTGTAAAGACTAAAAATAGTATAAAAAATATATAAAAATAGAATAATTAGGAA
>JAHHTS010000029.1 GCA_020024475.1 Oscillospiraceae bacterium
CAGTAGGCAGAGCACTTCCTTGGTAAGGAAGAGGTCGGCAGTTCGAATCTGCTTAGCAGCTCCAATAAAAAACCTGTAAATTGGCTATATAGGCTTATTTACAGGCTTTTTATTTATATTGTTGAATTTGTAAAAATTATTATGATATTGAAAATATATAACAAAATAATATACATTTTATATTTTATTATATTCCATTGGATATATCAATCATTATTAAAATGATAAAATTATTCGATTATAAGTAATTTAAGTTATTCAATTTACATCAACAAAAGTTGTGAATAAATCAATCGATTTTAAGCTGCATTTATGCCTATTTTAAGTGATAATTATATTTTGTTATAACAATTTGATTAGTTTAGTCTTAGTAAAAGTTAGGTTATATGTTAATATTAAAATAACAAATATAATTTTTAAGATGTAGTTATTTATTATAATTTGCAAAGTTTATATATAAATAAAAAACGGGGTATATACAAACTCCGTTTTTTATTTTCTAAATAATTTATTTATTGTTTATTAAAGTTTTATTTTGAGTTTTCTTACGTTCTAATTTAGAAATACATACTGAGCAAGCCATATCTCCAGTAATATTAAGACAAGTACGTCCCATATCAAATAAACGGTCAATTCCATAGATTATCATTATTAAGTTTACATCTACACCTATTGATGTGAGAACCATAGCAAGCATAATCGTTCCAGCACCAGAAACACCTGCTGTGCCTATAGAAGCTAAAGTTGCAGTAAGAACTATTGTAACAAGTTCGCCAAGACCAAGATGAACACCTGCACAAGTAGCAAGAAAAACGGTAGCTACACATTGATAAATTGCTGTGCCATCCATATTTACAGTTGCCCCTAAAGGTAAAACAAAAGACGTTATATCTTTATCTGCACCCATATTTTCAGCACATTCTTTTGAAACTGGTAGTGTAGCAACTGAGGATGCGGAAGTGAAAGCAAAAATCATTGCAGGAGAAGCTTTTTTAAAAAACTCTATAGGACTTATACCAGCCATTGTTTTAGCTGTTATAGAATAAACAAAAACTGCGTGAATTATATATCCAATGTAAGCACAACACAAAACTATTGCTAGAGAACCCAAAATTTCAGTCCCTTGAGTAGCTACCACCCATGACATCATTGTAAAAACACCTATTGGTGAAAGTTTGATTATAAAGGACATAAGCTGATTTATTACTGCATTTGCAGATGAAACAAATTCCCGACATAGTCTGCCTTTTTCACCACTTGCCATAATTGCACCGCCAAACATAATTGCAATGATAATTACTTGGAGCATATTAGCGGTTGAAAATGATGTCCACATATTACTTGGGAACATACCAACTAGGGTATCCATAAAATTGGCTGATGTTGCGTTTTCCCACACGGCACCCTCTTCTGCAGCTAGGGTAGGAAATAGCCCTAAATTATCAAATAAAATAGCACAACTTAAACCTATTATACAAGCAATGGCAGTTGTACAAAAAAAGTATGCCATAGTCTTCCAGCCTATTGTACCCACTCTTTTCATATCATTCATAGATAATATACCATCTATCATAGAAAGTAGTACTACCGGAACAACAACAAATTTAAGTAAGTTTACAAATATTGTGCCAAATGGCTTTAAATAATTGGCTGTAAAACTTGCATTTCCGGTTTTGTAACATACAAGTCCCACGATAACACCTAATACCAATGCGAGTAATATTTGTATTGGTAAGCTTAATTTCTTTTTCATATCTTTCACCTCTAAAACAATTTGTAAATTATTATAACAAAGTAAACTTTGTTTGTAAACAGTATAAACTTAATTATTTTATGTTTAATTAAAATATGATTATTAAAATAAAGAAGAGATGTTTGCTTATAATTGATATTTTGCAAATAAAATGATGTAAAATCTTTAGTATTTACTGTGATTATATTTGTTATATTTCTTAAAGAAAATGATATAAAACTTTTATTACTAATGTTTATGTATTTTGTTTATATTGCATATTTATTGACTATTATTTTATGTCAAAGAATAGAAATATATATTATATCTTTAATTTATGATTGTTTTTTATAACTTGATATTTCTTCTTTAAAATATATTTATTTCGAAATGAACTATTTTATGACTTTTAAAAACATTTAATGAAATTTAGAAAGCTGATTATATATTTTTTATATAAATCTACTCATAAATCTACTGAATATTTGTAATTAGTAATAAAAATATTACTATAAGTATAATAAAACAGCTTTTTATTAAAAAAATTTTAAAAATAAAAACAAACCTTAAATGGTTATTGCACCCTAATAAAAGAACACAACGCAGTTCAAAGTATGTAAATAGGTGGTACACCAATGGACAATGCTGCTATTGAATCTTTCTTTAGCACATTTAAAGATGTAATGTTATCATACTTCCGGTACTGTAAGAGTGATAATATCGATGAAATAGTCAAACAAACAATATACTATTTCAATTATATTTAACCCTTAAGAAAACTAAATAAACAGCCACCGATTCCTTATCGCTTGGAATCAGTGGCTTCATATTCTTTTTTGTTTCTAATAAGTATTGAATATGTCAGTATGGAGTCTTTTGTTTTGCTATTTCATAGTTTCTTTTATAACTCGTAACACATTCTTATGGGTGATTTTTTCAATTTCACTTTCGTGAAAACCAGCTTTTGCAAATGAGTCCCAAAGGATTGGAAGCATTGATGAGTCCGAAATCTCTTGTGTACCACCTATTCCGTCAAAGTCAGTACCTAAACCCAAACAATCTATACCTCCAACATTAACAATATGTTTTGCGTTTTTAATTATATTTGAAATAGGAGTGTGTGTCGCTGTTATGTCAGCATCCATAAACTGAGGAGCAAAGTTGAGGCCTGTAACACCGCCTTTTTCAGCCAGAACCTTTATCATTTCATCTGTCAAATTTCTCTGATGCGGAGAAATGCTTCTTGCGTTTGAATGTGTTGCAACAAATGGCTTTTTAGAGTATTTTGCAACATCATAAAAGCCACCATCAGATAGATGCGATACATCAACCAAAATTCCTAGGTCATTCATTTTTTCGATAGCTTCAATTCCAAAATCTTTAAGACCTTTTCTCATAATGTCTTTTTCAAGGCTATTTGGGTAACCAAAGCAGTTTTCGAAATTCCAAGTAAGTGCGATTGCTCTTACACCGCGTTCATATACTTTGTTGAGCATATTTAAATCGCCGTCAATAATTCTGCCATCTTCAATAGTGAGAATAGCACTCATTTTCCCGTCTTTAGCGTTTCTTTCTATATCGTTTAAATTACCTGCAAAAGCAATTATATCGCTATTTTTTTCAAGTTCACGATAAAATCCATTTGTCAAAAGTTGAAAATATAATTCATCTGTCATATTTTCTAAGCCTTTTTCAGCAAAGTTTTTCATTGGTGGAAAAAATACTGCAAAAAACTGTGCAAGTGCATCACCTTTTTTCATTTTTAAAAAGTCAACTTGACTATTGTTTGAGTAAAGGCTGTATTCATCACAATTTACAAAAGGCATAAGAGTATCACAATGCATATCAATAAATTTCATAGTTCGTACCTCCGTTTATTAATTTATTTCAGTATAAACCAAATGTGCAAATAAATCTATATAAATTTATGTTTTGTATATTTTTTTATTACTAGCAATATATATTAAAAAAATACGATATAGGATATGAATATGAATAATGATAATAAATTTTTGAAAGGTACAGCAATTTTAACAATTTCTGGTATATGTGTTAAGCTACTCTCAGCAGCTTATCGTATTCCTATAACAAGAATGATAGGTGCGCAAGGAATGGGACATTACAGTGCGACATTCAATATTTTCATGCCGTTTTTTTCTTTTGCAGTAGCTGGAATTACACCAACCGTATCAAGACTTTGTGCAAGAGAGAAATCTGATAATTACGGAGCTATAATCAATATAAAGAAAACTGCTAGTTTATGGTTTGGATTGTTTTCTGTTTTAATGGCTAGTATAGCTTTAATAGTAAGCAAAATTTATTCAGAACATATAGAATCACCGCTTTTATTTATAGGTGTTTTGATTATGTGCCCAAACTTAATTATGGCTAGTTTTGAAGCTATTTATAGGGGAATTAGTCAAGGAACATTAAATATGACAACAAGTGCTAATTCGGGTGTTTTGGAAAGCGGTGCAAAAGTTGTTATAGGAGTTTTTTCGGTATATATGGCTGGAAAAATAGTTAAAAATAATCCTGAAGATGTACAATTATATTGCGCTTTCATAACCGTCACAATTTCTGGATTTATTTGTTGGTATTATTTGCATCATGACTTTTATTCAAAATATAGTAAAATTGAAAAAAGTAATAAAAAAATAAATTATAAAGTTTTATTTTCTATGTCATTACCTATAGCTTTTTCGGCTTTAGTTGTATCCCTGGCTAATTTTTTCGATACTGTAATTTGTCTTTCAATTATAAAACAAATACCAGATAATACATTGATGCAGTCTTATCCATTTATAAGTTTTTCAGCAGAAAGTGAAAAGGCTATTTGGCTTTTTGGTGTTTATCAAGGGTTATGCTTATCGGTTACTAATCTTATTCCTTCAATGTCATCTGCAATAGGCTCTCGGGGATTGCCTTTGATAACCAAAAGTGTAACCAGAGGTGATAGTGATTCGGTTACTAGGCAAAGTGAAAAACTTATAAAGATAACAGCGGCCATAGTTATACCAATAAGTATGTTTGTTTCATTTTTTTCTTATGAAGTTCTAACTACTATATATGGTGATAGAGGGGCACAAACTGAACTAGCTGCATATTTTATAAAAATAATGGCACCAGTAGCAGCTTTAGCTGCATTTTCATTTCCACTAAACTCTGTTTTGCATGCCTCTCAAAAATCTGCAGAAATATTAAAAATTTTAATTTTTGCGTGTGTGATTAAAGTTATTAGTAGTGTGATTTTATGCTCGATTGGCAGTATAAATATTATGGGCTGCATATACTCGCAAGTTATTTTTCAGCTAATTGTATTCTATCTTTCAGTAAGGGCGGTGAAGCAGTCAGGCAATGATATGAAAGTTATTCGGAATATGGTTATCCCGTTTGTGCTTTCTTATGTACTTGTAACTTTTGTTCGCAGTTTACGGGATTTTGTGCTATATAATATGCCTACAGTATTTAATACATTTTTGTGTGGAAGCGTATTTGTTATATTATATATAGTTACTATTGTTTTTGTGGGATTTTTTATTGATAAGCAAATGTATAAATGATAAAATAATCTCTATAAGGAGATTGATATCATGAATTTTACTAAAAAAGATTTTTATACAATAGACGATTTACTAAAAATAGTTGATATGCTACGCGATCCTGTTGATGGCTGCGAATGGGATAAAGTTCAGACTCATAAATCTATAAGGCAAAATTTTATAGAAGAAACTTACGAAGCTGTTGATGCCATTGATAAAGAAGATAAAGAACTTTTACAAGAAGAACTTGGAGATGTTCTTTTGCAAGTTTTGCTTCATGCGCAATTTGAAAAAGAAGATAATGTTTTCAATTTTAATGATGTAGTTAATGGTTTGGCTCAAAAACTTGTGTTGCGCCATCCACATGTTTTTAAAAATGAAGATATACACGGCGTTGATAATATTCTTAATAAATGGGAAGAGATTAAAAATGAATCACATGGTCATAATACAGTAAGTCAAACACTTAATGCTGTGCCAAATAGTTTTCCGGCTCTTATGTATGTACAGAAAGTGCAAAAGAGAGTTAAGGCAGGCAACTTACCTGTGCCAACACAGAAACAAGAAATTGAAAACATACGTAAAATTCTTGATAAAATGGAAGAGGATATTGATAAAAAAACAATATCTGAAAAAGATTTAGCGGATATTATGTTTTCTGTTGTTAATATTACTAGGCTTAATAAAATGGACGCTGAAGAAGTTTTAAGTAAAAAAGCACACCGTTTTGTTAAAATTTTCAATATTTTTGAAGATTTGGCATTGCAAAATGATGTAGTATTTGATACAATAGATGTCGCTTTATTAAACAAACTATGGACACAGGCTGAGGAGCTTGTTGAGGAAAAATAATCTTATTGGAGGATATGTAAAATGACAAAAGCAGACTTGATTACATTAGTTAGTGAAAGAGCAGATTTCACAAAAAAAGATTCAGAAAAAGCAGTTTCATCAGTTATCGATATTATCACAGAAGCACTTATCAACGGAGATAAAGTTAGCCTTGTAGGTTTTGGTACATTTGAAGTTAAAGAAAGAGCAGAAAGAATAGGCCATAACCCACAGACTGGCGAATCAATGAAAATTGCTGCAAGCAAAGCTCCTGTTTTTAAAGCTGGTACAGCTTTAAAAAATGCAGTTAATAAATAATTTAACCGTTTGCCAGTGCTGCTAAGCATTGGCATTTTTTATAATTTGAGTTTATATATAAGAAAGGAAAATCCAATAGGATTATACTTATTATGAGAATAGATAAATTTTTGAAAGTTTCTAGGCTTATTAAAAGACGCACAGTTGCTAATGAGGTTGCTGATGCTGGAAGAATTATTGTAAACGGCAAAGAAGTAAAAGCGTCTTATCAGGTTAAAATAGGCGATGAAGTGCAGATTATGTTTGGCACAAAGCCGGTAAAAGTAAAAGTACTATCTGTTGAAAATACTGTAAGCAAAGACGGTGCAAGAGAAATGTACACAGTTATAGAAGAATAATTATAGTTTTTATGGCATATATTTTCTCTAAAGGAGGGATTATTATGCCCGATAAATTTTTACTACCACATACTGTTACAATAGAAAATAGAAATTCCATGTCGGTAAGTGGAGTTGTACAGGTTATGGTATATGATGAGTTTCACATAATTTTGCAGACTGATTATGGTCAGCTTATTATCCAAGGAAGAAATTTAGTAGCGGGGGAGATAAGTTCGTCTTCTAATACTCTCAAGCTTACCGGAGATATAGAGTCTTTGCAGTATAAAGCCAAAAGAGATAAAAGTCAGGGTATTTTCTCTAAATTACTTAAATGATTTTTGAAGTTCAGAGCTATTGGCTTATTTTTCAGGATATGGTGTATTCGCTTGGAGTAGGTTTTATTGCTGGTTTTATAAATCAACTTTTAGCTGTTTTTCTATATAAAAATAAAAAAGCTGTGTTTGTTAGAGATATTATTATGTCTATTGTATTTGCAGTGCTAGTTTTCAGCTATACTGTGTCTTTTGCAAACTATAAGGTACTAAGATGGTATAATGTTTTGTTTGCTTTGATTGGTCTTGTTTTATTTACACCTTGTTTTTCAAAAGGTGGACATTTAATGGTATTACTTGTTGCATCTTCTGCAGTTTTTATGGTTAGAACTGCTAAACATAATATTGTAAAGATGTTTTCTAGGTGTAGAGAAAAAAGAAGAAAAAATCTAAAGCAAACTAATTGTGAAAAATCTAATGATGTATTGAAAAACGAAGATATATTGTTGTATAATTAAAATCAAAAATATATCAGTATCGGAGGCGAAAAAAATGCGTAAGTTATTAAATAAAATAAACTTGCGTTCATTTGCTCTTTTATTTGTTATAATGTATCTTACTATTAGTCTTATTGGCGCTCAGGTTGAACTTATGACGCAGCGAAGAGAATACGAAAATGTAACAGAACAAAAAGAAAGACTCGAAATTGAAATTGAAGAAACTAGAGGTTTATTGGAAGAAGACGAGGACTCAGTTTATATCGAAAGAATAGCAAGAGAAAAATTGGGCTACGCAAAACCAGGGGAAAAAGTATATGTAGATATACAGTCAGAATAAATCATTTTAGGGGAGAATGCTTCTCTCCTATTTTTCATTTTTCACATATATTTGTTTGAAAATATTATATATATATTATATAATTTAAACAAATAAACTTATGGAGTTCGCTTATGGAAAATAATAACAAAAAACAAAATATAAATAGAAATATTTTGATTATACTCAGTGTTGTGATTTGTATATCAGTTTTTACAATCGCAAGAAATTTGGTGCAAATTTCTGAGGAATCAATAGATTACGATGTTCCACCAGAAAGTTTTTCAGTAATTTCAATAAATGGAACAATTCAAGGTTCATCATCGCCTATGGATTCACTCAGTTATGACCATAATGCCATAATGAATTACATTGATGAACTAATTGAGGATGAAACTAACCGTGGCATCCTCCTTAAAGTAAACAGCGGTGGTGGTACAGTTTATCATTCAGATGAAATGTATCTTAAGCTTATGGAGTATAAAGAAAAAACAGGAAGGCCGATAAATGCATATTTTGAATCAATGGCTGCATCTGGTGCATACTATATTTCATGCTCTGCTGATAAAATTTACTCTAATAGAAATGGTTGGACAGGCTCAATTGGTGTAATAATTTCATTAACAAATACTAAAGGACTGTATGATAAACTAGGACTAGAACAGGTCATTATATCAACAGGTAAAAATAAAGGAATGGGCTCTGCCGGTACTGAGTTGACTGAAGAACAAAAAGCAATTTATCAAGGGCTAGTAGATGAAAGTTACGAAACTTTTACATCTATTGTTGCCTCATCTAGGAATATGGATATAGAAAAAGTAAAAGAATTGGCCGATGGCAGAGTTTACACTGCAAAACAAGCTTTGGAAAACGGTCTTATAGATGAAATATGTTTGTACGATGAAGCAGTTGCTAAAATTGAAGAAGAACTTGGTGTTCCACGGTACGAAAAACATTTTGAGAAAAACACATCTTTATTGAGTTATCTTTTTTCCAGTGTTGAAAAACTTTTTCCTAAAAGTGATATACAGGCTATTGGAGAATTAGCATCGTCACAGCTTAATGGTGTTCCGTTGTATTATTACCAATGATTACTAAAGAAAAGCAAGAAAATAGAAATATTTTCTTGCTTTTTTCTGTACTAAAATGTTATTATATAGACATATGTTGCAATTTTTAATTACAAGGAGGCCACAATGAAAAATATTATTGTTGATATTGCTTCTTTGGGTCAGGACGCTCTTGTGAAAGCTCTTGAAGACAAAGAACTTAATATTTTAGGTGTTACAGTTTCACCAGATGTTGAAAACTATGAAGACCTTTGCAATTTGAATATCAATACAGTAAGAAAGGTTAGCAATGTTCAAGTTTTTAAAGGCGCTCAACGCCCTTTGTTAAACAAAGATTATGTTTCTGATAAATTTGTTCCAAAAACAACTACAAACCACAAATTTGATGATACACACGCAGTAAATTTTATTATTGATTGTGCTAATAAATATGAAAATCTTGAAATTGTTTGTCTTGGCACAATGACAAATATTGCTCTCGCAATACTTAAAGATGAAGAAGCAATGAAAAAAATAAAGAGAATTTATATCGCAGGCGGTGCACTTTTGGGCTATCAGACAACAACGCCTACATCACAACACAACATTCTTGCTGACGTTGAAGCCGCTTCAACAGTATTTAAATCGGGTATAGACTTAACACTTATCCCTGCTCATATAAGTGAAAACTTGCAGCAAGATGCGTTTAAAATTGTTCTTGGAGCTAAATGTGAAACTTGGGATGCTTTCCTTTCTATTGATACTGGCATTGGATTCACACGTGGACAGACAGTTATTGACCTTGCGGGTAGAAACCCTATTAACGGAGAAACTGCTGAAGGTAAGAAACAGACAGTTATAACAGCTGTAAAATAGTCAGGAGGATTGAAATGAGAAGATTTATTATAGATACAGATGCTGCAAGTGATGATGCAGTAGCTATGATTTTGGCTTTGAGAGATCCAAGTTGTAAAGTTGAGGCTATAACTGTTTGTGCGGGGGCACTTGAAGCAGAAAAAGGTATTATAAATGCACGAGTTGCGATCGAAGTTGCTGATAGACAGTATCCACCAGTATACAAAGGAATGACAAAGCCTCTTTGGAGAAAACAAATTACAGGCGAGAGCGCACATGGCAATGATGGATTATCTGATATAGGACTTGCAAAAACATCTTTGCCACTTGGTGAAGGTCATGCAGTTGACAGAATTATCGAGTTGGCTGAAAAATATGATGACTTAGAAATTGTAGTACTTGGACCTATGACAAATATAGCTATGGCTATTATGCTTAATGAAAAAGCGATGAAACGTGTAAAACGAATTATCGCTATGGGTGGTCAGTACCGTATGCCAAACCCAGTTACTGCAAATGCTGAATACAATATTTGGGTTGACGCTGAAAGCTGTGATATTGTTTTGCAGAGTGGTATACCAGTTACTTTTGTGCCTCTTGATGCGTGTTATGGCGTTGCTGAAATTAACCGAGAAGACAGGGAAAAACTTCTCAGTTTTGGTACACGTTGTGGCGATTTTATCGTAAATGCAAACAGCAAACTATTACAGTTTAATATTGATTTTTATGGTAAAGATATTATCAGCCAGCCAGATCCATCAGCTGTTGCTGCAGCGTTATGCGATGGTGTTGTTCTTGAAACAAAAACTTGTAATGCAAGATGTGAAACAAAATTTGAACTGGGATATGGTCAAATTGTTTATGATTTTGAAAGTAAAGAACCACACAATGTAACCCTTGTAACAAAAATAAGCGGTGAAAGATTTAAACAATATATTTTTGATACGGCTGAACAGAAATAAGATAAAACAACATAGTTTTTACAGTGTTATTTTATTTAATTTGTAAATAAAAAATGGAGTGTATAAAGTTATACACTCCATTTTTTATTGTATATTAAATTATTCTTATTTTATAAGTCTGAAAATAATAGATGTGACTTTTTAGAACTTCTCAATGAGGTATGGTAAACAATTAAAAAACAGAAAAATAAAATAAATATGCCACACCATAAATTTAATATTAAAATATAATTAGCAAATAAATAATAATTTTAACACTTTAATTTTCAAACTATTTAATAAGTGAACCATAAACAGTTTTGAATGAATTGTCTATTGTTTTATCCACATTATTTTCTGTAAGAACGGCTAGCCCTTTTGATGAAATTCCATCATGACTAGCAATTTTACCAATAAGTAATTCATAGTCACCAAGTTCAATAGCACCTTTAAATGTTTCTTCTACAATCTTTGCGCCCATTTCACGACTTAACCCAAGATTTTCAGCCGTGCTGATGAAACTATCAAGTATGTATGAGGCATAACAAAGACCACAACCTGCTAGACTTGTAAGTTTTATAAGTTCATCTTCACTACATTCGATAACTGTACCAAGATTTTTCAAAATGTCAAGCAGCTCACTTTTATTATCTGCATATTTGTCAAAACATACGCTTACAACAGCGTTGCAATTTTCAGAGGCAAGAGTCGTTATGACTCTAACTATCCGTGTGTTAAATCGAGCTTCAAGTTCTTCAATTTTAACACTTGCTAAACAACTAACCACTGTTTTACCCATAAACTTAGTAAAGTCTACATTAAGTTCAACATAATCCTTTTTAGGAATTGCTAAAAAAATTACATCACTTTTTTCAATAAGTGAATCAATGTCAATGTTATTTACTCCTAATAAATGAGCTTTTTTTATATTATGCTCTAATTTATCACAAACCAGAATATCATTCTGGGAAACACCACCTTTTACAAAGCCTGTGACAATGCTTCTACCTAAATCTCCAAAACCGATAATACCTAATTTCATAAAAACCTCTTTACAAAGTTTTATCTAAAAACCTTGTTTATTTTTCACTATAATATATTAAAATTATATTACACTTTTGTAAGAAAAGCAAGAAAAACAGAGACTATATTCGCATTTTTAATTTATACTTATAGTCTCTGTTGATTTTTATAATTAAATTATTAATAATACATATACAATTGGCAAGGTATCATACCATTGTATAGCTTTCTACGCTTCGATGCTTTTTTACCAAAATTTGTTTCAAATTCGCTATCCGCTGTTATAACATATGTTCCTTTTACGGGGTTTTGTTCTAGTTTTTTTGATAGTGTTTTTTCCAGTTTTACTGCATCTTCAAGTTCGCCAAGTCTCTCACCATATGGAGGATTTGTTATTATTATGCTCTCTTGTGAAGGTGAAAAACTTTTGATATCTGCTTCAAAAAAGCTTACATATTTAGAAACACCAGCTTTTGCAGCATTTTTTTTTGCAACTTCTAGTACAAGTGGGTCTATATCAAATCCATATGCTTTAAACTCAACATCTTTTTTTATTGCTGATTTGGCTTTTTCTCTTTCCTCTTCCCAAATTTCTTTTGGAATAAATTTGTAGTTTTCACTTATAAATTTTCTTTTTATACCTGGAGCGATATTTAAAGCTTTTTGCGCTGCTTCAATCAGTAGAGTTCCACTTCCGCAGAATGGGTCCTGTACAATGCTGTAATCTCTTATTCTTGCTAAATCAATAATTGTTGCAGCAAGAGTTTCTTTTATAGGTGCTTCACCACTAAGACGGCGATAACCCCTTTTATGAAGACCATCACCAGAGGTGTCTAACATTATACTGATAACATCTTTTCTTAATGAAAATCTTATTTTATAAACGTTTCCAGTTTCTGATATAATAGATGTTTTATACTGCTTTCTCATCTTTTCGATTATTGCTTTTTTTATAATGCTTTGGCAAGCAGGTACACTCGTAAGAGTTGAATTAAGAGAATATCCTTTTACTGGAATCTGTGCATCTACCGGAAGATAACTTTCCCAGTTTATAGATGAAACGCCATCAAAAAGTTGGTCAAATGTTTTTGCTTTAAATTCTTTGAGCAAAATCATTACTCTTTCAGCACTGCGAAGATTTATATTTGCACTTGCGATAGTTCTTTCATCACCAGTGAAAATTATTCTGCCATCATTTACTTGAATATTTTCACCACCGATTTTTTTTATTTCATAATTCAATACAGATTCTGCACCGAATGAACAAGGGGCAACCAATGTATATTTCATTTAATACTCCTTTCAAATTTTAATCCTATTGCTACATCTTAATAGTATAAAGTATATTATTTATTATTGCAATAAAAATAATTAATTTTATAAATACACATATTATTGTTAATTACTTAACATATCAGACTAAATAAAATGTAAATTCACAAATATATTCGACTACATTTTAAATAGTTTTCTGTCTTTTTTTTGCAAGAATTATGTGCAAAAATTTGAAAAATTTTTTATAATTTGAATTTATCTTGTTAAAGATGTTAGAATTATCACAATATTTGATATATAATTTTTATATCTTTCTCTACATTTTTGGAGGTATATTTTAAGTGTTAAAAGACAAATTTTTGTTTGAAAAAGATTTTTTCAAATCGGTTTTTGCCATTGCCTTACCTATCGCTATGCAAAATGTTATAAGCTTCGGTGTTAATGCTATGGACTCAATCATGCTGGGAAAACTAGGAGACATTGCTGTTTCTGGTGCTAGTCTTGGTGGACAGCCATTTTTCTTTTTGATGATTGCTGGTTTTGGACTTGCAGGAGGTGGCGCTGTTCTAATTGCCCAATACTGGGGAAAAGGACAAAAAGAAGTAATTAAAAAAATTATGAGAATTTCAATGCTTGCGGTAACAATCATTTCAGTTGTTGCTTCATTTGTTTGCTTTTTCTTTCCTCATCAGGTTATGTCAATGTTCACACATGAAAATGAAGTTCTCACAGCATCAGCCAGTTATCTGAAGGTTCTTTCACTTGGTTTTGTTTTCTTTTCAATTTCGAGTAACTATATGTCTAGTCTTCGTGCTGTTGAAAATGTTAAAATGTCTACAATGATTTATGCAATGTCATTTTTTGTAAATGTTTTCTTTAACTATGTATTTATTTTTGGTAAATTTGGAGCTCCTGCTTTAGGAGTTGCAGGGGCGGCTTTAGGTACTGTAATAGCTCGAGTTTTTGAGTTTATAGGCACAATTATTTATATGTATTTCATTGAAAAAGAAATAGGATATAAAGTGCACTGTATGTTCAAAATTGATACAGCTCTGCTGGGGGACTACATTCGTCATGCTTTGCCAGTTGTAGGCAATGAAATGGTTTGGGGGTTAGGCTCTATCGTAACAAGCATGATTATGGGACGCATTGGTTCAATGTTTGTAACAGCTAACAGTATAACAAGTGTTATAGCTCAGTTAGCTCAAGTATTTATTTTTGGTATTGCTAATGCATCAGCAGTTGTTTGTGGCAAAACTATTGGTGAAGGTAAAATAGAAAAAGCCCAGAAAACTGCACAGACATTACTGCTTATGAGTGTTGTATTTGGTTTCTTAAGTACAGTAATAATCTTGCTACTAAGAAATCCATTCATTACAATTTATGATATCACAAATGAAGCAAAAATAGCTTCTTATAATATGATGTTAGTTCTCGCACTAACACAGCCTATTATGGCTGTTGATATTACAAGCGTTGTTGGTATACTTAGAGGTGGCGGGGACACAAAACTAGGCCTTATGCTTGATGGATGTGGTATGTGGCTTATAAACATACCAATGGGAATTTTGACAGGTCTTGTGCTTAAAATTCCGCCACATTTTATATTTCTTGCAATGAGAAGTGACTCTTTTATCAAAGTTTTTATTGAAGGTTATCGCATATTTAGTAGTAAATGGATACGACAAGTTACAAGAGAAAATATTTAATTTGTCATTTTATGCAATTTGATGTAAAAATAAATTGACATGCAAAAAACTTTTGTTTATAATACATAGTGTAAAATAATACGAAACTGGTACAGATATGCAAAATATTTCAGCTAAACACATAGAGGGAGCTAAAAAAGGAAACTCTAAAGATATAGAATATATTTTCAATGCTTTTAAGCAGTCTGTGTCAGCTTGTGCTAAGAAACTGCGAAATGAGAATTTCGATTATGATGATGCGGTGCAAGAAGGTAATATAGGGTTATTTAAAGCTATTTTAAGCTATTGTGAAAATAAGGGAGCATCCTTCCCTACCTATGCTAAAAAATGTATTTTGAATAGTATGTTATCTGCAAGACAGGCTGCCATCGCACAAAAACATTCTGTGCTTAACGATGCAATGCCTCTTGATGAAAGTATTCTTTTGCAAAGTTTCGAATCCGATTTTATGGTAAAGGAACAAAATAGAGAATTTATAAAAATTGCAAAGAAAAAGTTATCTGATTTTGAATTTTTAGTTTTTAGTTTGTATACAATGCAATATACTTATAAAGAAATTGCAGAAATTACAGGGAAAGATGAAAAATCAGTTAACAATGCAATTCAGAGAATTCGCTCAAAACTTCGTAAATAAGCACACAGTGTGCTTGTTAACACATCCATGTAGCGTTTAACCAAAATACATTGGTTTAAATTTACTCATGGCTAAATACATTTTTTAAGGAGAATACACCAATGTATCAGGACAAAACATTAGTTTGTAAAGACTGCGGCAAAGAATTTATTTTCACAGCAGGAGAACAGGAATTTTATGCATCACATGGTTTTGAAAATGAACCACAGCGTTGTAAAGAATGCCGTGACGCAAGAAAAAATCAAACAAAAAGCACAAGAGAATACTTTGTAACAACTTGTGCTAAATGTGGTAAGGAAGCAAAAGTTCCTTTTAAACCAAGAGAAGACCGTCCAGTTCTTTGCAGCGAATGCTATGCAGCAAGTAAAGCTGAATAATAAAAATTAAACCACCGTTTAATGAAGTGGACCCAAAGTTTAGACAAAAATATTAAATTTTAAGAGAATGAGTTCGGTATTGCACCGGGCTCATTTTCAATTTTGATATAATTCTCTCGTTATTGTAGTAATCAATATAATCTTTCAAACAGTTGATGAATTCATCAACTGTTTGAAAGTGCTCACCGTAAAACATTTCCACATTTAGCCTGCCGAAAAAGTTTTCCATTGCACCATTATCCATACAGTTGCCCTTGCGGGACATACTTTGTGTGATGTTATGTTCTGCAAGAGAGCGTTGATATTCTGAATGTTGATATTGCCATCCTTGGTCTGAGTGTAATATTGGTCTTGCATTTTCAGGGAGTTTCTTAAATAAGCCGTCGAGCATATCTCTGATTTGATATAGGTTAGGGTTTCATGATATTGAGTAAGATATGATTTCACGATTATACAAATCAAGAACAGGTGATAAATATACTTTATCATTGCCGACATTAAACTGTGTAACATCTGTTGCAAATTTCTCAAACGGCTTGTTTGCTTTGAAATCTCTTTTTAACAGATTATCGGCAATTTTTCCCACCGTACATTTGTATGAATGGTAATTGCCGTTTTTACTTTGCCTAGCTCTCAATCCCATTGCTTTCATTAGCTTTAGTATGGTTTTATGATTAATCGTATATCCTTTTTGACATAAAATGATTTGTATTCTTCGATAGCCGTATCTGCCTTTATTGGCGTAAAATACTTCTTGTATTTATTGCTTTACTTTTTTGTATTTATCCTTTTGTGAATGTTTAAGATAATAATAGTATGTACTTCGTGCTATTCCCGATAATTCAAGTAATTCTTTAAGCGAATATCTTTGCCTTAATTCAGAGATGATTGATGCTTTTGTTTTTCTCTCGCTCTTCCGCAAGAACTAAGGCACTCAGTTTTTTTAGGTATTCTATCTCCATTCGCAAACGCTGGTTTTCTGCTATTAAATCTTCTTCTGCCTTTTTATCAAGCTTCGGTGGTCTGCCTTTTCTTGTCCCATTTACTGAACTCGCTCTGCCTCGTCTTTCTTTCATCAGACCTTCGGCTCCTTCTTCTAAATATATGCGTTCCCACCGTTGTACATTTTTTATGTAATTAGGCTCTTGCTCTCTTTTTACATCCCAATATTTTCTTACTGTTTCTCGATAACCTAAATGGTGTTCTCGCATATCTAGTATAACAGATATTTTAAATTCTGAACTATATTTCTTCTGCTTTTGTTCTTTCTTTCCCATAAAATATATGCACCTCCAAAAATATCTATCTTTTGGGGTGCATATCAATGGGTGGTGTTTTTTTTATTCATATTATTTTATCATAAAAAATAAAAGTGTCTGACAATAATTTGTTTCAGACACTTTTTATTCATTGAATAATTAACTGATTTTGCTTAAAACTCCTTTTTTACCGACAATATAAGCAACTATTGAAGTTATAATGAGTTCAGGCAATAAGTAAGATGCATTGTACATAAGACTATAAACAAGATAAAGAGATGTTCCGTCTCCTAAAGCTGCAAATATGCTATTACCTAGAGTAAATCCTTCTTGCGTGAAAAACCATTCTGCATAGCTTGAGAAAAGAAGGTATCCTGATACAAAGTGACATAAAAATCTTAAGCTAATTGCTAGAATACTGCCAAGGCAAAGTTCCTTTGCAGTATTGTTAAATTTTCCACGGAAAGCTCCACCAAAACCTAGAACAGTAAAAGCGATAATATAGTCAATCAAAATAATAAGAAATGTTGTCATAATATCAGCACCAGCGATTCCACGAAGATCGCTGAACAACTGGAGAAGAGCATATGCTGTTGAAGCCATGAATCCCCATTTATATCCATAGAGATAGGACACCATTATAATTGGCAGCATACTACATATTGTGATTGAACCTCCATTAGGCCACATACCATTAAATTTAGGAAAGATGGAAAGAATAAATGAAAGTGCAACCATCATAGCGCTTGTTGCGAGAATTTTTGTTTTGTTTTTTTGCATGATTATCTCCTTGAAATTTTAATCCATAAAAACAAAAGTGCTTTGTGGATACCAACAAAGCACTGGTCTTATATATAAAAATCTTGCAAAATTATATACATATAAATTTATATAACATAATCGCAAGTAGAAATATATGTAAAACTCCCTCCGTCGGCATTGTCCGAATCAGGTATAGGGTTTAAGCCAAAAGGCTAATCTCAGCGCAAGCTCCCCTGTTTTTATGATTACATATAATATCATGATATATCGATATTGTCAATAAATGATGATTTACAGGATAAAAGAGCGTGAAATCATATTATTTTTTATTGATCAGTTTTTATCAAGTTTTTTTGTTTCTTTTTTCAACAACTTATCCTGAGACTTTTTATAATCACATATATTGCATAAAATACATTTTTCACAGTATGTTTTTCTAGCAGTGCAAACAGCACGCCCATGTTCAACAAATCTGTGACATAAGTCATTTTGCTTTTCTGGCTCTATCACTTTTTTCAGTTGCATTTCAACTTTTACTGGATCTTTTGAACGCGGATCATCCTTTTTCATAAATCCTATTCTATTTGCAAGTCGTATGCAATGTGTGTCAGCAACCACCGCAGGCTTTCCATAAACATCACCTACGATCAAGTTTGCACTTTTTCTACCAACGCCAGGCAATGTTAAAAGTTCTTCAATTGTGTCAGGTACTATACAGTTATACTTATCACGAAGCATAGTCATACACCGTTTGATATCACGTGCTTTACTATTTCCAAGTCCGCAAGGCTTTACTATTTCAGTTATTTCTTGTACCGGCGCATCAGCAAGTGCATCTATTGTAGGAAATTTTGAAAAAAGTATGGGCGTAGTTGCATTTACACGAAGGTCGGTACATTGGGCTGAGAGTCTTACAGCTACAAGAAGTTGCCATGCTGCTTCATTGTCGAGAAAACATTCTGCAAGCGGGTATTCTTGCTCCATCAACGCCACTATTTCAGCAGCTTCTTTTTTACTTTTCATATTTTACAATCTCACTTTTTTATAATAATTATATATTAACATATCAACATAAATTTTTAAATATATTTACATAAAAATAACTTAATTTTATGAAAAAATATAATTATGTAGTAATCGTAAAGGAGAAATATTATGGCGTTTATAAATTCAACTATCTATTCAAATGTACTTAGACAAGAAGTTGCTCTTGATTTGTATATCCCTAATGACAGACCAGAAAAGTCAATTAAAAAACCTTGTGGTATTGTTTATTTTCTTCACGGACTAGGAAGCAGTGAAAAAAGATTTAGAGAGTTTACTGCAACAAACCGTTATGCTATGGAAAATCATATTGCTATCGTTTATATAAGCGCACCTCAGAGTTTTTACACTGATATGAAATATGGCCTAAAATACTATACATATATTACAGAGGAACTTCCAAAACTGTTGGAGTCTTTATATGGACTGAAATTTCCAAGAGAAAAGACATTTCTTTCAGGCCTTTCAATGGGTGGGTATGGCACGCTTAAAATTGGTCTTTCAAGGCCGGATATGTTTGGTGCAATAGCTCCACTTTCTGCTCCTTGTGACATAATAACAATGACAGAAACACTTAAAAAGCAAGATAAACTAGAAGGTGATAGCTTGTCCTTCTTGCCAGTATTCGGTGATAATATGGAAGTGAAAAATGAAGATAATCCATATTATCTTATTAAAAAGGTTTCAGAGCTTCCACCAGAAAAGCAACCAAGAATTAGAATGATGTGTGGTATTCAAGACGATTTGGCTATGATTAATGAACAAAACAAGGCATTTGATGAATATGCATCTACACTTCCTTTGGCAGATTATAAACTTATGATGTGGGAAGGGGTTCATGATTACACATTTTGGGATAGAGCTATGATGCACACTATTGCTTTTTTCCTTAAAAACAAGTATGATGAGGAAAAGATAAAATCATGGAGATGTGAAATTCAGTGAATAAACCTTTAGCTTCAGTATTGAGACCTAACAATTTTAATGATGTTTGCGGACAACAGCACCTTTTAAATAAAGATGCTGTTTTTCGTCGTGCAATAGAGAGCGGTAGTATACCAAATATGATATTCTATGGACCTTCAGGAGTTGGCAAAACTACTGTTGCTAGTATAATTGCAAAAATGACCGATAAAAAACTATTTAAACTCAACGGAACGCAAAGCTCAACATCGGATATTAAAGATATTATTTCTCAAATCAATACTATAGGAACAGAAAATGGAATTCTTTTATATCTTGATGAAATTCAGTATCTTAATAAAAAGCAACAACAATCTTTGCTGGAAGTACTTGAAGATGGCTCGGTAACTCTTATCGCATCAACTACAGAAAATCCTTATTTTGCAATTTTTAATGCAATACTTTCAAGAAGCACTATTTTTGAGTTCAAACCTCTGTCACCAAGCGATATTCGGATAGGTTTAAAAAAAGCTGTAAAAAAATATAATATAGAAAATGAGTCTTCAATTACCTTGACAGATGGTGCATTAAAAGTTCTATCATATGGTTGTGGCGGTGATATGCGAAAGTGTTTTAACGCTTTAGAATTACTTATAGCGGCTGCAAGCTATTCTGGTGAAGATAGTATAATAGATGAAAATATGGCGAAACAAGTAAGTCAAAGAAGTGCCAATAGATTTGATAATTCCGGTGATGAACACTATAATCTTTTGTCTGCTTTACAGAAGTCTATAAGAGGCTCCGATGAAAATGCAGCTTTGCATTACCTTGCCAGACTACTTGAGGCTGATGGAATGCTTCCCGCAATAAGAAGAATTCTTGTTATTGCCTGCGAAGATATAGGTTTAGCCTATCCTCAGGGAATTTCAGCTGTAAAAGCTTGTTGTGATATAGCTTTGCAAGTTGGTATGCCTGAAGCGAGAATACCTCTTTCAGATGCAGTTATACTTCTTGCTACTGCACCTAAAAGCAACAGCGGAGAAGTGGCCATTGATAAAGCTACTGCTGTTGTTCGCCGTGGTGGCTTCGGAGATGTTCCAACACATATAAAAGACACGAAAAGTCCAAGCAAGGAGGGCCTCAGCCCAACTGAAGATTATAAATATCCACACAATTACCCTAATCATTGGATTAAACAGTCATACTTGCCTAAAGAAATAGAAAATGATATATACTATACATTTGGCGAAAACAAAAATGAACAAGCTGCGAAAGCTTATTGGGAAAGAATAAAAAAATAATTTTTGCCATTACAATCACATAAACGCTATCAATTAAAATATAGCAAATTAGTTAAGAGCGGTATTATAAAATACTTATTAAGAAATGAATATTATTTTGAAAACGCAATATATGTATAACAACAATCTAATCATGGGTACATTTGTATCGATGTGACGTTTAGAAGTATTCAAAAATATCTGTAGACAAATTATCAATTTATTTTGTTATGTGCTAGTTTGTGAGCGATACACTGGCTTTTTGTATTTATCCACTTCACAATGGGAACAGTTAGGACAGGCATTTGGCATATAAACAGTTGCGCACTATTTTACATCGATATATTTGAATAGAAAATATTTGAAATGGATATAAATAAAGTATCCGATTTGTTAGAGCAAAGATAAAAAATATAATTCTAATATGTTAATATTTTATAAATAGAAACGGAGCACATCAAATTTTGATACGCTCCGTTTATGTTTTTTATGTATTTTATAAATTTTTGTTATCATTATATAACTGATAGAAGATTTCGAGGATATTTTTATTATTCCTCATTATTTTCTACTATTTCTTTTGTAGAATTATTGAATTCATCAAAATCTTCAGCACATTCAGCCAAAATACTTGGCTTGTTTTCTTTTTTGTTTTTCTCCGCTTCTCTCTGCCGTCTATATTCCTGTTTTGCTTTTGCTCTTTCCAGCTTTTCAGCATCTTTTTTCTCAATATCGAGCTCTATTTGTGACTTTTCTCTTTCAGGAATAACTTTATAATGAGGTTCTTCTGGAAGAAAACCACGACATATAATTATCTCTTTTTCGGATTGTAAAGCCTTTGCTTCTTCTTTGTCGGTAAGTGTCCATATGCCCCTTACAGTTCCTAAGTTAAATGCAAATTTTACCAGAATACTTAAAGGTTTGTTTCTGTAAAGAATAAATTGAGGGCGACAAACAGAGTTGTTTGCCAGATTACCAGTCATGAACCGGTCAACTTTAGGTAGAGATGTGAAATCTTTTGCTGGTGCTGAAATAGAGCCACGAAAAATCGTCTTTGCATTTCGTTTAAACCAAGTAATCATTCCAGAATGAAAACTTGCAACAGCTACATTTTTATAAGGATATGATAAAATAGTGTCAGCTGTACGACGACAGAGAACTTCATTATCATCACAAACTTTAAGTTCAGCAATAACTGGAACTTTACCATTTACCATATCAAGCAAATCTTTAAACATTATAATGTCTAATTTTTCAATTTCTTCAGATGTCATATCTGAAATTTTACTATCATTTCCATATTCTTTTGATAAGCTGTTATAGGCAGAAATAGCTAGTTTTTTATCTTTAGTAAGAAAAATTTCAGTTTTAATACCGATGTTATTATCAATACATTTTTGAAAAGCTTCACGGCTGTTTGGCTTGTCTTCATTATCAATTATACCATCTTCAGCGTAATATCTACCATAAAAAAGTTCTCTTAATACTCTAGGTGAACCTCCACTTGAAAAGAGGTTAAAAATTATAACCACAACAATGAGTACAATAGTAAAAGTCATAAACATAGTTAAAATCTCTCCGATACAAATATTATACTTGTAATTTTAATCATTTTGATGTATATAGTCAAGTAATCTATGTCAAAATTAATTTACATATAGTTATATTTTTTTTCACAAATTTATAACTTATAGAATGTATTATATTACTAAATAATGACAATATCATTTTATAATGTTATACATATATAAAGGAAGGTAACAACAATGAAAATTTTGGTAGTTGATGACGAACAAAGAATTAGAGATTTAATCGGTCAGTACCTTGTTATAGAGGGATATGATGTTGAGTATGCAAAAGATGGTATAGAAGCACTTACAAAAATAAGCAAAGGCGATATAGATCTTTGTATTCTTGATGTGATGATGCCATTTATGGATGGTATAGCTTGCCTTAAAGAAATGAGAGCAAGAGGATTTAAAACACCTGTAATTATGCTTTCTGCAAAAGGCGAAGAATATGATAAAATCAATGGTTTTGAAGCTGGTACAGATGACTATGTTGTAAAACCTTTCTCACCTAAAGAACTTATGGCAAGAGTTAGAGCTGTTTTTAACCGTGTTAGTCCAGAAATTGCAGAAAGTAAAGAAAGATATATTTTTGGCGGACTTGTAATTGATGTTCCAAGCCACAGCATAAAAATTGATGGTGAAATTGTAAATGTAACACCTAAAGAATTCGATCTCTTGGTTTGTCTTGTACAGAATAAAGGTGTAGCACTTAGCCGTGAAAGAATCCTACTTAAAGTTTGGAATTATGACTATTTTGGCGAAGATAGAACTGTTGATACACACATAAAAATGCTTCGCAGCCACTTAAAGGATTATCGTGACTGTATCGTGACTGTATGGGGCGTAGGATATAAATTTGAACCAAAGGAATAATATATGAAAACCAGTATAAGAAATAGACTTACAGCACTTATATTGGCGGTGTGCTTGTCCATTATTGCAGCAATCTGGATTACAACAGCTGTGTTTTTTAAACCAATGTATCAAGCATCTACTCAAGCAGAACTTGCTGGTATTGTTTCTGAAACAGTAAAAGCTATTCAAAGTAATGCTGGTCAACTTACACAAGAAACTATAGATGAGATTTCATCTCATGTTAATCTTGGTATATGCATTGAAATATCTGATGAATTTGGTAACGGTTTGCTACTTATGGAAGGAATAGGTGATGCATGCCAATTACATGGTTCAAGAAGCACAACATCAAGCATTTATATGGATCAGCGAAGGCTAAACACAAAGCGGGCACAAGAACTTAGACAAAAAGTTAGAAATAGCGGTCATTATACTGGTCAAATTGTAGATGATTATGATAACAAACAATTAGTAAAAGGCACATTTTGGAATAATAAATACACTATTCTTGCTTCTACTAGCCTTGCCAGAACGGATTCAGTTGTCAAAATTGTTTTGTCACAATTA
This sequence comes from Oscillospiraceae bacterium, assembly GCA_020024475.1. Taxonomy (GTDB): domain Bacteria; phylum Bacillota; class Clostridia; order Oscillospirales; family Ruminococcaceae; genus RGIG3102. The sequence goes on from JAHHTS010000029.1 coordinate 23,936, forward strand.
AGAACAACTGCGTTTTTCACTATCGTGTTAGCACTTATAATTGCAGCACTTATGTCTAATTGGTTTGTTAAACCAATTACGGTTTTGTCTAAAGCTACAAAGGAAATTAGTAAGGGTAACTATAAGATAAAAATAGGAATACCGGAAGGGTCTAGAGATGAATTGGCACAGCTTGCACAGGATTTTAATATCATGGCAAGCGAAATAGAATCGTCACAGAGATTCCAAAAAGAATTAATCGCAAGTATTTCTCATGATTTACGCACACCGCTTACTATTATTAAGGGATATGCTGAGTCTATAAGAGATATCACGGGTGAAAATCCACCTATAAGAGAACAACAACTAAATACAATTATTGATGAAACTGACAGATTGTCAAAAATGGTAAATTCGGTTCTTGAATATGCAAAACTCAGCCAAGGAGCTATGAAACTTAATATTGTTCAGTACAATATGGCTGATATGTGTTCTGATATCGCTGACATATATTCTCATAGGGCTGAGAGTGAAGATAAAACAGTTGTTTATGATGGGCCTGAGGTTCTTTATGTAATGGCAGACGCATCGCTTATAGAGAGAGTTATGCATAACTTCGTTTCTAATGCTTTGTTGCATACACCAGCAAGAACTCAGATTGTTATTAAGGCAGAACCTCTCGAAAATGGAAAGGTTCGCATAAGTGTAAAGGACTCCGGCGAGGGTATAAGCGAAGAAGATAAAAAACATCTGTTTGATAAGTATTATAGATCTAGAAAATCAAGTGGAAAACAAGGAACAGGGTTAGGACTTGCAATTGTAAAAACAATTCTTGAAAGTCATAATTTTGAATACGGGGTTGACTCGGAAATCGGAAAAGGTAGCGAATTTTGGTTTATAATGTGATTTAATCACAAGGATATTGCATAATATTTACTTATTTGGTATAATAAATTAGCAATAAATCTTAATTTTGCAAAAGGAGATAAAATTATTATGGTAGTAACAAAGAAAACTAACCTTGGTGATATTTTAGATGCTGATGCATCAACAGCTGTATATTTCATGGAAATTGGTATGCATTGCCTTGGATGCCCTTCAGCTAGAGGCGAAAACATTGAACAGGCTTGCTGGGTTCATGGTGTAGATGCTGACGAATTGGTTGCAAAACTTAACGAACACTTTGGCAATAACTAAATGAAACACAAAAATATAGGCAGTCGTTTGTTAATGGCTGCCTCTTTTGTTGATAATGGTAAAACAGTTTGTGATGTTGGTTGTGACCACGGTAAACTCAGCCTTTATCTTATAAAAGAGAAAAAAGCAAGACATATTATTGCAACTGATATAAATTATCAGCCTTTGCAAAAAGCAATAGATCTATTTGAAACTCATCATCTTTCACATTCAGCAGATTTTTTATGCACTGATGGACTACAAGGAATAGAAAACACAGACGATATAACCCATGTAGTAATCGCAGGCCTTGGAGGACAAACAATGTCTGATGTTATTGATGGTGCTGAATTTATAAAAAAACAAAAGACTAAACTAATTCTTCTACCAGCACAGAACGGGCATATTATAAGAAAATATCTATACGAAAATGGATTTTATATAATCCAAGAGAAAAATGTCGCTGAAAAAGGAAAATATTATAGCTGTATAAATGCAGTTTACACAGGTGAGATTGTTAAAAATGATATTTTTAACACATATATTGGTGAATGCTATAAAAATACTGATTTAGCAGCCTTAGGCTATATAGAAATGATTTTAGGTCGACTTAGAAAGAAACAAAAAGGTGTTTTAATAGATAAAGGTGTTGAAAACATTGAGTTAGCTAAGGCAATCTCAAAAATTGAGCTAATTATAGAAAATATTAAATCAATCCATAAAACCATTCTGTAAAAAAATGCAGAATGGTCTTTTATCGTTGATGAAAATATAAAAATATGATTTAATATTATTAAAATATATACTGAGGTGCTGTATGATAACAACAGAACAAATTTATAATTTGCTAAACGAAAAATTCCCTTTCGATATGCAGGAGCAATGGGATAACAGTGGTATTCTGGTAAACGCACAAAACATAAGCGATGCTGTTTTAGTGTGCCTTGATGTGACAAAACAAGCAATAAATATGGCTAATGAAATAGGAGCAAAAATTATTGTTTCGCATCACCCAGTTATATTTAATTCAATAAAATCCATAACTAAAGATGATATAGTGTATTCCCTTATAAAAAACGATATTTCCGTTATTTGCGCACATACAAATTTTGATAAGTACGAATTTGGCACTTCTTATATAATAGCAGATAGCCTTAATCTTGAAATATTAGATAGCAGCGAATTTGAAATTGGTGTGGTTGTAAAAGTAGGTTCAACTACTGTGGAGCTTTCTCAAAAATGTAAAGAAGTTTTCGGTACAGCAGAGTGTACTTTACCGCATAAAGAAATAAGAAGAGCTTTTATCTGTGCAGGTAGCGGAAGTGGAATGAAAGACGAAGTTATCAAAAGCGGCGCAGATTGCTTAATCACTGGTGAATGTAAATACCACGATATGCTTGACCTTTCTCAAGTTGGAATAAGTACAATCACAGTAGGTCATGATGCTTCTGAATCAATTAGTTTAAGCACAATGGCTGATATAATTAAAAATAAATTCAAGAACATAAAAGTTGAAGTATTCACATGTGAAAATCTTCAATATCATATATAGGAGAACATAAATGGCATTAGATGCAATTACTATGTCACTTTTGGCTAAAGAACTTGATCAAGGACTTCAAGGAAGCCGAATAGACAAAATACACCAGCCTTCAAAAGATGAAGTGGTATTTCATCTTAGGAAAAGAGATGGAAACATAAAACTTTTGCTTTCTGCAAGAAGTGGTTCAGCTAGACTTTGTTTTACAAATGAAAGTTTTGAAAATCCACAAACACCGCCGTCTTTTTGTATGCTTTTAAGAAAATATCTTTCTGGTGCTAGATTCATAGGTGCTACTAGCGTTGAAGGTGAAAGAATTATTATGCTCACTTTTACTGCTACAAGTGAAATGGGTGATACAGTAAATATAGACATAGCAGCGGAGCTTATGGGAAGATATGCAAATCTTGTTATAATCAATGGCGATGGTAAAATTATTGATGCAATGAAACGTGTTGATGCCGATGCATCTTCAATACGCCAACTTTTGCCAGGACTGATGTATAAGCTTCCTCCAAATAGAGAAAATCCTAAATTCATCAGCCAGACACAACAAGTACTAGAAAAGGTATTTTCTTATAGTGGTACAATTGACCAAGCTTTTTTAAGATGTAGTCAAGGAATGGGGCCTGTAGTTGCCCGAGAAATAGCATATCTTGCACATACTGGTGACAGTTATGCTGACAGTCTGTCAGAATCGCAGGAAATGGCTGTTGTTGCAACAGTGGGCAGAGTGATTGAATATTATCACCAACCTAAGTATACTATTGTTTATAATCAGCAGAATGCACCAAGTGAATATAGCTTTATGCCGCTTACACAGTATGAAGGACTTGATTCTAAATCTTTTGAAACATTAAACCAGCTTCTTGATGAATATTATAGCGAAAAAGATAAGGCTGAACGCCTTCGTCAAAAGGGGAAAGATCTACACAAACTTGTACAAAACCTTTTGGATAGAACAATCCGTAAACAGGTGGCAAGAAAAGAAGAACTTACACAAAGTACTGATAATGAAAAATTCCGTATATATGGTGAACTTCTAACAGCTAATCTCTACCAATTAGAAAAAGGAATGAAAAAAGTGGAAGTTTTTAATTATTACGATAATACAAATATTATAATTCCTCTTGACCCTAAACTTACAGGTAATCAAAATGCACAGAAGTATTATAAAGAGTACAAGCGAAAACAGACAGCGGTCAAGATGCTTACTACCCTAATTGCACAAGGAGAAATTGAACTAGAATATCTGCAAAGTGTTGCATATAATGTAAATAATGCCAAAAATGAAAGTGAACTTATGGCTATTAGGAGCGAACTTCATAGTGCTGGGTATTTGAAATATTATAAAAATCGTGAAAAAAGGCAGAAACCACAAGATTTTATAAGATACACTTCATGTGATGGCTTTTTGATACTTGTAGGTAGAAATAATGAGCAAAATGATAAATTAACTATTAAAACTGCTAGGGGTAAAGATATGTGGTTCCACACTAAAAAAGCCCCAGGTAGTCATGTAGTTGTTATGAGTAATGGTGAAGATATTCCTTTAACGACACAAAATCAGGCTGCACAGTTGGCGGTTTATCATTCCAGCTTAAAAGGTATGGCAAAGGTAGAGGTTGATTATACTTTTGTTAAAAATATCAGAAAAACAAATGATTTAAAACCTGGTATGGTTATTTACGATATATATGAAAGTGCAGCTATTGTTCCAGATGAGAAAATTATTGAAGAACTAGAAAAAACTAGAAAATAAAATGAACAGCGGAGAATTATTATTCTTCGCTGTTTTTTGTTGAGTAAAAGCCTATATCAAAATAGTAAATTTATCGAAATATTATAATTATTTATTGTGAAACAATAAATAATTATTGACAAATCATAAAAAATGAATATAATAAAAGTAAACATCAAAATTTTAGTGAAATGAGGTTTGATTA
>JAHHTS010000003.1 GCA_020024475.1 Oscillospiraceae bacterium
TTTAAAGTCCTTACCATAACTATTGGAATATTTGGCGCTTTTATATATCTATATGTACTTCCTTTAATAGGAAAAACAATTATAGAACAATATCCAGAGTTTCAAAATAGATATTATCCATGGTTTATATTTTTGTTGATTACAGGTGTACCTTGTTACATGGTTCTATTTAATTTATGGAAAATTTCTGTGGACATTGAAAACGAAATACCTTTTACCAAATTAAATGCACGAAGATTTAATTTTATGGCAAATGCAACATATTTAGATACGATATTTTTATTGCTAGGTAATATAATATTACTAATTTTAAATAAAAATCATCCATCAGTTTTGATTGTCTCAGTTATGATTTGTGTAATGGGGGCTTGTATTGGTACGGTGTTTAAGTGCTTATCCGATTTAACAGGTAAAGCTGCTAGACTAAAAATTGAAAACGATTTAACTATATAGGTGATAATGTGGAAGGTGAAATTATTTTTAATATAGATGTTATGCTCGCTAAAAGAAAAATGAGTGTAACTGAACTTGCTGATAAAGTTGGAATAACTTTGGCAAATATGTCGATTTTGAAAACAGGAAAAGCAAAAGCAGTGAAAGTTTCAACACTGGCAAAACTATGTGAGGTTCTAGAATGCCAGCCAGGCGATATTTTGGAGTTTAAATCATGCAAGAGGTAATGCTATGAAAAAGAAAATAAGTTTAATTTTAATTATGTTATTTATATCAGTTATTATAAGTGGGTGCAGTAGTGATATATCCAAACTTTCAAAAAAATTAGAACTAGTTTTTCCAGAAATAGAACATTCACAGATAACAAATACTCATGGCGGATTTCATGGAGATGGAAAAATGCTGATGAAAATTGTGTTCAAGGATAAAACTTTAGCAACACAGCTTGAAGGAAAATGGAGCAAAATGCCACTAAGTAAAAATTTAAGTATAGCAGTTTACGGTCTAGAAGATAACAACGAAACAATATATAGCTTGGTTAAAACAGAAGATGAACAAAACTTTATACCTAAAATAGAAAATGGATATTATTATTTTTATGATAGAAACTCTGAAAGTAGTAATCCTAATAACGACAATGATTTATTTACAAGATGTAGCTATAATTTTAGCGTAGCTATATATGATTGCGAAAATAAAACACTGTATTACGCAGATATTGATACTTAATGCTAAAAAAACATTAAATATTTTTTTAGCATTTTTGTATAAAATTTTCTGTTATTATGATATTATATTATTAAATCCAATGTATAAATGTATAAAGGAGTTAATTGTTATGATATTAATTAAAAATGGGTTTATTCACAATGCTATTGTTCCAGAAGCTTTTGAGGCAGATATTCTTATTGATAATGGAAAAATTATAAAAATTGCTAAAGACATTAAAGCTGATGACGCTAAGATTGTTGATGTTAAAGGTTTGAATGTTTTTCCGGGGTTTGTAGAGGCGCATTGCCATATTGGTCTTGACGGATACGGTATTGGCTATGAGGGGATGGACTACAATGAAATGAACGATATCATAAGCCCACAAATGAGAGGACTTGATGGTGTTAAGGCTATGGATCCTGCTTTCGCACAAGCTGTAGAGGGTGGAGTTACCACAGTATGTACAGGTCCTGGTAGCGCAAATGTATTAGGGGGAACATTCGTAGCTATAAAAACAGTAGGTCGTCGTAGTGATGATATGATTGTGAAAGACAATGTAGCAATGAAATGTGCTTTTGGTGAAAACCCTAAACGAGTTTATGGAGATAAAGGAAATTCAACTCGTATGTCAACATCTGCAAAACTTCGCGAAATGCTTGCTAAAGCAAAAGAATATTCCGCAAAACTTGACGCGGCAGGTGATGATGTTACAAAACGTCCTTCTTATGATATAAAATTGGAATCGCTTATTCCAGTTATTAAAAAGAAAATTCCTTTGAAAGCTCATGCTCATGCATCAGACGATATTTTTAATGCAATTAGAATCGCAAAAGAGTTTGATGTAAACCTAACTATTGAACATGTAACAGAAGGCCATCTTATTGTTGAAGAACTCGCTAAAGAAAATTACCCTTTAGCTGTTGGACCTACACTTACAAACGCATCTAAATTTGAACTTCGCAATAAAAGTTGGACCACTCCAGGTGTTCTTGCAGCAGCTGGATGTCAGGTGTCTATCATAACTGACTCACCAGTTATCCCTCAACAGCATCTTCCACATTGCGCTGGACTTGCAGTTAAAGCAGGTATGGATCCGTTTGCAGCTTTACAGGCAATTACAATCAATCCAGCTAAACATATTGGAATAGAGGATCGTGTGGGTTCTTTGGAAGAAGGAAAAGACGCTGATATAATTATCACAGATGGCGACCCAATGGAAATTAGTACAAATATACTTAAAGTATTTGTAGATGGTAAACTAGTTGTTGAAAAATAATTAATTCAAAAAGCAGAGGTTTAATTAAACCTCTGCTTTTTGTCTTTTTAAGCAATACATGTATTTTTAAACTATACTTTAGGATGAGAAATTATTATAAATAAAGATATAAAAATTATAATTACATAAAATATTTTTTACAAACTATTGACAAATTTTATGTCGATTGTTATAATATTAAAAGTTATTTTAATAACTTATAGGATATATTAATACTAGATAGGGATTGTATACATAATATACAAAAATCTTGTTTAAATTCCTGTGCCAATAAGCTATGTATACAAAAATAAAAAATATTGCAAAAACACTTGCATTATTTTTAACTTTGTTGTATCATAATTAGGCGACTGCAAAGATTATGCGTTGACGTGGGAGGTTGCTGTGATATATCACAGGTTTTTCCACCGAGTATGTCCGATCTTTGAACCGGGCGAGAGAATATTGAAATGCAAAGGGTGTATGACCGCTAATGTGGTCCACTGGCCGTGAACTTTGTGATTAAGGAGATTTGCTCCGTTGTTCCGATGTAACTGCATGGCGGTTAATCGGCTTTTATCATGAAAGGGTGCGAAACACCCGGCACAGTGTTCGATATTCAATTACCGCCGCTAAACATTTTAAAATCTATAAGGAGGCGTTACAATGGCAGTCAAAGAAAAAATCAGAGTTAGACTTAAGAGTTATGATCATCAGTTGATAGACACTGCAGCATACAAAATTGTTGAAGCAGCTAAAAGAACAGGTGCGAGAGTATCAGGACCTATTCCACTTCCAACTGAAAAAGAAGTGATCACAATTCTTAGAGCTGTTCACAAGTACAAAGACTCTAGAGAACAGTTCGAAAACAGAACTCATAAAAGAGTTATAGACATTTTGAAACCAACAAACAAAACTGTTGAAGCTCTTACAAGCTTGCAGCTCCCAGCAGGCGTTGAAATTGAAATTAAGCTCTAATATATACATTATATATTGAGCACCTCTCAACCACAAGTTGGAGTCATGTTGGCGAAAAGCCAACCAATAACCTAACAGGAGGCATTTAGAAATGCAAAAAGGAATTATCGGCAAAAAAATCGGTATGACACAGCTTTTCGATGAAAAAGGTATGGTAGTACCTGTTACAGTAATCGAAGCAGGTCCTTGTGTTGTTGTACAGAAGAAAACTGTTGAAAGCGATGGCTATCAGGCAGTTCAGCTTGGTTTTGGCGAAGTTAAAGCTAATCGTGTTACAAAACCAGCTAAAGGACATTTTGAAAAAGCAGGCGTTGCTCCAAAGAAAACTTTGAGAGAATTCCGCTTTGATTCAATCGAAGAAATCAACGTTGGCGACATCATTAAAGCAGACGCTTTCGCTGCTGGTGATAAAGTTGACGTTTGTGGCATCAGCAAAGGTAAAGGTTATGCTGGCACAATCAAACGCTGGAATAACCATTCACTTAAAGCTAGCCATGGTACTGGCCCAGTTGCTAGACATGCTGGTTCAAACGGTTCTACATCTTCACCATCAAGAGTTTTCAAAGGCAAAAGATTGCCAGGTCATCTCGGTGCTGAAAGAGTTACAGTTCAGAACCTTGCTGTTGTTAAAATCGACGCAGAAAACAATCTCATCGCTGTAAAAGGTGCAATTCCTGGCGCTAAAGGCGGAATTGTTGTTCTTACAGACAGCGTTAAAGCTTAAGGGAGGAAAACAAGATGGCAAAATTTGATGTTTTAGACATTAACGGTAAAAAAGTTGACACTGTTGAGCTCTCTGATGCAGTTTTTGGTATCACACCAAATGAAAAGGTTATGCACATGGCAGTTGTAAACTTCCTTGCTAACCAGAGACAAGGTACACACTCAACACTTACAAGAAGTGAAGTAAGTGGTGGTGGCCGCAAACCATGGAGACAGAAAGGTACAGGTCGTGCTCGTCAGGGTTCTATCCGTTCTCCACAGTGGACACATGGTGGTATCGCTCTTGGTCCAAAACCACGCGATTACAGCTACACTCTTAACAAAAAAGTTAAAAGACTTGCTATCTGCTCAGCACTTTCAGCTAAAGCTGCTGCTGGCAAAATGGTAATCGTTGATAACTACGCAATCACAGACTACTCAACAAAAGCAGTTGTTAAAATGCTCGAAAACCTCGGTGTTTCAGGTAAAACATTGATGGTACAGGCTGTTGCAGACAAGAAGGTTGTTAAGTCAGCAGGTAACATTCCTGGTGTACAAACAACAGTTGCAACTACTATGAACGCTTATGATACAATCAATGCAAGAACACTTGTTGTTGACCTTGCAAGCGCTAAGAAACTTGAGGAGGTATTTGCATAATGAAAATGGTACAGGATATCATCATCAAGCCAATCATTACTGAAAACAGCATGAAAGGCATTGCAGACAGAAAATACACATTCCAGGTTGCTACAAATGCTAACAAAATTGAAATTGCTAAAGCAGTTGAAGAATTGTTCGGCGTTAAAGTTGCAAAAGTTAACACAATCTCTGTAAAAGGTCACTTCCGTCGTCAGGGACTCAAAGGTGGCTACAGAGCTGATGTTAAAAAAGCTATCATCACATTGACAGCTGATTCAAAGGGTATTGAGTTCTTTGAAGGTATGAACTAATAACCTATCCGCCTTATAAATTGTAAAGGCGTTTTTAAGTATGGGAGGCATGAGCTTCTCGCAAAAAGACTCATAAGGAGAGTGAACCTAATGGCTATTAAGAAATTTAAACCGACTACTCCATCTCGCCGTAATATGGCAGTTACAGACTATTCGGTTCTTTCAAAGGTTAGCCCAGAAAGAAGTCTTCTGGAACCTATGAAAAATACTGCTGGCCGTAACAATGAAGGCCGCATTACTGTTCGTCATCACGGTGGCGGTAACAGAACAAAATATCGTGTAATCGATTTTAAAAGAAACAAATTGGATATCCCAGCTCAGGTGTTGTCACTTGAATACGATCCAAACAGAACAGCTTTCATCGCTTTGATTCAGTATGAAGATGGTGTTAAATCATACATCATTGCTCCAGATGGCCTCAAAGTTGGCGACACTGTTATGAATGGTGAAAATGCAGATATCAAACCAGGTAATGCATTGCCAATCAATAACATCCCAGTTGGTACTGTTATCCACAATATCGAACTCTATCCTGGCAAAGGTGGTCAGCTCGTTCGTTCAGCTGGTAACTTTGCACAGTTGATCGCTAAAGAAGGTAAATACGGACTTGTTCGTCTTCCTTCAGGTGAATTGAGAAATGTTGCTCTCAACTGCTACGCTACAATTGGCCAGGTATCAAACCTTGACCACGACAATGTTAAAATCGGTAAAGCCGGTAAAAAACGTCACATGGGCTGGAGACCAGCTGTTCGTGGTAGCGTTATGAACCCTGTTGATCACCCACACGGTGGTGGTGAAGGTAAATCACCAGTTGGCCGTCCAGGTCCTGTTACACCATGGGGCAAACCAGCTATGGGTTACAAAACAAGAAACAAACACAAAGCTTCTGACAAATTTATTGTTAGACGTCGCAACGGTTAATAAAGGAGTAACGATATGGGTAGAAGTATTAAAAAAGGCCCTTTCGTGCAGCCTGTTCTTCTCAAAAGAGTTAAAGATATGAACAAAGCTGGCGAAAAAAGAGTCCTCAAGACTTGGAGCCGTTCATCTACAATATTCCCAGATTTTGTAGGTCACACATTCGCAGTACATGATGGTCGTAAACACGTTCCAGTTTATGTAACAGAAGACATGGTTGGCCACAAACTCGGTGAATTTGCACCAACAAGAACTTACCGCGGTCACGCAGGTTCAAAGTCATCTAAGTAAAGGAGAGTACAATTATGGAAGCAAGGGCATACCTTAGACACGCCCGCATCGCACCAAGAAAAGTGCAGATCGTTATGGATTTGATTAGAAACAAACCAGTTAACGAAGCTGTTGCTATCTTGCAGCATACACCAAAAGCTGCTTGCGAACCTTTGCTTAAATTGGTTAAATCAGCAATGGCAAATGCGGAACACAACTTTAATATGGACAAAAACAATCTGTATGTTTCAGAATGTTTTGTAACACCAGGCCCAACTCTTAAAAGAGTTATGCCAAGAGCACAGGGCAGAGCATATAGAATTCTTAAGAGAACATCACACATGACTGTAGTTCTCAAAGAAATCGAAGAATAAGGAGGAAGCTATGGGACAGAAAGTTAATCCACACGGTTTGCGTGTAGGCGTAATTAAAAACTGGGATTCACGCTGGTTCGTTGAAAAGAAAGATTTTGGCGATACTCTCGTAGAAGACTACAAAATCAGAAAAGGTCTCAAAGCTCAGCTTTACACTGCCGGTGTATCTAAAATTGAGATTGAAAGAGACTCAAAAGTTATCAGAATTAATATCTTCTGTGCAAAACCTGGTATGGTTATTGGCCGTCAGGGTGCAGAAATCGAAAAACTTCGCGCTCAGATTGCTAAACAAATTAAAAGACCAGTTGATGAAGTTCTCGTAAACATCACAGAAGTTAAACATGCAGATGCCGATGCACAGCTCGTTGCTGAAAACATTGCTGCACAGCTTGAAAGACGTGTTGCTTTCAGAAGAGCTATGAAACAGTCAATGTCAAGAGCTATGAGAATGGGCGTTAAAGGCATCAAAACAAGCGTTTCAGGTCGTCTCGGCGGTGCTGATATCGCTAGAACAGAACACTACCATGAAGGCACTATTCCACTTCAGACTCTTCGTGCAGATATCGATTACGGTTTTGCAGAAGCTAACACAACTTTTGGTAAAGTTGGCGTTAAAGTTTGGATTTACAAAGGCGAAGTGCTTAAAGGTGCTAAACCTCGTAAAGAAGGAGGCAACAGATAATGCTTTTACCAAAAAGAGTTAAATACCGCAGAGTGCACAGAGGTCGTATGACTGGTAAAGCTACTCGTGGTAACAAAGTAACATACGGCGAATTTGGTCTCCAGGCTCTTGAACCAGCATGGATTACATCTAATCAGATTGAAGCAGCTCGTATTGCTATGACACGTTATATCAAACGTGGTGGTCAAGTTTGGATCAAAATCTTCCCAGACAAACCAGTAACAGAAAAACCAGCTGAAACTCGAATGGGTTCAGGTAAAGGTTCACCAGAATACTGGGTAGCTGTTGTTAAACCAGGCAGAGTATTGTTCGAAATCGGCGGAGTTTCAGAAGAACTCGCTAGAGAAGCTATGCGTCTTGCTATGCACAAGCTGCCTATCAAGTGCAAATTCGTTAAAAAGGATGAGGTAGGTGAATAGTATGAAGGCAAGTGAACTCCGTAATATGTCAGCAGAACAGCTGACAGCTAAACTTAAAGAACTAAAAGCAGAACTGTTCAATCTTCGTTTTCAGCACGCTATCAATCAGTTGGAAAATCCAATGAGAATCCAGACAGTTAAAAAAGATATCGCTAGAGTTAACACAGCTCTTAGCGCAATCGCTAAATAATAAGGGGAGGTAAAAACAATGGAACGTAACTTGAGAAAAACAAGAATTGGTACAGTTGTTTCTGACAAAATGGATAAAACAATTGTAGTTGCTATCGCAGACAGAGTTAAACACCCTTTGTACAAAAAAATCGTTAAAAGAACTGTTAAATTTAAAGTTCATGACGAAAATAATGAATGTGGTATCGGTGACCGTGTAGAAATCATGGAAACTCGTCCACTTTCTAAAGACAAAAACTGGAGACTTGTTAAGATAGTTGAAAAAGCTAAATAAGCTAATTTTGAAAAGGAGGACTTGTACATGGTACAGATGCAGACCTATTTAAAGGTTGCTGACAACACAGGTGCTAAAGAACTTATGTGTATTAGAGTTCTTGGCGGCACACGCAGAAGATATGCTAATATCGGCGATGTTGTTGTAGCATCAGTTAAAAAAACAACACCAGGCGGAGTTGTTAAAAAAGGTGAAGTTGTTAAAGCTGTAATTGTTCGTTCAAAGAGCGGCATTCGTCGTGAAGATGGTTCATACATCAGATTTGACGAAAACGCAGCAGTTATTATTAGAGATGATAAAAATCCGAAAGGCACTCGTATTTTTGGGCCAGTTGCTCGTGAACTTCGCGACAAAGGTTACCTTAAAATCTTGAGCCTTGCTCCGGAATCACTGTAAGGAGAAGTTATAATGAATAAAGTTCATGTAAAAACTGGTGATACCGTTAAAATTATCAGCGGTAAAGACCGTGGTGAAACCGGCAAAGTTCTCGCTGTAAGCCCAAAAGAAGGCAAAGTTATTGTTGAAGGCCTTAACATGGTTAAAAAACATGTGAAACCAAGAAGACAGGGCGAAACAGGCGGTATCGTAGACGCTGAAGGCGCTATCTACGCAAGCAAGGTTATGCCAGTATGTCCAAAATGTGGCAAAGCTACAAGAATTGGTCATAAAATCGAAAACGGCAAAAAAGTTCGTATTTGCAAGCACTGTGGTGCTGAAATTTAATAGAGGGGGAGGAACTTTTAAATGTCAAACATCAAAGAATTATATGTAAATGAAGTTGCTCCTGCTCTTATGAAGCAGTTCAACTACAAAAGCGTAATGCAGATTCCAAAATTGGATAAAGTAGTTATCAATGTTGGTTGCTCAGAAGCTAAAGAAAACTCAAAAGTTATCGAATCAGTTGTAAGTGATATCAAACAGATCACAGGTCAGCAGCCAATCGTATGTAAAGCTAAAAAATCAGTTGCTAACTTCAAACTCCGTGAAGGTATGCCTATCGGTGTTAAAGTTACACTCCGTGGTGAAAAAATGTATGAATTCGTTGACAGACTTTTCAACGTTGCTCTTCCACGTGTAAGAGACTTCCATGGCATCAACGGCAACTCATTTGACGGTCGCGGCAACTATTCTTTTGGTATTAAAGAACAGTTGATATTCCCTGAAATCGAATATGATAAAATCGACGCTTTGCGTGGTATGGATATCTCATTCGTTACAACAGCGACAACAGACGAAGAAGCAAAAGCTTTGCTTAAAGCTTTGGGCGCTCCATTCGCAAACTAATAGGGGGATATAAAGACTATGGCTAAAACATCTATGAAAGTTAAACAGCAGCGTGAAGCTAAATTTTCAACAAGAGAATACAACAGATGCAAAATCTGTGGCAGACCACATGCTTATCTGAGAAAATACGGTGTATGCCGTATTTGCTTCAGAGAATTGGCTTACAAAGGTGAAATCCCTGGCGTAAGAAAAGCAAGCTGGTAATCAAACTTTTAATACTCACACAGGAGGCAAGATTATGAATATCACTGATCCAATCGCTGACTTGCTCACTAGAATCAGAAATGCTTCTCAGGCAAGACACGCAACAGTTGACGTACCTGCATCCAACATGAAAAAAGCTATTGCTCAGATTCTTGTTGAAGAAGGCTACGTAAAAAGCTACACAGTGACAGAAGATGATAAACAGGGTGTTATCACTATCACACTGAAATACACAGAAACAAACGCACCAGTAATCACAGGTTTGCGCAGAGTTTCAAAACCAGGTCTTCGTATCTATACAAGCTGCGAAGATATGCCAAAGGTTATGAAAGGTATCGGTACAGCTATCGTTTCAACACCTAAAGGCGTTATGACAGACAGAAAAGCTCGCAAAGAAAATGTGGGCGGCGAAGTTCTCGCTTTTGTATGGTAAGGGGGTAAATAGTATGTCGAGAATAGGAAGAAAACCCATCACTATTCCAGCAGGTGTAAAAATTACAGTTGATGGAAATAAAGTTACAGTTGCTGGCCCTAAGGGAACACTTGATTCCACTTTCCACCCAAAAATGGCAATCGCTGTTGAAGGTGAAACAGTTGTTGTTTCCCGTCCAGATGATTCAAACGAAAGCAAATCATTGCATGGTTTGACAAGAACACTTATTAGTAACATGGTTACTGGTGTTACAGAAGGCTTCTCCAAAGATTTGGAAGTTATCGGTGTTGGTTACAGAGTTGCAAAACAGGGCAAAAACCTTGTTATGAACCTTGGTTTCTCACATCAGGTAATTATGCCTGAAATCGATGGTATCACTATCGAAGTTCCAGATCCTAACAAAATTAAAGTTGTTGGTATCGACAAACAGAAAGTTGGCCAGTTTGCAGCTGAAATTCGTGAAAAACGTCCACCAGAACCTTATAAAGGCAAAGGTATTCGTTATGTTGGCGAATATATAATCCGCAAAGAAGGCAAAACAGGTAAAGGTAAATAATAAAGGAGTGAGCTAATTATGGTAAAGAAACCAAACAGTAATCAGGCAAGACTTAGAAGACATGCCAGAGTTCGCACAAAAATCAGCGGCACAGCAGCACGTCCTCGTCTGAATGTTTTCCGCTCCTCAAAGCACATCTATGCTCAGATTATTGATGACATCGCAGGCGTAACACTTGCAAGCGCATCAACAATGGACAAAGATTTCACAGGCAATGGCGGTAACATCGAAGCTGCAAAAGCAGTTGGTAATAAAATTGCTAAAGTAGCACTTGAAAAAGGCATTACAACAGTAGTGTTTGACCGTGGCGGCTATATCTATCATGGTCGTGTTAAAGCATTGGCAGAAGGCGCCCGTGAAGGCGGCTTGGTGCTGTAGGAGGGATACAATGGAAAGAATTGACGCAAGCGTTTTGGACCTTCAGGAGAAGGTTGTATCAATCAATCGTGTATCAAAAACCGTTAAAGGCGGTCGTATCATGAAGTTTTCTGCTCTCGTAGTAGTTGGCAATGGCGACGGTATCGTAGGTTATGGTATAGGTAAAGCAGCTGAAGTACCTGAAGCAATTCGCAAAGGTGTAGAAGATGCTAGAAAAAACTTAGTTAGAATTTCAATGAAAGGCACAACAATTCCTCACGAAATTGTAGGCGCATTCGGCGCAGCTAGAGTTCTTATGAGACCAGCTGCACCTGGTACTGGTGTTATTGCTGGTGGTGCTGTTCGTGATGTTTTGGAAGCTGCTGGTATCAAAGATATTCGTACAAAATCACTTCGTTCAAGAAACCCAGGCAACGTTGTTGCTGCAACAGTAGCAGGTCTTTCATCTGTTAGAAATGCTGAAGAAGTTGCTAAACTTCGTGGTTTGAGTGTTGAAGAAATGTTAGGTTAATAAGGAGGTATTTTGAAATGGCTAATGAAGTTAAAAAAGATGTAGCAGTTGAAAAAGTACCTGCTAAAAGAGGCAGAAAACCTAAAAAGGTTGAACCTGCAACAGTAACAATTAAACTCGTTAAAAGTCTCGCAGGCCGCATTCAGAATCAGAAAGATTGTGCAGCAGCCCTCGGTCTAAAAACAATTGGCGACGTAACAGTTCAGCCAGCTACACCTGCAACAATGGGCAAAGTTGCAAAAATTGCTCATCTTGTTGAAGTTGTTAAATAATAACAGGGAGGTGCACAATAATGATGCTTCACGAATTGAAACCTGCAGCAGGTTCTACAAAAGCTGCTAAAAGAAAAGGTCGTGGTCATGGTAGCGGTAACGGCAAAACTGCTGGTTACGGCCACAAAGGTCAGAAAGCTCGTTCAGGCGCTAAAAGAGCAGGCTTTGAAGGTGGTCAGCTTCCACTTCAGAGAAGACTTCCAAAAGTTGGCTTTAACAACTGCGTATTTGCAACAGTTTACGCAACAATCAATGTAAGCGACCTTGAAGCAAGATTCGAAGCTAACAGTGTTGTTGATGAAGCAGCAGTAGTAGCAAGCGGTCTTGTTAAAAAAGTTAACGACGGTATCAAAGTTCTTGGTAATGGTGAAATTACTAAACCAATGACAGTACAACTTAAAGCTTTTTCTGCCTCTGCTAAAGAAAAAATTGAAAAAGCAGGCGGAAAGGCAGAGGTGAAATAAGAGTGTTACAGACATTTAAAAATGCGTGGAAAATTGAGGACCTTAGAAAGAAAATGATCTTTACAGCAGTTGTTCTCGTAATCTATAGATTAGGTTGCGCAATCGCTGTTCCTTTCATTGACCCAACCGCTCTCAAAGCTATGATTTCAGCTGGTGACGGCAATATGCTCGGTTATATAAACCTTATGAGCGGTGGCGCATTTGCCAATGCTACTCTTTTCGCACTTGGTGTAATTCCTTACATCAACTCATCTATCATCATCACACTTTTGACAGTTGCTATTCCTTATTTGGAAAACCTGTCAAAAGAGGGTGAAGAAGGAAGAAAGAAAATTGCAAAAATCACAAGATATGTTGCAATTGTTATAGCTTTTGTTCTTGCTTTTGGCTACTATTTTGTACTCAAAAACAGGCTTCATGCTCTTCTTTACACAAAAGGCTTTGAAGGCTTCTTCGCAGCAGTAGTTATAATTTCATCCTTCGTTGCAGGCTCTATGCTTCTAATGTGGATGGGTGAACAAATTGATAAAAAGGGCATCGGCAACGGCGTTTCTCTTATTATCTTCACAGGTATCATTTCAAGATTCTCACACACAGCTACATACTTTGTTGCTTTGTTTAAAGAAGGCTTGAATGGTAAAAAAATCAACTTCGTTCTTGTACCACTTTTCATTATTTTCGCTATTGCAGTTATTGCTTTCGCAGTTGTTCTTAATAACGCCGAAAGAAGAATTCCTGTTCAGTATGCAAAAAGAGTTGTTGGTAGAAAAATGATGGGTGGACAGAATACACATTTGCCAATCAAAGTTAATATGTCAGGTGTTATGCCTGTTATCTTTGCTGGTTCAATTATGTCACTTCCAGGCACAATCATCAGTTTCTTTAACATCAAGAACGAACTTGCTGATAAAATCCTTAGCATTTTCGACTACAATGGTTTACTATACTCAATAGGTTATGTATTGTTGATTATCGCTTTCAACTATTTCTATGTAACAATGCAGTACAACCCAGTTGAAATTGCTAACAACCTCCGTAAAAATAACGGTGTTATCCCAGGATTCCGTCCTGGTAAACAAACTCAGGATTTTATTTCAAGAGTTTTGTCTAAACTCACTTTTATCGGTGCTGTATTCCTTGCAGTAGTAGCAATTCTACCTATCATCACTGGTAACCTTACAAATACAGGTATCCAGCTCGGTGGTACATCAATACTTATTATTGTTGGTGTTGCTTTGGAAGTTGCTCAGCAACTTGAAAGCCAGATGGTTATGCGCCATCACAAAGGTTTTCTTGAATAATTGAACCGATACTCAATAAGGAGATTAATAATTATGAATATTATATTATTAGGAGCTCCTGGTGCCGGCAAAGGCACACAGGCAGAAATTATTTGCGAGAAACTTAAAATTCCAACAATTTCTACAGGCGCTATTCTTCGTCAGGCTATGAAAGACGGCACAGAAATGGGCAAGAAAGCTAAAAGTTTTATCGAAGCAGGCGACTTGGTACCAGATGATGTTATTATTGGTATTGTAAAAGATAGACTCGCAGCTGATGACTGCAAAAATGGCTTTATACTTGACGGTGTTCCAAGAACAATCGCTCAGGCAGAAGCAATAGATGCTATGGGCATCAAAATTGATATAGCTCTTGATATCGAAGTTAAAGATGAGACAATCATCGAACGCGTAAGCGGAAGAAGAGTTTGCTCATGTGGAGCTTCATATCATATCAAATATAAACCAAGTGCTGTGGATGGTATCTGTGATAAATGTGGTCAGCCACTTACAATTCGCAAAGATGATGAACCAGCAACAGTTCTTGACCGTCTTACTACTTACCACAAGCTTACAGAACCTCTTAAAGATTTCTACAAAGCAAAAGGTATTTTGGTAGAAGTTGACGGCGAAGGCAGTGTTGAAAATACTACAGAATTGGTGCTAAAAGCAATAGGAGAATAATACCGTGATTATCATAAAAAGCCCCGAAGACATAAAAAAATTAAATTATGCTTGCAATATCAGCGCGGATGTGTTACAATACGCCGGGGAACAGATAAATGCAGGTATGTCTACCTATGAACTTGATAAACTAATACACGACTTTATCATCGCTCATGGTGCTACTCCGTCTTTCCTTGGACTCTATGGGTTCAAGGGAAACGCGTGTATTTCTATCAATGATGAAATCATTCATGGTATTCCATCAAAGAAGAAAATCATCAGAAGCGGTGATATTGTTAGTGTTGATGTTGGTGCAGCTATTAATGGTTTCACCGGCGACAACGCTTATACTTTCAAGGTAGGCGCTGTTAGTCCTACAGCTGAAAAGCTTTTGCGTGTTACTAACGAATGTTTGTATCTGGGTATAGCGGCTGCAAAACCAGGAAACAGAGTTGGAGATATAGGTTATGCTGTCCAAAAACATGCAGAGGACAACGGCTTTTTCGTTGTTAGAGAATTCGTAGGCCATGGTGTTGGCAAAGATATGCACGAAGAACCAGAAGTACCAAATTTTGGTAGAGCTGGTCATGGTGTTCGTCTTGTGCCGGGAATGACTATTGCCATCGAACCTATGATTAACGAGGGAACAGTTAAAATTAAGCAAATGCCAGACGGCTGGACTGTAAAGACAGCTGATGGTTCCTTGTCTGCTCATTTTGAGCATACAATAGCTATCACTCAAGATGGTCCAGTTATCTTGACTAAACCTTCAGGTAGCCTTTAATGATTGAGGCTGGAAGTGTAGTTAAGTCTTTGGCTGGCAAGGACAAAGACAGTTATTTCTGTGTTGTTGAGCTAATAGACAATTATTGTTTTTTGCGGGATGGTAAAATCCATAAATTGGAAAATCCAAAGCGCAAAAACATTAAACATGTCCAAAACACCCCATATAAATTGCAATCAGAGGCTTTGCAAGTGAACAAGCATCTGAAAAAGGCTATAGACGGCCTAACTAATTTTTAGGAGAAATATTATGGCTAAAGATGATGTAATTGAAGTGGAAGGAACAGTTATTGAGGCTATGCCTAATGCTATGTTCCAAGTTGAACTTGCAAATGGTCACCGTTTGCTCGCTCACATTTCAGGAAAACTTAGAATGAATTTCATTCGAATTTTACCAGGCGATAAGGTTACAGTTGAAATGTCACCTTACGATTTAACAAAGGGACGCATTACCTGGCGTTCCAAATAACACAAGCATTAATAGGAGGTTACAAATATGAAGGTAAAGCCATCCGTTAAACCAATGTGCGAAAAATGCAAGGTTATCAAACGCAAAGGTAAAGTTATGGTAATCTGCACAAATCCAAAACACAAACAGCGTCAGGGTTAATTCTGACAATAATTTAAGCAGGAGGTAAGATATATGGCTCGTATATCAGGTGTTGACTTACCAAGAGAAAAACGTGTTGAAATCGGCCTTACTTATATTTATGGTATCGGTCTTTCAACATCACAGAAACTTCTCGCGGCTGCTGGTGTAAATCCAGACACAAGAGTAAAAGACCTTACAGATGATGAAGTACAGGCAATTAGAGATCAGATAGAAAATCAGCAGGTTACAGTAGAAGGTGATCTTCGCAGACAGACAGCTTTGGACATCAAGAGATTGGTTGAAATCGGCTGCTATCGTGGCGTTAGACATCGCAAAGGTTTGCCAGTTCGCGGACAGAGAACAAAAACTAACGCAAGAACACGCAAAGGTGCTAAGAAAACTGTAGCAAACAAAAAGAAATAATCTAGGAGGCTAAACAGCAATGGCAGTTAAAAAAACAGCTTCTCGTAAGAGAATTCAGCGCAAGAACATTGAACGCGGTGTTGCTCATATTCAAGCTACTTTTAACAATACAATTGTTACAATTACAGATGTTCAGGGCAATGCTATTTCTTGGGCTAGCGGTGGCGGCCTCGGTTTCAGAGGTACAAGACAGGCTACACCATACGCTTCACAGATGGTTGCTGAAACAGCAGCTAAAGCAGCTATGGAACACGGCCTTAAATCCGTTGAAGTATATGTAAAAGGTCCTGGCCAGGGCAGAGAATCAGCTATCAGAGCTTTGGCAGCAACAGGCTTAGAGGTAAATATGATCAAGGACGTTACCCCTATTCCACACAACGGTTGTCGACCACCAAAAAGAAGACGCGTTTAATAAGGAGGAAATACTATGGCAAGATATACAGGCGCAGTATGTCGTCAGTGCCGCAGAGAAGGTCAGAAACTTTTCTTGAAGGGTGAAAGATGTTACTCTGATAAATGTGCACTTACAAGAAGATCTTTTGCACCAGGCCAGCATGGTCAGGCAAGAAAGAAAAATTCTGAATACGGCATTCAGCTTAGAGCAAAACAGAAAGCTAAAAGATATTATGGTGTTCTTGAAAGCCAGTTCGCTAAATACTTTAGCATGGCTGAAAACACAACAGGTATAGCAGGCGAAAATCTGCTTAAGATCCTTGAAAGCAGACTGGACAATGTTGTTTACCGCGCAGGCTTCGGTATGAGCCGTCGTCAGGCTAGACAGCTTGTTTTACATCGTCACTTCACAGTAAACGGTGAAAGAGTAAATATTCCATCATACCTTGTTAAACCAGGTGATGTAGTAGCAGTTCATGCTTCAGCATGTGATTTGATTAAAGCTAATACAGAACTTAACTCAGCAAGACCAGTTCCAATGTGGATGTCATTTGACGCTAATAAAATGGAAGCAACCATCAACCGTCTTCCAGAAAGAAGCGAAATTGACCTTGATGTTGAAGAACAGCTTATCGTTGAACTTTACTCAAAATAACCCACACCCCAATGCATGGGAATGCAATTATAAAAGCAGCCTTAGTTTTATAATAGTAGGAGGGTTTACAAATGATAGAAATCGAAAAACCAAGAATAGAAACAGCGGTTTTGTCCGAGGATGGACAGTACGGCAAGTTTGTTGTTGAACCTCTTGAAAGAGGCTTTGGCATCACACTTGGTAACTCACTTAGAAGAATTTTGCTTTCTTCTCTTCCAGGCGTTGCTGTCACAAGCATCAAAATTGACGGCGTTCTCCACGAATTTACATTCATTAACGGCGTAAAAGAAGATGTTACAGACATTGTTCTCAACGTAAAAGGTATTACAGCAAAACTCTTCTGCGACGAAGCAAAAACTGTTCGCATCAACGCAACAGGTCCATGCGAAGTTACAGCAGGTTCAATTGAAACAGATGCTGATATCGAAATCCTTAATCCAGATTGGCATATCGCAACTTTGAGCGAAGGTGCTAAACTCGTAATGGAATTGACATTCGACAGAGGCCGCGGATATGTTCCTGGCGATAAAAATAAAAAATCACAGGAATATACCACACTGGGTGTTTTGCCTACTGACAGTATCTTTACACCTGTTTTGAAGGTAAATTATTCAGTTGAAAATACTCGTGTTGGTCAGATTACTGACTATGACAAACTTACAATTGAAGTTTGGACAAATGGCGTTATTAACGCTAATGAAGCAATGAGTATAGGTGCAAGAATTCTCACTGAACATCTGAACCTATTTGTAGGTCTTTCAGATGATGTTACATTGCCAAAGATGGTAGAAAAAGAAGAAGATAAACCAGAAAATACATTGTCTATGACAATCGAAGATTTGGATTTGTCAGTTCGTTCATTCAACTGTCTAAAGAGAGCAGGTATTCACACAGTAGAAGACCTTGTGAACAAAACCGAAAGCGAAATGATGAAAGTTCGCAACCTCGGTAGAAAAAGCTTCGAAGAAGTTATGCAGAAATTGGCTTCTTTGGGCTACAAATTCCCAAAAGATGAAGATTAGTCTATACTATTAAAGTAAAGGAGTGACTCACATGCCAGGCACAAGAAAACTCGGCAGAACCAGCGACCACCGCAGAGCTATGATGAGAGCTATGGTAACTTATTTGTTCGAAAACGGTAAAATCGAAACAACAGTTACAAGAGCTAAAGAAGTTAGAGCAGTGGCTGATAAAATGATTACACTCGGCAAAACAAATACATTGAGCTCAAAGAGACAGGTATATAGCTACATTACAAAAGAAGAAGTAGCAAAGAAAGTTTTTGACGAACTCGCACCAAAATACGAAGGCCGCAATGGTGGTTACACAAGAATCATCAAAATCGGACCACGTCGTGGTGACGCAGCAGAAATGGCAATCATTGAATTGGTTTAATGCTAATTAAATAATAATTAACCGTAGGGGCTTAAAAATTGCCTCTACGGTATTTTTATTATATATAGAATGAAAACATATTAGGCACGATAAGAGTTTGTTACAAGGCAAAATTGCCTTTCATATAGAAAGTTGCCAAATATAGTTTTCATAAAATGGTTCTACAAGATAATTTTAATAATTATAAAATTTATTTATTTTATTTCTCTTATTTCTTTTATTTTGAGGATGCTGATGATAAATATTATAGTGATATATCGTTTAAGAAAATAAGAAAATAAAATAAAAGTAATCAATTTACTCCCCAAAAGTTTGATTATAATGCTATAAACAAGTTGTTAATTTTCACATAACATCTTTTAATTTTGTATATTGATATTTTGAAAATTAAACCATATTTTAAGAATAATTATAAGTTTAACAATCTGTAAAAAAACAATAAAATTATAAAAAGTTTATAAAAACATATTTTGGTATACCAGTTGACAACCTTTTTGGATACCCAGGTTAGGTAAGGTAAGGTAAGGTTAGGTTAGGTTAGATAAATATTACAAGTTGGTCTAATTTTGATAAAACAAAATAAACTTTTAAACTAAAATTAAAATTTACAGATTAAATCATTTTTTTATTTACAAAGCACTATTGAAAATGATATCGTGAATATATTTTAATAAAATAAAAATAATATTTATAAAAAAATTATTTTGATAAGCAAATGACTAAGTAGTTTTATATGTTTTGATGATATAGTATTGTTACTAAAAAGTCACAGTTTGAACATTAGTCTTTATTTGTTCGTTTTTTTGTGGTATAATGTCTAAGTAATTTTTCCATTAGGAGAGTGAAAAATGAGTAATGATAACAAGAAGAAAAGCAAAAATAACTTTTCTAAAAGCATGAAGTACATAATTTCACAGGCAAAAAAAGGTAGTAAAGTTCATATTGCTATGATTGCTGGTGCAACTTTGATATTGATTTTTTCTATTGTTCTTTTACGGGGAATGTTCCGAAGTTGTTCAGTAGAAAAAAATCCTGAAAATGAAGTAGATCAGGCTTATGACAAAGATAAAGAAAAAATTGATGTAGAACAGTTAGGCAATACAGTTCTTGAACTTACTAAAGATGCAGGTCAAGAATATATTGATAATACCTTGTTTATAGGTGACTCAAATACTGTGCGTACACTAGTTTATGGGTATACGAAATGGGATAATGTTGTTGCGGCAATGTCAATGGGGGTTCAGCATATTCCTAGTTTAAAAATGACATATTTTAAGGGAATGAAAAGCCCGGTGACAACTCCAGAAGCTGTTAAAATAATTCAGCCACAGAGAATAATAATTACTTTCGGTACTAACAATACCGTAGGATATAAAATTGAAGATTTTATCAAGATGTATAAAGAAGGTCTTGATGCAATTGTAAAGGCATGGCCTTATGCTGATATAATAATCAATTCGATTCCACCAGTTGATAAACAAAGGGAAAATCTTTCTATAAAAATGCAAACTATTGACGAATACAACAAAGCTCTGGCAGAGTTGGCAAAGAAAGAAGGATATAAATTCCTTAATAGTTCAGAAGCCTTGAAAGATGAAAAAACTGGTTTTGCAAAGAAAGATTTTACTATTGGGGATGGTATTCATTTAAGCAAAAAAGGAACAGATGCACTTTTTGAATACATAAAAACTCATGCATATATAGCAGAAGATAGACGCCCTAAACCTTTGAAACCGGTTCCTGAAAGAGAAGAAACCCCTGCAAGCGTTATAACCGAAGATCCACTTGCAGTGCGTGGCACAAAGATAAAAATAGTGTTTCAGTCTTCAGACACCTCGCTAGGCAAAGTAGAAGGCGAGGTTGAACAAAAATTGAAACGCACCATTACTTCACAGGCAGTTACAGCTGTTCCAAATAAAGAAAATGGTGGTATTTTCACAGGTTGGAGTTGTTCGTATGAAGGTTTGTCATCAACTACAGAGCCTACAGTTACATATAAAGTTCCTAAAGTTAGTGATGATGTAACTGAAATTGTTATTACTGCAAATTTCGCAAAAGCCGGAATTAGCATACAACACAACAATAAACATATCGATAAAATAAACCTTAAAAAAGGTGAAACTAAACAATTAACAGCAAAAATTACAGGCGATTTTAACGCTGAAACAAAAATCAAATGGGAAAGCGACGATAAAAATGTTGCAACCATTGATGAAAACGGTAATCTAACAGCTGTGAATGGCGGCAAAACACAAATTTATGCCTCAATATTAGATAGTAAAATTTATGCGGTATGCGAAGTTACAGTTAGTCAAGCACTAGAAGAAATTAAAATTTTAGGCGAGACAACATTACAAAAAGGAGCTAAAACTAATCTTCAGTTGGTTTTTGTTCCTGATGGAGCATCAGCTGATAAAAACAATGCTGAATGGACTTCTAGCGATAACTCAATAGCAACAGTTTCACAAAACGGTGAAGTTACTGCTGTTGGCAACGGTGAAGTTACAATTACAGCTAAACTAGATGATTTCGTTGCAAGCCATAAAATCAATGTCACTCGGCCAAAACCACTGAATGGTATTTCACTGACAGGTAAAACCGAATTAGTAGAAGGCGAAAAGGCTCAGCTCACAATTAACTATGACCCAGTTGACACAACTGACTCTAAGTTGGCAAAATGGGAAAGTGACAATACCGCAGTAGCATCAGTTGTTGATGGAACAGTAATCGCAAATAGCGAAGGTACTGCAAATATAAAATGCACTGTAGGAAAATCAACATCTACGATAAAAATTACCGTTAAAAAAGAAGCAAACTATGTTTCATCAATAAGTATTTCACAGAGCGATGTAAGTGTTAGTATGGGCAGCAGTGTGTCTATTACAGCTACACCTACACTTGCTTTCCCAGACAGACCTGATGGAGTGGATCTTTCACAGCATTGGAGCTCTATCAATGGATATGTAACTGTCGCCAATGGTGTTATCGTAGCAAGAAGTGATTTAACTAGCGAATCTGGGACACTCATCGATACAGTAACTGTCACTATTGGTGGAAAGTCAGCATCTTGTACAGTTACAATTACAGGAGTGACAGTTCCACAGCAGACACCGTCTGAGAATACCAATAGTCCTACAGTTTAATTAAAACAAAAAACAAATTTATTTGAAAAAATGTAATATTTCAATAGCTTTATACTAATAGTATAAAATTTATGCTTAAAATTTTAGCAAAAATAAACCACCTGTTTTGCAGGTGGTTTATTTATTATATTAGTCAAAAATTATTTTACGGGTTCAGCAATCATTCTTGTTCCACTTATTTTGGTAAGCTTTACTTTTACTATTTCACCAGATTCATACCCTTCATCTCTTACAAGAACAGGAATATATCTTGTTGTATAAGCAGTAAAATATCCGTCAGCTGTTTTTTGTTCTAAAAGTGCCTCATCTTCAAAGCCAATAAAATCTTCATAAACAGAATATCTAACTTGTTCTGATTTGTAAATCATAATCTTGTTTCTATTCCGTTTTGTAGCATTGTCAAGTTGACCAGGCATATCTGCACCTTTTGTGCCTTTTCGTGGTGAATAAGGGAAACTATGTACGTGCATAAAACGGCATTTTTGCATAAATGAAACACTTTCAAGAAAATCTTCTTCTGTTTCCTGTGGAAATCCGACAACCATATCGGTTGTGAACACAGGCTTTATAAAAAGCTCTCTAATACGATTCATTGTGTCAGTGTAATATTGACAGTCATAAAGACGATTCATATTTTTAAGAGTTTTGTCACAACCACTCTGTAATGACATATGGAAATGAGGACAGAATTCTTTTACTTTGCTCATCCTAACAAGCATTTCATCTGTGAAAAGATCTAGTTCAAGACTTCCAAGACGAACCCTTTCAATGCCATCAACTTTTGCCACCGCCTCTATAGCGTCACATACATTTACACCAAGGTCTTGACCATAACATGAAATGTTAATACCAGTTAGAACAATTTCTTTATGGCCAGCTTTAGCCATTTTTTCAGCTTCTTTGACAATGCTTTCAACTGGACGGCTTCTAACTCTACCTCTTGCTCTCGGAATTACACAGTATGCACATGCACGGTTACAGCCATCTTCAATTTTTAGGAAAGCTCTTGTGTGAAGTGCATCTGTTTCACTTGGAAGCTCTTCAAATGCGTCTTCCTTGCTATGTTTAATTATATTTACATATCTTTCCCTTGTTTCTTTGAAGTTATTGACATAATCAAGAATTTCCCCTTTGTGTTTACTTCCTATTATGATGTCAGCTTCTTCAACGGATATTGCTTTTTCTGGAAAAGCCTGTGGCATACAACCACATAGAACAATAATAGCTTCATTATTCTGTTTTCTAGCTCTTCTTATCCACTGAATACTTTTTCTATCACCATTGAGAGTTACTGTACAACTATTTACAACATAAACATCAGCAGCTTCTTCACCATGCACAACTTCATATCCTGCTTTTTTGAATATGTTTATCATTGCAGCAGTTTCTTGCTGATTAACTTTACAACCTAATGTAAAAAAGCAAACTTTCATATTAAAGCTCCTTTGCGCTTTGAAAATTATATACATATTTTGATTTACATTATATCAAATAATTACTCAATTCACAATATATTTAATAATTTACTAGTCATCGGCATAAATATTTACAAAAAATACAAGGAGCAAGATTATGAAAAACAAACTGATATATTTTCTGTGTATTGTAACATTGATTTATGCATTGATGCCTAGAGCTTATGCAGCAGAAAGAATTTTTATGGAAGAGGATACCAGCGAGTTCGAAACAGAGGAACAATTTGTGTTTTCTCCAGAGATAACACGGGTTATGGCAGGCACCGATAGCTTTATAGATAAGCCAGCCACAACGTCAAATTTTGATGTACCATGTAAAGCCGCTTTTTTGGTGGAGGAAAAATCTGGTCGGATTCTTTATGAAAAAAACTGTGATGAGCAAGTACCAATGGCGTCTATAACAAAAGTTATGACAATGATATTAGTTATGGAAGCTCTTGATTCTGGAAAAATAAAGTTAAATGATACTGTGCCAATATCTAATCACGCTTTTTCTATGGGCGGCAGTCAAG
Source organism: Oscillospiraceae bacterium (assembly GCA_020024475.1). Lineage (GTDB taxonomy): Bacteria > Bacillota > Clostridia > Oscillospirales > Ruminococcaceae > RGIG3102. The sequence goes on from JAHHTS010000003.1 coordinate 23,598, forward strand.
TATGGCTTGAGCCGGGTGAAATTTTTACGGTGGATGAAATGTTAAAAGCGGTTGCTGTTTCATCTGCTAACGATGCGGCGGTTGCACTTGCTGAATTTATAGGTGGTAGTGAAGAAAGTTTTTGCGATATGATGAATCAAAAGGCAAAATCTTTAGGAATGGAGAACACACATTTTGTAAATGCTTGTGGTCTTGATGCTGACGGACATTATTCTTCAGCAAAAGATGTATCAATTATGGCTAGAGAGCTTATGAAACATGAGGATATTTACAACTATACTACAATATGGATGGATTATCTTCGTGGTGGAGAAACTCAGCTTGTTAATACAAATAAGCTACTGCGTTCATATAATGGTATCACAGGACTTAAAACTGGAACAACTAGCAAAGCTGGCGTTTGTATATGTGCAACTGCAAAAAGAGAAAATTTAAGTCTTGTCGCTGTTGTGCTTGGTGCTAATTCTAGTCAAGAGAGATTTTCAGCTGCAAAAAAATTGTTAGATTTTGGATTTTCTAACTTTGAAGTGAAAAAATTTCCTGATACACCAGATTTGCCTCGTAATATAAAAGTGAGATTGGGCGTTGAAAAAATGCGGGATTTGAATTGTGATATTCCGGAAAGTCTGCTATTTGCAAAAGGGACAACTGATGAAATTACATACGAAATCGATGTGCCTGATAGTATTGATGCACCAATGTACAAAAATATGAAAGTTGGAAGTCTAATTTTGCGTGGCGCTCAAGGGAAAATACGGGAATACGATATAACGCTGTCTAACGACGTGGCAAAAATCGATTTTAAATCTGCATTGGGAATTTTGACTAAGAAAATCGGCTGTATGTGAATAAAAGGTCAAAACATACGAAATAAGGTTGACATCATTTAATTACTATTGTATCATTATAACAAAAATAAAGATGATTATATTAGCTTATTGTATAGCACAGAGGTGAAATTTATGGCGCTGAAATTTAATGGAAAATACCTTAAAAATTTTGTTTCAGAATCAGAATTTGAATATTTATACCCTCAAATTGAACTTTGTCATAATTTATTACACTCAAAGAGTGGCGCAGGTAATGATTTCTTAGGTTGGCTTAATCTTCCCTTTGATTATGATAAAGAAGAATTCGAAAAAATTAAGAAAGCAGCCAACAAAATACGCAGTGATAGTGATGTTCTAGTAGTTATCGGTATCGGCGGCTCATATCTAGGTGCTCGTGCCGCAATAGAATTTCTTGGCTCAGAGTATTATAATGAACTGAACGAACTGAAAATCTACTTTGTAGGTAACAATATAAGTCCAGATTATCTTAACAATATTATAAAAATCTGTGAAGGTAAAAGACTTTCTGTAAATGTTATCTCCAAATCAGGTACTACCACTGAGCCAGCTTTGGCTTTCAGAGTTTTTAAAAAACTTATGGAAGAAAAATATGGTAAAGAAGAATCCGCAAAACGAATTTATGCCACAACTGACAAGGCTAGAGGCACACTTAAAAATCTTGCTGATAAAGAAGGATATGAAACTTTTGTCATACCAGATGATGTAGGTGGAAGATATTCAGTTCTCACAGCAGTAGGACTTTTACCTATCGCAGCGGCTGGATTTAATATCGATAAACTTATGGAAGGTGCCCAGCACGCTGTTAAAGATTTTGAAGTTTGCTCACCAGATAACGATTGTTACAAATATGCAGCAGCTAGAAACATTCTTTATCGCAAAGGAAAATCCATAGAATTGATGGCTTGTTATGACCCTGATTGGACAAAAATGAACGAATGGTACAAACAGCTTTACGGTGAAAGCGAAGGTAAAGACCATAAAGGGATTTTCCCAGCTAGCGTTATTTTTTCAACAGATTTACATTCAATGGGACAGTTTGTACAGGACGGCAGTCGTACAATATTCGAAACAGTTATAGACATCAAAAAGCCAAAAACTGATTTCTTTCTTGAATCTGATGAAGAAAACGCAGATGGACTTAATTTCTTATCAAATCAAAACATGTCAATCGTTAATGAAAAAGCCATGCAGGGTACAATTTTAGCACACTGTGACGGAGAAGTTCCTAATATTAAATTGGAACTAGACGCCAAAGATGAACACACATTAGGCTATGCAATATATTTCTTTGAAAAAGCTTGTGCAATATCGGGATATTTAATAGGAGTAAATCCATTTAATCAACCAGGTGTTGAAGCTTATAAAGTAAATATGTTTGCTCTTCTCGGAAAACCAGGCTACGAAGACCAAAGAGAAGAATTGCTGAAAAAACTTAGTGATTAACGCATAAGCGTAAAATAAAGGAGTGTATTCTTATGATTAAATTAATTACAGGTCCTAAAGGCTCAGGCAAAACAAAACAGATGCTTGACATGATTAACGAAAATCTCGGCAAAGTCAAAGGCAACATTGTCTGCATAGAAAAAGCTATGCAGGAAACTCATAACATCAATCCAAGTGTTAGACTTATTGATGTAGACGAATACAAAATTGATACTTACGAAATGTTCTATGGATTATTTGCGGGCGTTTTGGCAGGCAACTATGATATTGAGCAAATTTACATTGATGGCCTTATGAGAGTTACTGACCATGATATGGATAGTTTGGTTAAACTTCTGGAAAGAATGGATGCAATCTCAGAAGGTAAAGAAGTTGTAATTACATTATCAGGAGAAGAAGCATCTTTCCCGGATGAAGTAAAAAAATACCTTTAATCGTTGAATTTTAACAGTACTTAAAGGTGGCTGAATAGGCCACCTTTATTGATATAATGTGGTCATTATATAGCTTTACTTTATCAAAATTTATCCTTGACAAAACCTATAAAGCTATATATAATAGTTAAGTGACCTATGAGGTGCTTTATGTTAATAAATCTCAATAAAATTTTCACTCGTGATGAGAAAGAAAAACAGCTTTGTGCAGAATTTGATTTTTCTGCAGAGAATATCAGCTACGATGCTAAGTTTGAAAAGCCTGTAAAGGCAGTATTAAACTTAAAAAAAGGCAACGGAGAGATATTCATAAAGCTTTGCGTACAAGCAACAGCCATGTGCAGTTGTGCCAGGTGTCTAAAGCTGTTTGAGAAGCAATTTGACTTTACACAGGATTTTTTAGTAACTCCATCCATCCTCACAGAATTGGAGCCTGAGATACCTGTGGACGGCAATTATACACTTGACGTAAAACAGCTTGTGTTGCAAGAACTTTCTTTGGAAGTTCCTACAGTTTTACTTTGTAAAGAAGAATGTCAGGGATTATGCCCTATATGTGGACGACCAATGGAAGAAAATTGTGGCTGTCAGTCTGAACCACAGATTGACCCAAGGTTATTAATCTTAAAACAATTATTGGATAATGATGAATAATTAGAGGAGGTGCTTAAAATGGCAGTACCAAAGAGAAAACTTTCAAAAGCAAGAAGAGACAAAAGACGTTCAAATGTTTGGAAACTCGAAGCTCCATCATTCGTAAAATGCCCACAGTGCGGCGAATTGACACTTCCACACAGAGTTTGCAAATCTTGCGGTTATTACAAAGGCAAAGCTGTTATCAAAAAAGAAGCTTAATTCTTTTATATAAATCAGCAGTCAAGGGTAGGTCTTTTCCTGCCCTTTATTTTTTTATTATAATAAATCTGTGGAAAAATTCACATTGATATGGTATAATATAATGTCAGAAATTATTAAATAACAGGGAGGTATTATGGCTGTTCATATTACTGGTATTGATCCTGGCAGCGTTGCCGAAAAATACAAAATTTTGCCTGATGATGAGCTTATTACTATAAATGGCGAAAAAATAAACGATATGATGGATTTGCAGTTTTACTCAACTGACACCGAACTGGATCTTTTGCTGATTAGAGATGGCAAAGAACTAACGATGCATATAAAGAAAGCCGATGAATATACACCTCTTGGTTTGGAATTTAATACCTATCTTATAGATAAGCACCATTCGTGCAAGAATAAGTGTATATTCTGTTTTGTTGATCAGCTACCTAAAGGCTTGAGAAAAGATTTATATTTTAAAGATGATGACGAAAGATTGTCATTCCTATTTGGAAACTATGTTACTTTAACTAATCTTTCTCGAAGTGAAATAGACAGAATAAAAAAGATGAGAATTTCACCTATAAATATTTCTGTTCATACCACCAATCCAGAACTGAGAGTTTTTATGATGAAAAATCCAAGAGCTGCAGAAATAAATGACCTTATGAAAGAGTTTTACGATGCAGGTATTGTAATGAACACGCAGATTGTTCTTTGCAAGGGGGTAAATGACGGAGAAAACCTTAAAAATACCATAGATAAGTTGCAAAGCCTTTATCCACAGGTTCAAAGCTGTGCAATAGTTCCAATAGGTGTGACAAGATATCGTGAGGGGCTTGCAAAGGTTCAAACATTTGGAAGAGATGATTGCCGAAAAGTTATTGAAGATGTGCATAAATGGACAGAAGAGTTCTACCAAAAACATGATATGAGAATGGTTTACCTTTCTGATGAATTTTATCTTAGAGCTGAGTTGGAAATTCCACCCACAGAATACTATGGTGCTTTTGACCAACTTGAAAATGGCGTAGGAATGGTGAGAAACCTTATAGATAATTTTAATGATGAACTTGAATGGGCTGAAAAGTTTAACCCTATAAGTGCTGATATTGCAACAGGCGAAGCAATGTATCCGATTTTTTGTCAGCTTATTGAAAAAGCCAAGGAAAAGCTTGATGGTAATCTTGATATAACAATACATTGCATAAAAAATAATTTTTTTGGCGGCAATGTATGGGTTACAGGTCTTATAACAGCCACAGATATAATTGACCAATTAAAAGGAAAAGTAAAAACAGACACATTACTTTTGTGCAATGATATGCTTCGTAGTGAGCAGGATATGTTTTTAGATAATAAAACACCACGGGACATAGAGAATGCCCTAGGTGTTAAAACGGAATTTTACCCAAATGATGGTTTGCGTCTTGCGCAGCGTATTTTGGGAACAGAGTATTAGAAGCAAAGGAGAATGTATATGGCAAAACCAATTATTGCAATAGTGGGACGACCAAATGTTGGCAAAAGCACACTGTTTAACAAGATAATAGGCTCGCGTATAAGTATAGTTGAGGACACACCTGGTGTAACTAGAGATAGAATTTATGCTGAAGGTGAATGGCTTAACAAAAAGTTTATGTTGGTTGATACAGGTGGCATTGAACCCATAAATGATAACAGTATTTTGCGTCATATCAAACGGCAGGCACAGATTGCTATTGATACAGCAGATGTTATTCTTTTTGTAACAGATATTCGCAGTGGTGTTACGGCTAACGACTATGATATCGCAACAATGCTTCTTAAAAGCGGAAAACCAACAATTCTTGTTGTAAATAAATGTGATACTATCGGCAGAATACCTGATGATATATATGACTTCTATTCACTTGGACTTGGCGAACCATACCCTGTTTCTTCAGTGCATGGGCATGGCACAGGTGATATTCTTGATGAATGTTTTAAATATATAAAATACGAAGACGAAGCAGATGATGAAGACGAAAGAATATCAGTTGCGGTTATCGGTAGACCTAATGTTGGTAAATCTAGTCTTGTAAATAAGATAATCGGCAATGAAAGAATGATTGTTCGTGATGAAAGCGGAACAACTCGTGATGCTGTTGACAGTTATATTGAAAATAAATATGGTAAATTTATTTTTACTGATACAGCTGGAATGAGAAAAAGAGGCAATGTCGATGAAGGCGTAGAAAGATTTTCAGTAATTAGAGCTCTTGCAGCGGTAGAGCGTAGCAAGGTTTGTGTAATTATGATTGATGGCACAGTTGGCTTTACTGAACAGGACTCAAAAATAGCCGGATATGCCCATGAACAAGGAAAAGCTTGTATAATTGCTGTAAACAAATGGGATGCAGTAGAAAAAGATGATAAAACAATGAATGTTATGAGACAACAGCTTATGGAAGATTTCAAGTTTATGTCTTATGCACCTATCATATTTATTTCAGCCCTTACCGGACAAAGGATTGACAAGTTATTTGAACTTATCAAATTTGTTGATGATCAGAACTCATTTAGAACAACAACAGGCGTTTTAAATGATATTTTAGCAAGAGCTGTGGCAAGAGTTCAGCCACCAAGCGATAAGGGTAAACGCCTTAAAATTTACTATATGACACAGATTTCAACCCGCCCACCAACATTTGTTGCTTTCTGCAATAATAGAGAACTTTTCCACTTTTCATATCAGAGATACATTGAGAACCAAATAAGAGAGGTTTTTGGTCTTGAGGGTACACCGATTAGAATTATAATCCGAGAAAGAGGCGAATAATCGTGATTAGTTTAAGATTTATGTTGGTTTTTATTGTTAGTTACCTTTTGGGTTCAATTAGTTTTGCAATAGTTATCAGCAAAGGAATTTACAAAAAAGATATACGAGATTTTGGTTCTGGAAATGCAGGTATGACAAATATTTTGCGTACATTTGGCAAAAAAGCCGCAGTGTTAACTTTTGCAGGTGACACTTTAAAAGGTGCGGCGGCTGTGTGGTTTGCAAGATTTATAATGAGAGATATGATAATTCCTACTGCTCCGGTGGCTACTAATTCACTTATCATATTCTCACATGAAATTAACTACACATCTATTGAAGTAGCTGAAACTGCTGTATTTATAGCTGTTTTTGGAGCTATTTTAGGACACCTATATCCAATTTATTTTAAATTCAAAGGTGGTAAAGGCATAAGCGTAATTTGTGGTTCAATGCTAGCTGCGACACCTATCACAACAGCCATATCATTCTCACTTTTCTTTTTGATTGTTTTTACAACTAGAATTGTTTCGCTAGCTTCTATTTTGTCTTGTTGCAGTTATCCGTTTGTAACAATGGCTTATTTTGCTATAACTGACACTTTTTCAAGGCCTAATTTGATAGCGTCATTGTTCTTCCCATTGATTGTGATTTATACGCATCGTGCCAATATTAAAAGACTAATTCATGGTACAGAGTATAAATTTGGCAAGAAATAATAAATATTCTATATATGCTAAATCAAATACATTTATATAATTTTATAAAAGTTTATTATTGAGAAAAGCAGCAGGTGAAAATCTGCTGCTTTTATATTTTAAACATATTGAATAAAATTAAAAAAAACACAAATAATATAATTAAACTTTAGGAAAGGATTATATTATGAAAAACATAACTGAAAAAGAGTTAACAGCTTATAACGATTTATTAACACAGGAAAAAGCAGCTGTAGACAAATTTAATTATTATGCTCAGAATTGCAAAGATCCAAGTTTGAAAAAACTTTGCAAGGAAGCTGCTGCAAGACATCAGGAACATTTTAATACAATTTATTCACAGATTAATTAGGAGGGTATATGGCATACGATGATAAAACAATGATGACTGATATGCTTTCCACACAGAAGTTTATCGCATCTAACTATAATAATTATGCTGGTGAATGTGCTACAAAGCGGTCAAAAGGCAAATTGATGAAAATTTTAAGCGATGAGCATGATATTCAGTTTGAAATTTTCGAGAAAATGCAGGCAAAAGGTTGGTATCCAACACCAGAAGCACCTCAAGATAAAGTAAATGAAGCATTGCAGACGCATCAGAGTGGTGTTACAAATTTAAAAAAAACCAGTGAGAAAACTCAAAAAAAGACAACGAAAAAGAAATAAATAAAAAAAAGACAGGCGCTTTAAAACCTGTCTTTTTCATTGTTTAAAAAAATAAAATGTCGAAAAAACTTATTTTATTAAGAAATATATTAGGCTAAAATAACCAAAAATCACAAAAAAATAAGTCTAATTTATAATATATTCCAAACTTTATTAAACATAGGCATTTTGAATTGAGTTTGTAAAATAAGTATAATATAATAATCTTAATATTAAAATTTATACGGAGGTAAATAAAATGACATCAAAAGAACAGATTATTAGTTTAGTAGATGAAAAGAAAAATTTCTTTTCAAAAGTAAGTGACAAAGTCTGGGAAACTCCTGAATTGGGCTTTCTGGAATTCAAGTCCGCAAAAACTTTGATGGACGCACTTGAAGAACAAGGATTCAAGGTAGAAAAAGGTCTAGCTGGTATCGAGACAGCTTTCAAAGGAACATTTGGAAATGGAAAGCCAGTGATTTCATTCTTAGGAGAATTTGACGCATTGCCATCTCTCAGCCAAAAAGCTGGTTTTGGTGTAAAAGATCCGGTAGAAGAAGGCGCTTGTGGCCATGGTTGTGGACATAATGCACTAGGTGCGGGAAGTTTGGCTGCCGCAACAGCACTTAAAGATTATATGGAAAAGAATAATATTCCTGGTACAGTTGTATACTTTGGATGTCCAGCTGAAGAATCTGGTTGTGGTAAAACCTTTATGGCAAGAGAAGGTGTATTTGATGATGTAGATATAGCTATCACATGGCATCCAAGTTCAACAAATGCTGTTGTTGGTATCTCAAGTTTGGCAAATCGCATTGTTTTGTTCCATTTTAAAGGCAGAACAAGCCACGCTGCAGCATCACCACATCTTGGAAGAAGTGCGCTGGATGCAGCAGAACTTATGAATGTTGGTGTTAACTTCTTACGCGAACATATTATAGATTCTGCTAGAATTCACTATGCTTTTCAAGATGTAGGCGGTGGAGCACCTAATGTTGTACAAGACAGTGCAACAGTTCTTTATTATATTCGTGCACCAAAAATAGAGCAGGTTATGGAAATTTACCCAAGAGTTGTTAAATGTGCAGAGGGAGCAGCACATATGACAGAAACAGAACTCACAGTAGAAATTAAAACAGCACTTTCTGATTATATTCCTAACGATGTTGTTTCAAAAGTTATGAGTGAATGCATGATGGAGTTAGGTTCAGTTGAATTTTCAGAAGAATCTAAGAAAATTGCTGATGATGTGTTCGCATCACTCACTGAAGATGACATAAAAGCTGGTATTCAAACACTCTCTGCTTATATGCCAGCAGAAGAAGCAGCAAAAGAAGTTTATAAAAAACTTATTACACAGCCTTTTCCATATAAACGACTTCCAATACATATGCCAGGTTCAACAGACGTTGGTGATGTTTCATATGTTGTTCCTACTGCACAGCTTACAGCGGTAACTGGTGTTATCGGTACACCAGGTCACTCATGGCAACAGACATCACAGGCTGGTTCAGTAATAGCACACGAAGGTATTGCGTATGCAGCAAAAGTTATGGCTATGACAGGTCTTAGATTCATTGAGAATCAAAATCTTATCAAAGATGCAAAAGAGGAGCTAAAAGTTGCAACAGGTGGTGTTTATAACTGTCCTATTCCAAAAGATGTAAAACCTCAGCCATAAATAAAAAATATATGTTCCCTCGTTCTTTTGAACGGGGGAATAGCGTAATAGGAGAAATATTATGATATCTTATCAAGAGATGGCACACAGTACGCTTTTGTATGGACTCGTTATAGCGGGTTTAGCATTTGTCGCTTTTTTGTGTATTGTATTTTTTAGAAAAACTTATAATAGAGCTTTAGAACTTGGAATATCAAAGGAAACACTTAAAAAGATAAATAAATCAACTATTTCATTGACAATTGTTCCTTCAATTTCTATTGTTATAGGCTTAATTACACTTTCAACTGTTATAGGCACTCCATGGGCGTGGTTTCGCCTTTCTGTTGTGGGTGCTGTTTCTTATGAACTTATCGCAGCACAAATGGCAACATCAGCGCTTGGCTTTGAAGATATGACAGCTGCTATGGCAACTGATGGTCAAACATTTGGTGCGGTAATGCTTGTTATGAGTATAGGTATAATCTCAGGTATTGTCATCAATACATTCTTGGGCAAAAAACTCACAACATCTATGAGTAAGGCCGGCAAAAAGCCAGGCGGATTTGGACCTATCATGAATGGCTGTTTTATGATGGCACTTATGTGCGTTATGCTTCCATTCCAAGCATTTACAGGTTTAGACTACATAATGGTTATGATTACTAGCGTTGCAGTTTCAGTTATAATGAATGTAATTATACAGAAAACCGGCTGGAAATGGCTTGGCGATTTTATTATGGCATTTACACTTATTATAGGTATGGCAAGTGCATTGCTATGGGTAAAAATCTTTTAGAAAGAGGGGTAAATACAATGCAAGATGATAAAAAATATATAGATAGTATCCACCGTTTAGGTAGAATTGGTAGTGTTGGCGCAATTCTTTTTATGATTGGTATTCCAATTATTATGTGTACTATTTATAATTGTTTTCCGGAAATGAGTACAGTTTTTCAGGCAGGCGGTGGATTACTAGCAATGTTTGTACCTACTGCTCTTTCTGAAGTTATCAGCTATGCACCTATATTGGGCTCAGCATCCTATATAACGTTTATCACAGGTAATGTTATGAATCTTAAATTACCAGTTGCTATTTCTGCACAGCAGATTGCGGGTGTAGAAGCTAATACGCCTGAGTCTGATGCAGTTACAACTATGGCAATAGCTTTGTCATCATTGGAAACAATAATCATAATAACTGTCGGTGTTTTGCTTTTGAAACCTTTACAACCAATACTCTCGCTTGAATCAGTTAAAACTGCTACATCATATATGGTTCCAGCCTTGTTTGGTGGACTTATTTTAGGTATATTCAAACAGAACGGTAAAGTAAGAATAAAAAACAAAAATCTTATTGGAGTTCTTCCAACTATACTTGTTATTGCAGGACTTGTTATTTTCCCAGGTATTAAAGCAAAACAAGGGTTTGTACTTTTAGGAATGATTCCAGTAACAGTGTTATGGGCGTATTTGCTTTGGAAAAAAGGCGTTATTAAACAAATTATGATAGATGATAACGGTAATGAAAAACCAATGGAATAAAATAAAAGCTGTGAGGTAATCTCACAGCTTTTTTATTTATCTAATAAGGGTGAATAGGAAATCTATAAGTTTATTTATATTTATAAATGTAAGTAATGCAGTCGAAACATTAGCAACAATTCCATACATTACATTTTTTATATGACTGCTTCCAACAAGGCGTTTTTTATAATATAATGACTCGATTAAAGTTACGACAATTTCAAGAGGAATAAAAGCAAAAGTTATTCCTAAAGTACCACCATATACGAAACTGGCGGATAGTAAAATGCTAAGTAAAATTTGAGTTATAATATTAATAGTCAAAAATGGTTTTAAGTTATATTTTATTTTAAAACCGAATAGTAACAAGATTAAAAATTCTACAAGAAGTGTAAGAGGAAGAGTAACTGCTATTTGACCTAAATAAGCTTTCCATACTGGCCGAGTTGTGTAGCTCATATTATCATAATTCAAATTTAATGAAATTTCCATTGTATTTCTTTTTACTATATCAGAAATCTTCACTTCTCCACTTTTTGTTACTATAATTATTTTAAATTCATCAGGAACGCCTATATAATTAAAAATATGAGTACCATTTTTATCAGGAGAAAGACTTCCCCACATAGGTGTAGGAGTGCCGTAAGCAAAAGCAGGATACAAACCTTCATCAGTATAAGAGAAAAGCAAATCAATCATCTCTTCATCACATTCTTCCTCAAGATTTTTATATACACTCTCTGTTTTATTTGGTTTATATAATAAATCAAGGTAATAACTTTCCTGTGGAGGATTTACTATATTGATTTCAACTCTTGGTTTTGAACCCATATCAGCATACGCTGTAATGGTTAAACAACAGATAAGAGTAAAAGTCCCAAAAATAATTTTAATAATATTTTTCATATCATACATATCTCACATTCTTATTAGTTTCATTATATTATATCTGGTGTTATTCATATTTGTAAACGGCAAAAATAACTAATAATCATAAGATATTTATGTTGATGATGATAAGTTTTGAATTTTTTCGATTACAAAAGAAGATATAGTTACTGTGATAAGAGAAAATATAATATTTTTAAATGGTATGTATGATAATGATAAAGTTAAAACTGTAATGTCTGTAAAAAGATATGCTTTTGAAATTCTGCATTTGGTAACTTTTGAAATAATGAGAGCAAGAGCATCGTCACCGCCAGAAGCACCGCCTTCACGAACAACTAGCCCTACTCCAACGCCTACAAATAAAGCACCAACCACAGCTGCAAGCAGTTGATTATTGCTCATATTTGGAAGAATATAACCAGTATTTTCCCAAATACTATAGGTGAATGAGAAAGAGATAGATGAAAATATAGCATTTTTTAAAAAAGAATTACCTAGCATTCGCCAACCAATAAAGTAGCAAGTGAAATCTAGAATAACACCAGAAACACTTGGAGAAATCTTAAACCAATGCTGTAAAAGAAGTATAGTACCAAGAACACCACCTTCTGTAATTTGGCATTGGGAATGAACATTAAAAAGCCCAAATGATAAAACGGAACTACCTATGAACATAGTGATAAAGTGCTTAAAATTATTTTTTGTTTTCATCTGTAAAACCCCCATTCTTAAAAAATGACAAAACAATTTTATATTTAGAATAAAACTTTTAAGCAGTGAAAATATATCGGAATTATAAATTAAAAAATCTTTTGAATAGTTTGAAAATATATAAGAAAATAAAAAAATAAGACAGTCTTTACGACTGTCTTGAATCCATTGTAAAAAAAATTATATAGCTCTTGTAACCTTGCCAGAGCGAAGACATCTGGTGCATACGTGAATATAACGTGGAGAACCATCCACGATAGCTTTAACTCTCTTTACATTTGGTTTCCAAGCTCTGTTAGAGCGTCTGTGTGAGTGAGAAACTTTGATACCGAATTCTACACCCTTACCACAACAATCACATTTTGCCATTCTGTTGCACCTCCTAAAATTTGATAACTATGTCATTATAACAGATAATATGTTATTTTGCAATAGCAAATTGGCAATTTTTATTGCTAAATTAGTTTATCATAAAAAGTTAATAATGGCAAGCATTATTTTTCAAAAATAAAAATAATTTTTTTATTTCCAACACATAATTACATTATAATAGTTAATAAATATGCTCTAATATTATATACTCAATTATGTACTTGAAAAAACAATAAAAAACACATATAATAATGGCTTAAGGAGAATTATATTTATGTTTACAACTGACCCTTTTGAAATGGTGGTTCGTGCCATCATATTACTTACATCAATCCCTATACACGAAGCTGCTCATGCTTGGACAGCTGATAAGCTTGGTGATCCTACCGCACGATATCAAGGAAGACTTACACTTAATCCAGCAGCCCATCTTGACCCTATTGGCAGTATTGCACTGATTTTTACTGGTATTGGTTGGGCAAAACCTGTACCAATAAATCCTATGAATTTTGATAATAGTAAAAAAGGTATGGCAATTTCAGCGGCAGCAGGTCCTATTTCAAATCTTATCATTGCAACAATAAGTCTTGCAATCACAAAAATACTTGGAGTTCTTGGCTTCTTTTTTGGAACAAACTATGTTATTTCCACATTGATTGTTATTTTTTATTCAATGTGCTGGACAAATGTTTCTCTTGCTATATTTAATCTGATTCCGATACCACCGTTTGATGGCTCAAGAATATTTAACTATTTTTTGTCAGATAAATTATATTTCAAGATAATGGAATATGAACGATACATTTTTTTGGGTATATTGTTTGTGCTTATGACAGGTATAATCAATGTACCACTCAATTTTCTTTCACAATTGGTTGTTAGCTTGCTAAATAAGCTCACATTTTTTGTAGATATAATTATAAATTTTATATTAAATAAAGCATTATAAAATTTGATTTTAAAAAGGTGATTAAATGCAGCTCAATTTTAAAATAGATCAATTTGAAGGACCACTTGACCTTTTGCTGGTTCTCATTTCCAAAAATAAGATGAGCATCGCAGATGTTGAAATTATAACAATAATTAATCAGTATCTTGAGGTTATCAATTCTACTGAAGAAAAAGACTTAGATGTAGCTAGTGAATTTATTGATATGGCAGCAAGGCTTATTTATTTAAAATCTGTATATCTTTTGCCTAAAGATGATGAGGGTGAAAAATTAAAAGCAGAACTTCAAGGTCAGCTTATAGAATATTCACAAGCGAAGAGAGCAGCACGGATATTTAGACAAATGTTTGTAGGCGATAGAATTTTTACAAGACCTACACAAGAAATCAAATTTGATTACACTTATGATATACAACATTCAGTTGAGGAGCTGGTAAAAGCATATTCAAGACTTTCTGATAGAAGTCTTGCTCGCACAGCACCAAAACAGGAAACATTCGAGCCAATTGTCAGCACACCGGTTGTGTCAGTTAGTTCAAGAATTTATTCTCTTTTAAAAGGAATAATAAAAAAGAATATCAATAACATACACTCAGCGTTTGTAGGTATGAAAAACAAAAGCGAGGCAGTGGCAACGTTTTTGGCTATACTTGAGCTTATGCGCGCACATAGATTAAAATTATCTGACAGCGGAGAGTTTGAACTCCAACGAAAGGAAAAAAGGTAAACTATGACTATTGAACAGAATATTCAGTCAGCAGAAGCCATTATATTTGCCAGTGGTGACGGAATTTCCTTTGAAAATCTGAAAAATGTGATTGAAATTGATGATAAACAGATGGAGTATATATTTTCTACTCTTGAAGAAAAATATAACACTGAACATTCAGGCATTATTTTGGTGAGAAATGGTGGTACGGTTTCTTTTGTAACCCATCAAGATACAGCTGATATGGTATATAAAGCACTTAATGAGAAGAAAAACTCACCGTTATCTAATGCAGCTATGGAAACTTTGGCTATAATTGCATACAATCAACCTGTTTCTAAAGCTTTTATTGAACAAGTTAGAGGCGTAGATAGTAACTCAAGTGTGCAAAATCTTTTGCATAAAGGGCTTATTGAAGAAGCAGGAAGACTTGAAATTCCTGGAAGACCTATAAGTTATAGAACGACACCGGTTTTCCTTAGAAATTTTTCATTGACAAGTTTAACAGATTTGCCAAAAATCAAAAGTGAAAAAGAGACGGTACAAATTTCTAACGATATTTCTTTAGGGGAAGAAAAATATGACTTTGATGCTTAAAATTCTGAGTGTCATAGGCTGGATTATCCTAGCAATATTATTTCTACTGGTTTGGATAATAATTGTTCCGAGACATTTTTATATTGAATACTCAAAACAAGATAGCCTTATAATAAAAATGAATATAGCTTTTTTTAAGCTCAGGCTTTTTCCATTCCCAAAAATTTTAGCAGTGGAAGACAGAGAGAAAAAAAATCAAAGACAGTCACAAAAACATTTTGAAGAAAATAAAACATATAAGGATAATGCACAAACTCACAGTTCTAAGGTTGAAAAAACTATTGAAAACAATTTTGATGTTTATCAATCTGATGAAAAACTTATAAGGAATGATTCTGAAAAAGAAAAAAATAAAAATGAGCAGATTTCGAATATAGAGAAAGATATTAATTCAAAAGATAATTTGTGCGTAGAGAAAGAAAACAATCAAATCGAAAAAAATGTTGAAGAATCAATATTTAATAAAGAAGTTTCAAAAACAAAGCACAGTAAAAAAAATAAAGTTAAAATGGAAGAAGAGATTAGGGAAAAAATTATGCTTCCTGAGCCTTTTGATGATATACAACTAACTTTTTCACTTGTTAAACAAATTATTTCGGCAGCCAAAGGCATAATGAAAAAAATTTTGAGAGCTATAAAATTTAGTGATGTTTCTTTCACAGTTCCAATTTATGATGATGACCCTATGAAAACTCAGCAAAAATATGCTGCTGCGACAACAGGTTTTTATGCTTTGAGTATGTTTTTACAGAAAAATATGCAGTTTTACTACAAAAGTCCAATATTTATTGCGGATTTTGCTAATAGACATTCTGAAAGCACTTATTTTTATTGTAAAATAAGCACAAGCCCAGTTTTGCTTCTTTCAGCTGCATATTTTGCTTATAGACAGTTTAAGTTAATTATAAAGAATAATAGACAGGCACAAATCGCCACAGAAAAGGAGAGATAATCATGGACAAAAATAATTCGATTCAGGAAATTATGGCAAATGCTCTTAGTAAAATGCGTGAATTAGTAGATTCAAATACAGTTATAGGTACACCAATCAAAACTGACAGTGGTGTTACAATTTTGCCAGTATCAAAAATTACTTTTGGCTTTGTTTCAGGCGGAACAGATTACGCCAATCAAAAACAAAAAGACCTTTTTGGTGGCGCTGCTTCATCTGGTGCGTCAATCACACCAATTGGATTTTTAGTAATTCAGGGAACAAATGTAAGACTTATTCAGCTTGCAGAAGGTGGACGGACTGTTGACCGTGTGCTTAATATGGTTCCAGATGTAATGGATAAAGTAGAAGGTTTTATTTCAAAATCTGGTAAAAAAGAATCAACATCAACAAATAGCGAATCAACATCTATTTAATAAATAACGGAGAAAAAATGAAAGATACAAGAATTCAAAAAGCAATGGCGGATATGGGACTTTGTTCACGCCGACAAGCAGAACAGATTATTCTGGAAGGCAGGGTAAAAGTTAATGGTCACCCAGTAAAACTCGGTGATAAAATGGATATGCGTGAAGATTCCTTGTCAGTTGATGGCAGAACAATTCGTGCACCTAAGAAAAAAGAATTTAAATATTATATGCTTCATAAACCAAGAGGATATATTACGACAGTTCGTGATGATAGGGGCAGAAAGACAGTTATGGAGCTTATTCGGGATATTCCAGAGAGAGTTTATCCTGTTGGTCGTCTAGATAAAGATAGTGAAGGGTTACTTTTACTTACAAATGATGGAAACCTTGCAAATGCTCTTACACACCCATCGCACCAAATAGCAAAAATGTACCGTGTAACAGTTCACCCAAAAGCTGAAGAAGAACAGATTCTCGCACTTACAAATGGTGTTTATCTAGATGATGGAAGCAAAACACTACCTGCTGTTATTAGAGTTGTAGCAGAAGATGATGATAGAACAGTTATGGAAATGTCTATTAAAGAAGGTAAGAACCGCCAGATTCGTCGTATGTGTGATTCTGTCGGGCTAGAGGTTGCCCGTCTTTCTCGTAAATCAGTAGGCAGCGTGAAACTTGGTATGCTTGCGCCTGGTAAATATAGAGAATTAAAGCCAATCGAAGTTCAGTCACTCAAGGCAGCGGCTCAAAAAGCAACAAGAGTTAAAAGAGCAAACAATAATAAAGAGGACTAATAATATGTATGCTATGAAACCTATTATTGAGAAAGATGTGATAGACCTTCTAAATAGAGGCCGTTTTGAAGGAAATATGGAAGGTTATGTGCTTTCAGATGGAGCAGACCTATTTGGCTGGTCGCTTTTTAGAATTGACGGAGATATTACAATGATGCTTGATATTCTTTCTCCAGGTGACCAATTTCTTGATGGGCTTATCCGAGCAAGTGTAGCTTACGGAGAAGCAAGAGGTGCAACAAAGTTTTCATTCAATAAGGATAATGCAGATTTTATGAGATATAAAAAAGTTTTCTTTGAAAAACAAGGTGATGTTATTTCTAATGATTTACTTTTTACACCTTGCGAAGGAGAATAAAGAATTTCAGCCACTCTGATAAAACAGAGTGGTTTTTCGTATATATAATTTAAAATTTTAAATTTGTTTTATCCTATTGAAACAAAAGCTTTTTAATAATTCAGCTTTATTTTAGATATTATTTGCTGTAATTTTAATTGACATAATAAAAGGAAATAGTGTAAAATATACTATTAATCGGAGGGTTACTCAAATGGTATATAGTATGACAGGTTATGGCAAGGGAAACCTTGTTTTACACGGAAAAGATATAACAGTGGAAGTGAAAAGTGTCAATCATAGATACTTTGAATATTCCAGCAGAATGTCTCGCTTTTTTGGATTTCTTGACGACAAGATAAAAAAAGAAGTTCAGGGTATGATTTCAAGAGGTAAGGTTGAAGTTAGCCTTATGGTTAGAGCAGTTGAGGCATCTGAAACAAAAATAGAACCAGATGTAATGCTTGCAAAAAGCTATTACAATGCATTACAGACACTTTCAGATAGTTTAAGTCTTCCAAATAATGCTGATGTGCTTTCAATTTCAAAGTTTGAAGGTGTTCTTACACAAGTTAAAAACGAAGAAGATAGCGAGATGCTTTGGAATGATATAAATCAGGTGCTTCATTTAGCAATGGAAGAATTCATTTCAATGAGAAAAACAGAAGGTGAAAAACTTTATGATGATGTTATGATGCGCCTTGATACAATTGAGAATATTGTAAATAAAATCGAAGAAATTGCTCCGGGAAGAACAGATGCCTATCGAGAAAAACTCTATAATAAATTGCAAGTGATTTTGCAGGACAGGCAGATTGACGACGCAAGAATTCTTACGGAAGCCGCAATTTTTGCAGATAAAGCAGCGGTAGATGAAGAAACTACAAGATTGCACAGTCATATTTCACAATATCGAAAAATACTCTCCGCAAATGAACCTCGGGGAAGAAAATTGGATTTTCTTACTCAAGAACTTAATAGAGAAACAAACACGATAGGTTCTAAGTCAAATGATTTGGAAATGACCAATATGGTTGTTGAAATTAAGGCTGAAATTGAAAAAATTCGTGAGCAAATTCAAAATATTGAATAGGTGAAATTATGGCAATGCTAAATATAGGCTTTGGTAGCATGATAAATAAAGATAGAGTTATGGCTGCGTTAAGTCCAGATTCCGCACCTGTAAAAAGAATGATATCAAAAGCAAAACAGGATAAGATGCTTATTGATGCAACTTATGGGAGAAAAACAAAAACTGTAATTATTACTGATACAAATCAGATTATCATATGTGCATTTTCAGCTGAACGAATATTTGGTTCAGCAGGCGACAGCTTAATTAAATTTATGGAGACAGAAGATGAGTGAAATAGGAAAAAACCTTGTTGTAATTTCAGGCCCTTCAGGCTGCGGCAAGGATACAGTGGTAAAAGCTATTCTTAAAAAAGATGAGCGTTTTGTGCTGAGTGTTTCGGCAACAACAAGATCCAAAAGACCTTATGAAGTTGATGGAGTTGATTATATATTTCTTTCAACACAGGAATTTATAGGGAAAATATCAAAAGGTGATTTTCTTGAACATACAATGTATTGTAACAACTACTATGGCACGCTTAAAAGTCAAATTGAAGAAAAAATTTCAAATGGTAAAGTTGTAATCCTTGTTATTGAAGTTGAAGGCGCTGCAAATGTTAAGAAGGTTTATCCTGATGCACTTACAATCTTTGTTGCTCCTCCTTCGCTAGAAGAGCTTGAACGCCGTCTGCGAGAAAGAAATACTGAAGATGATGGTACAATCAAACAGCGATTGTTCAAAGCCAACGAAGAGCTTGGATTTCAAAGTAGCTATGATTACATAGTTGAGAATAATTATGTTGACCAGTGTTCACAGTCGATTATTGATATTTTTGATGGAAAAAAATAATTTTCAGAAAGGGGGTGGCTTTATGTTAACAGCAGGTGTTGCGGTGGATAAAGCCACCCTTGATTTCGATAGAGTATTTTCTTATATAGTGCCAAAAGAATTTGAGTATGAGATAAAAACAGGCTCAATAGTGCTTGTTCCGTTTGGTTTAGGTAATAAATTGAGAATAGGAATAGTACTCACAGTTGAACAAAAACAAGACACATCTAAACTAAAAAAAATAATAGATGTAAAAAATGAAGATAGCACAATAACACCATATTCTTTATCTCTTATAAAGCATCTTAAAGAAACAACATTTTGCACATGGTATGAAGCAGTAAAAACAGTTATTCCTTATGGTGCACTTTATAAGGTTAAGGATAAAACTTTATCAAAACAGCTTGTGCAACATCGTGAAATAGTTTATAGTGCCAACTTAGATTTTGACGAAGAAAAAATAAAAACTGAAAAGCAAAAAAATGTATATAATTTGTTAAAATCAGGCTTTTATAATGCAAAACAGATTTGTCAGTCTACACAAACTACAAAAATAGTGCTTGATAATCTAATTAAACAAGGAGCGATTATATCTCATAGTCAAGATAAAAATACTCTCGCATACAATAATATTGTAAAATGTAAAGACAGAGTGGATTTATCACCTCAACAACAAAAAGTTTATGATGATATTATGTCTGCTAATGATAACAAAACACATCTTGTTCATGGTGTAACCTCTTCAGGAAAAAGCATGGTATTTATAAAACTTATTCAAAAAGTTTTGTCAAATGGTGGAAGTACTATGGTTTTAGTTCCAGAGATTTCTCTTACACCTCAAATGATAAGACTTCTAAAAGAGTATTTTGGCGATACAGTTAGTGTTATTCATTCTAGGTTAAACCGGACCGAAAGACTTTTGCAATACAATAAAGCACAAAGTGGAAAATCAAGAGTAGTAGTCGGCACTAGAAGTGCAATCTTTACACCTTGTCATAACTTACAGCTTATAATAATTGACGAGGAACATGAAAAAAGCTTTAAAAGTGAGTCGGCTCCGAGGTATTCAGCAGTGCGAGTAGCACAGTATATTTCTAAAATAACAAACGCAAAACTTGTTCTTGCAAGCGCTACTCCAAGCATAGAGAGTTATTATCTAGCACAAAACGGATTTTATCACCTTCATACAATTTCTCAGCGTTATGCTAATATGCCACTTCCAAAAGTAGAAATAATTGATATGTCTCAGCAGGCAATAGTAGGTGATACGGGTCCAGTATCAAAAGTAGTTTTAAGATATATAGCTGAAAATATACTAGAAAAAAAACAAAGTATTATTCTAATTAATCGCCGAGGGTATTCGACCGTTGGCGTTTGTAAAGATTGTAAACAGCCTATAAAATGTGACGACTGCTCTGTAAACTTAGTAAGACATAAGCAGCAAAATAAACTTATGTGTCATTATTGTGGAAAAGTTTATCCGGTTGTAGAAACTTGCCCAATATGTGGCGGAGAGATTTCATATAGGGGATTTGGGACGCAACATATAGAAGAATATATACACAAGGCTATTCCTCAGGCACGCATATTAAGAATGGATGCAGATACTACATCACAAAATGATGCACATCAAGAAATGCTTGAAGCTTTCGGTAAAAAAGAGTATGATATACTGATAGGCACGCAGATGGTTGCGAAAGGTCTTGACTTTGAAGATGTTAATATGGTTTGTGTGATTGGTATAGATGCAATGCTTAATCATCCAGGTTATAATTCTAATGAGCAAGCTTTTAATCTAATTACACAAGTAATAGGAAGAGCTGGTAGACATAGTTTGGGTGCTAAAGCGATTATCCAGACTTATGATGGGGAGAATCCCACTATACAGCTTGCAGCGCGTCAAGATTATGAGGATTTCTATAAAAGTGAAATTGCTTATAGAAAACTTAACACATATCCTCCTTATTGCACCATGGTAACAGTGGCATTTACTCACACAAATGAAAGCTATGTTGCGAGGGATTCAAGAGCTTTTCTTGAGATAATAAAGAAATTGTCTACTGGATATAAAATTCCACTTGTTGTGTTAGGCCCAGTGCCTTTTGATGTAGCAATGGTAAGCAAAAATTATCGCTGGAAACTTAGCATAAAATGTAAAAATAACTCGGTTTTTAGAGAATTTTTAAATAATGCGATAGAAATATATCTAAAAGATAAAGAAAACAAATCTTCGATTTATGTAAATATAAATCCATTACAAGAATAAAGGAGAATTATTATGGCAATTAGAAATATTGTTCAGGACGGAGACCCTATTTTGAAAAAAGTATGTCGTCCAGTTACACAGTTTGATGAAAAACTTGGTCAACTTCTTGATGATATGGGCGAAACAATGTTAAAAGCAAATGGTCTTGGCCTTGCAGGACCGCAGGTAGGTATGCTTCGCAGAGTTTTTGTTGTTTTAGATGAATTTATAGATGAAAATGGTGAAGATGCACAGGAAATCATTGAATTTATTAATCCTGAAATTCTAGAGACTAGTGGTGAAGTTACACTTTTTGAAGGATGTCTTTCGTTTCCAAATAGAAACGGTGCAATTAAACGCCCAAAACATGTTAAAGCTAAAGCACAGGATAGATATGGAAATTGGTTTGAAATTGAAGCAGAAGACATGCTTGCTCGTGCAATATGCCATGAAAACGACCACCTTAATGGGGTTACAATTCTTGATAATGCAAAATACTTCTATGAAGATTTGACAGAGGAAGAAATTAAAAAATTGAAACTGGACGAGGACTATGAATAAAAAAGATACAAAAATCCTTTTTATGGGAACTCCTGGCATTGCACGTGACTGCCTAGAACAACTTATAAACGATGGGTACAATATAATAGGTGCTTTTACTAGAGAAGACAAACCTGTAGGAAGAAAACAGATTATAACTGCACCCCCGGTCAAAGAATTAGCCTTGCAACATAATATTCCTGTATATCAGCCTAAGACACTTAAAGGTGAATATTCTGATGTGATTAAAAATATTTCACCAGATATGATTGTGGTTGTCGCATATGGCAGAATACTACCAAAATCAGTTATTGATGTACCTAAATATGGTTGTCTTAATCTTCATGTGTCGCTTCTTCCAAAATATCGTGGATCAGCGCCTATACAGTGGTCACTTATAAATGGTGATAAGCAGACTGGTGTTACAGTTATGCATATTGATGAGGGACTTGATACTGGAGATATTATTGATGTGTTGCCTATCGATATTGATTTTGAAGAAACACAGGAATCACTTTTTAATAAAGTTAGCGAAAAAGGAAAAGTGTTCTTGAGTAGAACTATCGAAAAAGTAATAGATGGTAGTTATACTCGTACACCTCAGGATAATTCTAAGGCTACACTTGCACCTCCACTTACAAAAGAGATGGCTTTTTTTAATTGGAATATACCTGCACTTGTTCTTCACAATAAAATTCGTGGTCAAAATCCGTGGCCAGGTGCATATTTTGTGTATGAGGAAAAGAAAGTTAAGGTGCTTTCTGCAAAAATGATTGAAAAATTCGGCAATCCAGGGGAAATTATTTCTACAAAACCACTTGTGGTTGCTGCGGTGGATGGAGCATTACAGCTAAACATGGTTCAACCAGAAGGAAGCAAAGCTATGGAAGGGACAGCGTGGGCAGCGGGTCGTAGATTAAAAAAAGGCGACTTAGTGTTATAAAATTTCCTCAATTTTTTGTAATTATTTTTACCAAATTATCAAAAATATATATTAACATATATTAAAAGTAAATAAATTATAATATTTTTAAAGGAGAGTTTTATAATGTTTTGGAGATATTATTACGGATTTGATATGTATTACCTTATTTTGGTAATGCCTGCTATTATTTTTTCATTGTGGGCACAATATAAGGTAAATTCAACATTCAATAGATATTCACAAGTTTCAACATATAGTCGAATGACAGGTTTTGAATCAGCAAGAAGAATTCTTGATGCAAATGGTTTAAGAAATGTTAGAATAGAGAGAGTTGCGGGAAATCTTACAGACCACTATGATCCCAAAAATAATGTTATTCGTCTTTCAGACAAAGTTTATTCATCAAGTAGTGTATCGGCAATCGGTGTTGCAGCACATGAGGCGGGTCACGCTGTACAGTATGCAGTAGGTTATAATCCTATAAAATGGCGTACAGCTATTTTGCCAGTGTGCCAGATTGGTTCGCAGCTTTCATTCCCACTTATTCTTATGGGCTTTTTATTCAATTCAAGCAACCTTATAAACTTTGGTATTATTATGTTTGGACTTATCGCATTATTCCAACTTGTTACACTGCCAGTTGAATTTAATGCAAGTAGCCGTGCTGTAAATGCACTTGCAATCAGTGGCTCAATAACAGATGATGAACTTTTTGGTGTTGAAAAGGTTTTACAAGCAGCAGCAATGACTTATGTTGCAGCTCTTGCAATTTCATTGGCTCAGTTAATGCGTATGTTCTTGATTTTTGGACAACGAGATAGAGATTAAAGAGAGGTTTTATGGCACAAGATTTAAAAAGAAAGCTTGTGATAGAGGGCCTTCTGAAAGTGGAAAATTCAGGTTTTTCCAATCTTGTTCTTTCTGCTTTAATGAGGGGGAGTGACAAACTTCTTCCCCAGGAAAGGTCTTTCGCGGCAAAAGTGTTCTATGGTACTATTGAAAGAAAAATTACTTTGAACTATATTTTGCAACAGTTTATTAAAAAGCCACTTAATAAACTTGATAAAGAAGTTTTGGCAATACTTCAAAGCGGACTTTATCAAATATTATATATGAATTCCGTGCCGACTTTTGCGGCAATTAACCAAGCTGTTAGCCTGTGTTCAGTGTTTAAAAAGACCAGTGCAAAAGGCTTGGTTAATGCTGTTTTGAGAAAATCGGCAAATTTTGATATAAAAAATGCTGTTTTTAATAGCGAAAAAGAAAGAATCTGTACTATCTACTCGGTTAGCGAACAGATTGCAGAAGTAGTTATGGCGGATTATCCAAATGAGTATGAAGAAATATTCGCGGCTATGTTTAATCCACCAATACTAAATATAAATATAAATACAACAAAAATACCAGCAAATGAATTTAGAAAACTTCTTGATGATGCGGGAGTAAAATATATAAATACGGTTTTTGAAAATTGTATTGAACTTCAGTCACATGGAGATGTTACGAAATTTCCTGGATTTGTTGACGGATATTTTTTTGTACAAGGAATTACTAGCCGGTATGCGGTTAGCACAGCACAAATAAAGAAAAACTATAGAGTACTTGATTTATGTGCCGCACCTGGAGGAAAAAGTTTTGCGGCAGGTATTTATCTTGAAAATACAGGCTCAATTATCAGCTGTGATCCTAACCATTCTAGACATATTTTGATAAATGATGGAGCTAAAAGACTTGGTTTCGACAATATCATTACAGTGGAAAATTATGGTGAAAAATATCGTGAATGCTTGGTAGGTCAGGATGTAGTTATTTGCGATGTTCCGTGTTCAGGAATCGGAATTATTCCTAAAAAGCCTGATTTAAGATATAAAAAGTTAGATGATGTGAATGAACTTTATAAATTGCAGCATGATATCTTGAAAACCGCTTCTAAATATGTAAAAATAGGTGGTCGACTTATATATTCTACATGTACGATAAATAAATCAGAAAATCAACAACAAATAGAAAAATTCCTTGCTGAAAATGAAAATTTTCACATTGTTTCGCATAACTGCCCTATTGAAGGCGCAGTTAATGAAAATGATATGGTTACATTTTTACCACATAAGTCAAAATGTGATGGATTTTTTATAGCAGTATTGGAAAAAGTGTGGTAAAATGGAAAAAATAGATATAAAAAGTTTACAGCTTTCTGGATTAAATGAATATGTAGAGTCAATTGGTGCAAAACATTTTGTAGCAAAACAGATTTATACATGGCTTCATGAAAAAAATGTAGATAGTTTTGATGATATGACTAATCTTTCAAAAGCACTTAGACAACGTTTGAAAGATGATTGTAACATTACCAAACTTTCAATTAGAAAGAAGCAGGTTTCTGTTGATGGAACAATTAAATATCTTTATCAGCTAGAAGATGGAAACTGTGTAGAAACAGTTCTTATGAGATATGAACATGGAAACAGCATTTGTGTTTCATGTCAGGTAGGCTGCAGAATGGGGTGCACATTTTGTGCTTCTACACAGCATGGTAAAGTGAGAGATTTGACTGCTAGTGAAATTCTTGAGCAGCTTTATCACACTGAAAAAGATATAGGTGAACGAGTATCAAATATTGTCATGATGGGTATAGGAGAACCACTTGATAATTTTAACAACGCTATTTCATTTATTAAGATTATTTCTTCACCAGAGGGCAAAAATATAAGTCAAAGAAATATAAGCCTTTCTACTTGTGGAATTGTTCCTAGAATTTACGATTTGGCAAGGCTTAAACTTGGAATAACACTTTCTATTTCACTTCATGCAACAACAACAGAAAAACGCAAAGTTACAATGCCGATAACCAATAGGTATAGCGTTGAAGAATTATTGCAGGCTTGTCGTGATTATACAAAAACCACAGGCAGAAGAATATCATTTGAATATTCAATGATTAAAGGTGTAAATGATACAGATGAAGACGCACAAAGACTATCACAGTTATTGAAGGGTATGATAAGTCATGTAAACCTTATACCAATCAATCCTGTTGACGGTTCTCCGTACACACAGAGTGATGACAAGGTTATAAGGGCGTTTCAAAAAAAACTTCTTAATCTTCATGTAAATGCAACAATTCGCAGACGACTGGGACAGGATATTTCAGCGGCTTGCGGACAGCTTAGAAACGAAAACAGGTGAGTTATGAGAATTGTCGGTAAATCAGACAAAGGATATAAGCGCCCTGATAATCAGGACAGATATTTGGCAGGCACATTGGCAAACGGGGTGTGCTTTGGTTTCGTGCGGGATGGCATGGGCGGAGCAAATGGTGGCAGTGTGGCAAGCGAGTATCTTTGTAAAACTATCGAAGAACATCTTTTTGCTGGAAATAATAATACTGCTATGAACCCTGAAGAAACGATTCTTGGTGCTATTGATGATGCTTGTAAAGAAATATATATAATGGCAAAAAAAGATGAAAAATTAAAAGGAATGGGTACTACTATTTCAGGTGTAACTGTTAAAGATGATATTTGTACTGTTTACAATGTAGGTGATAGTAGAGTGTATGTTTTTCGTAGAGGAGTATTAACTCTTATAACTGAGGACCATTCTATCGTACAGCAACTTTATAGACAAGGTGCTATTACGGAAGAAGAAATGGCAGTTCATCCTCAAAAAAATCTTATAACACGTGCAGTGGGTGTTCATGATGAGGTTGATATAGATATAAGTGAAGTAGTATTACAAAAAGGCGATAGAGTTCTTTGTACATCTGATGGACTGACAAATTTTGTTTCATTAAATGAACTTGAAATTTTGGTTGGTGATAATAATTTTTATGATATACCATCAAAACTAATAGAAAAAGCACTGGGAAACAATGCCAGCGACAATATAACAGCTGTTGTAATGGAGTATTAGTGTAGAAAGGTTTAATCACATATGGAAAATAGTTTTATAGGCAAAAAAGTTGATAACCGATATGATATTATTTCGCTTATTGGAGTTGGCGGTATGTCAAACGTCTACAAAGCAGTAGACACTACCAACGGCAATACGGTGGCAATAAAATTCATGAAGGAAGAGTTTTTTGAAAATGAGGAGCTTGTTCGTAGATTCAAAAACGAAAGCAAGGCAATTTCACTTCTAGACCACCCAAACATTATTAAAGTTATTGATGTAAATATTACAGACACTGAAAAATATATTGTAGTTGAATATATTGATGGTATCACATTAAAAGAATATATTGATAACAGAAAAATACTTACATGGCAAGAAACAGTACAGTTTACAAGTACAATACTTGCTGCTATCAGTCACGCACATGAAAACGGCATAATTCACCGTGATTTAAAACCACAGAATATTATGCTTCTTCGTGATGGAACACTTAAAATAATGGATTTTGGCATTGCTAGGCTATCAACCGCAAATCAAAAGACTGTAACAGATAAAGCAATAGGCTCAGTTCACTATATAAGCCCTGAACAGGTAAAAGGAAAAAACAGTGATGGTCGCAGTGATATTTACAGCATTGGTATAATGATGTATGAAATGCTAACTGGTACATTACCATTTGTATCAGATTCTGCTGTTTCAGTTGCTATGAAGCAAGTATCAGATTTAGCTAAAAAACCAACTGAAATTGTAGATACAATTCCAAAAGGGCTTGAACAGATTGTCATGAAAGCAATCGAAAAACAACCTATTGATAGATATCAGACAGCGAACGAAATGCTGAAAGATATAAATGAATTTAAGCAAAATCCTGCTATCGTATTTTCATATGGTGTAGATGATAAAACACAGACAGTAATGGTGGATAAATTGACAGAAAAGAAAAAGAAAAGTAATGTAAAGGTCAAAAAAGGCTTCCGAATGACATTGCCAGTTATGGCGGGAATAACAGCTGCATTTGCAGTAAGCGCACTTATTGCAATATTCATAATATTTAAAACAAGTGGAAACCCATTGCTTACATCACACGCTGATATTGAGTTGCCTAATTTTAAAGGTATGACAGAAGCTGATGTTAAAAATTCAAACTATGAACTTAAGTACGACATTGAATATATATATTCAGGTGAATATGCTGAGGGAACAGTTGTTTCACAATCACCTAAGCCACCTAAGACAATCAAAGAAAACGGTACTGTAAAACTTAAAGTAAGCAAAGGACCGCAGAGTAGTCAGCTTCCTAAACTTGAAAATTATTCAAGAAGTGAAGCCGAAAAGCTTCTTAGTGAAATGGATGTAAATGTATCCGTAAAAATGGTTGAAGATAAAAACATAAAAATGGGAAATATCGTTAAAACAGTACCAGAGGCAGGTAGTGTTGTGTATTCTGGCGATACAGTAACATTATATATTTCTTTGGGTAATGGCACTGAAAATAAAAACATGGTAAGCGTTGTAAATGTAAAAGGTTTGCCATCACTTGATGAAGCTAGAAAGGTGCTTGCAAAAAATGACCTTACAGTAAGCACTTACTCATATCGTGAGTCTGATGCACCAGAAGGAACAATTCTTGAACAATCACCTGAAGCAGGTACAAAACTTATTGCAGGAGGTGGTGTAAGTTTGGTTATTTCATCCGGCAAACCCAGGTGTCCAGTCTGTGGTTCAACAGATCATACAGAGCATCCTAAATGCGAAATCTGCGAATCCCAAGAACACTTGACAGAAGACCATATTTGCGAATTGTGTGGCGAGGCTAATCATGGAAAAGAAACATGTCCGGAGAGATGCCCTTTGCATGGCTCGGAACATCTTAATACACAATGCCCAGATTTGAATCCAATACGACCAACACCTTCATCTCCAACCGTAACACCTGGAGTAGACTCGAATAGTGGTAGTAGTGAAGGAACTAATGATTAATAATAAATTTTATAGTATATAAATAATCGGAGTTATATGACGGATAATATTATCTTGAAAAGCATAGGTGGCTTTTACTATGTTAAATCAGGAAATGAAGTAATAGAATGTAAAGCAAAGGGAAAGTTTAGAAATCTTTCCCTTTCTCCGCTTGCGGGGGATATAGTTGATTTTGAGGATGATGGAAGCACTAAAATTATCTCTAAAATCTACCCAAGAAAGAATAAATTTGTAAGACCACCATTCGCAAATCTTGATTTGATGATACTGGTTGTTTCTACAATGGAGCCAACACCTAATTTTCTTGTAATTGATAAAATGTGTGCAATAGCTCGGCACAAAGGTGTAGATGTTGCAGTGGTAATAACAAAAACTGATATAGCAGAATATAAATATGTTCATGATGTTTATACAAAAGTAGGTTACCCTGTTTTTTTTACAGGTGAAAATGACCAAGAACAGCTTGCAAAACTCAAAGAACTTATGAAGGGTAAATTATGTGCTTTTTCAGGTAATAGCGGGGTTGGCAAAAGTACACTTTTAAATAAGTTGTTCCCACATCTTAAATTAGAAACAGGACGGATAAGTAAGAAGCTTGGAAGAGGTAAGCATACAACCCGACAGGTAGAAATTTTCCCTATGGAAGATTGTATGGTCGCTGATACACCTGGTTTTTCATCAGTAGAACTTGATTATGATAATTTTATTTCAAAGGATAATCTACAACATGCATTTGTGGAATTTAGCAAATACATAGATAATTGTAAATTTCGTGATTGCTCCCATACTGGAGAAAAAGGTTGTGCTGTAAAAGAAGCTGTTGACAAAGGAAATATCGCTATATCACGATATGAAAGTTACAAAACTTTGTATGACAGACAAAAAGATATAAAGGACTGGGAATTGTGATGAAACGCTGTGTTATAATCGGTGCAGTAGATGTGGATTTTCCACTTGAAAATATGATAAAAGATACAGATTTTGTTATTTGTGCGGATAAAGGATGGCAAAATGCTGAAAAACATGGAATAAAGCCTAGTTTAATCATAGGCGACTTTGATTCATCGAGTCCGCCTGAAAATTCTGATATTTCGGTAAAAGTGTTACCAGTTATAAAAGATGATACAGACACATATTATGTAGCTAGATATGCTATTGAAAACGGTTTTACAGATGTACTCTTGCGGGGTGTTCTTGGTGGAAAGCGAATAGAACACACAATTGCTAATATACAAACTTTATTGTTCTTCTCTAAAAATAGAGTTAATGCAACAGCTATTGATAAATATAGTCAACTAATGGTTGTAGAAAATGGAAAAATAAGTATTCCCGATATTAAAGGAAAATTCTTTTCAATATTTTCTATAGGAGAAGTAGCTGAAGGCGTTTCAATTAAAGGTGCAAAATACCCACTTGACAATTATACGATGACAAATTATTATCCAATAGGCACCAGCAATGAATTTATAGGTGAAACAGTAGATATTACAGTGGAAAAAGGGAGTATTCTCATTGTAATAACAGATAAAGATTAAAATATTTTTTTAAATTTATTATTGATTATTTTATTTATGTTAGTGCTAGTAAAAAGGTTGGCTAGCGACGGATATGTGATTTCAAGTTATAGTTTAACTAACTTATAATTTTGAAGTGTTTGTAAATAAGATAAAATGATGATATGAATCATTACTTTTCACTATTATGTATGTATTTCTTGCAGGATAAAAATAAATATATTTTATTAGTTTATAAGAATTTATAAAAGAGAATGGAGTTTATAGCATTTTGATAAACTCCATTCTCTTTTATATTACAATATAGCCATTTAGTAAGACATTTGTTAAATTTCAAAATATAACTTCATAAAAAATATAATTAAAAGTAGAATCTTAGGCTATTGTTCTTTGTTCTGATTTTCTAGTTTTTTTATTTCAGAACGATTTTTTCTAATTCGCATAACACACAAAAGAGCAATGAGAATAGGTACAGCAACAACTATGCTATAACCCAGATTATAAAAAACATCTGACATGGTAAATCTCCCTAAAGTTTATTATGTATATAATTGTAACATAAATGTTTTTTTTATCAATAATTACTTTGTAATAATTTTGTTATAATTATAAATGTAAGTATTTAACAAATTATTTAGATAAATTTATGTATTTTTCACAAAAATTATAAAAATTATATAAAATTTATAAAATTTATGTGTTGCAAAAGATAAATCATTGATATATAATTGGTCTTAAAGAGGGATAAATAAGTCCCTATTAAAAAGTGATTATTCACAAATTTTAGGAGGAATTTTCCAATGAAAAAATTATTTGCATTGGTACTCGCTGGCGTAATGGCATTTTCATTAGTAGCTTGTGGCGGTGGCGAACAAGACCAAGGAGGCGCTGATGATAAACAAGGCGACGACAAACTTAAAGTCCAGCTTATCGTTACAAACCTTGGCGACAAATCTTTCAATGACTCAGCTAACGCAGGTCTCTTGAAAGCAGAAAAAGAACTCGGTATTGAATACAAATGTGTTGAATTCGGCATGGATTATTCAAAAACTGAAATTACAATGCAGGAAGCTGCAGAAGATGGTTATGATATAGTTATCAGCCAGAATCTCGGCTTTGGTAAGGCAACTGCATGGCTCAAAGAAAATGCAGCTAACTACAAAGACACAACATTTATCATCTATGACGAACCAGTTGAAGTTAATGAACAGGAAAATGTTCAGTTCCTTTGCTACAAAGCAAACGAATCAGACTTCCTTGCAGGTGCTTTGGCAGCTAAAATGTCTGAAACAGGCATTATCAGCTTCGTAGGCGGTATGGAAGCTCCAGTTGTACATGACTTCCTTGTTGGTTACATTCAGGGTGCTCAATATGTAAACCCAGATATCAAAGTTAATGTTTCTTACGTACAGAACTACACAGATGCTACAAAAGGTAAAGAACTTGGTAATGCAGCAATCACAGCAGGAGCAGACTTCGTACATGCTGTAGCAGGTGGAGCAGGTAACGGTGCTTTGGAAGCAGCTATGGAAAAAGGCAAAATTGGTATTGGTGTTGACTCAGACCAGTATGAATTCTTTAAAGATAGCAAACCAGAACTTGCAAACTCAATCATTACATCTTCAATCAAAAATGTAGGTCAGTCAATCTACATGGTTCTTGAAGATATGATTAACGGTAAATACGTATGGCAGCCACAAATTTGGTTCGGTATGCCAGAAAAATGCTGCGGCATTGCTGAAAATGAAAACTATCAGAAACTCGTTAGCGAAGATATTCGTGCAGAAATGGACGCTATTGAAGAAAAACTTATTTCTGGTGAAATCAGCGTTAAATCAGCTTACGGTATGTCAGCAGAAGAAATCAATGATTTGGTTGAATCAGCTAAATAATATAAACTTATATAAACTTATGTAAGTATATTGTGATTTAATTAACACAAAAATCAGGCAACACTTAATTAGTGTTGCCTGATTTTACTTATAGCATTTTTTTTTTAACTAAAATTTTCAAAATAAGTACAAAAACTGACAAAAAATAGATTTTTGTTTACAACTGGTGTAAATTTTAGTACAATAGTAATTACAGAATTTATTTTAGTGAGGTGAGGAATATGCCAGAAGAAATTTTGCTTATGGATAAAATTACTAAGGTTTACCCAAATGGTTTTGTGGCAAATAAGGAAGTAACTTTATCTGTTAATAAAGGCGAAATTCATGCGCTGATGGGAGAAAACGGCGCCGGCAAATCTACATTAATGAAAATCCTCTTTGGCATCGAACAAGCTGAAGAAGGTCATATTTATATCAAGGGACAGGAAGTTAAAATCGGTAACCCTTTAGAAGCCATTGCTCATGGTGTAGGTATGGTTCATCAGCACTTTATGCTCGTTCCTTCTTTAACAGTTGCGGAGAACGTAGTGCTTGGTATGGAACCTAAAAAAAATGGTTTGTTTGATTTTGAAGAAGCAGTAAGAATCACACAAGAAGCTGTAGACAAGTATAACCTAAAGGTTGACCCTCGTTCAAAAGTTGAGGATTTGCCAGTCGGTTTCAAACAGAAAGTCGAAATTATTAAAGCATTGGTTCGTGGAGCAGAAATACTTATTCTTGACGAGCCTACTGCTGTTCTGACTCCACAAGAAACAAAAGAACTATTTGTAGAGCTTAAGAATTTGCGTGATCAGGGACATACAATTGTTTTTATCGGTCATAAATTAAATGAAATTAAAGAATTATGTGATCGTATGACAGTTTTGCGCCTTGGCAAAAGTGTTGGTAAAGCAAATATTTGTGATATTACTGAACAAGAAATGTCACGCATGATGGTTGGTCGTGATGTTATTCTTAAACTTGAAAAAACGCCTGCTCAACCAAAAGAAGCAGTTCTCAAGGTTAAAGACCTTAAGATAGTAGCTGATTCTGGTAAAACCATTGTAAATGATATTAGTTTTTCAGTGCGTAAAGGAGAAATCCTTGGTGTTGCAGGTGTTGAAGGTAATGGACAAAGCCAAATTAGTGAAGCAATTACAGGCTTGCTCAGCTACCAAAATGGTACAATTACCGTAAATGATGTAGATATAAAAGGCAAAAAAATCCGTCAGATAAGAGAACTTGGCGTATCACATGTTTCAGAGGACCGTATGACATATGGTGTTGCTGCAACTAGTGGTGTTAAAGACAATGTGATCTCAGATAGATATTATAAAAAAGAATTTAATAAAGGTTTGTTGTTGGATAACAAGAAAATTAATGACCTTACAGACCGCCTCATTAAAGAGTTCCTTATAAAATGTGATGACAGAGATTCTGCAGTAAAAATGTTATCAGGTGGTAATATGCAGAAAGTTGTTGTTGCTCGTGAATTTTCTGGTAATCCAAAAGTTGTTATTGCAAATCAGCCTACACGTGGTATAGATGTTGGCGCAACAGAGTTTATTCGCAAAAGACTTGTAGAACTACGCGATGAGGGCGCAGCAATTCTCCTCATTTCCGCAGACCTTAATGAAGTTCTTGAACTTTCAGATAGCCTTATAGTTATGAATGAAGGCAAAATCGCAGCATATATTCCAGATGCATCAGCTATTGATGATATGGAACTTGGTGAATATATGCTGGGAGTTAAAAAACAGACACCAGAAGAGATTGCGAGGGTAGCATATGACAAGTAAACAGATAGAAAGACGTTTTGAAGTGTTCAAAACTTTTGTTGCAATCCTCCTTGCTTTGGGCCTTGCATTTATAGTTATTTCACTTGTAAGTGAAGATCCAGTTGAAGCTATCAAAGCTTTTCTTATTGGACCTTTGCAGAGAAAATCTCGTATCAGTAATATTATTGAAGTTATGACTCCACTTATTTTTACTGGTACAGCAATATGTATTATGTATCAAGCAAACCAGTTTAACATGGTTGGTGAGGGTGCTTTCCTTATTGGTGCTAACCTTTGCACATGGTTTGTGATTTCAAATACAACATGGTCAGGACTTCCACTTCAGGTG
This sequence comes from Oscillospiraceae bacterium, assembly GCA_020024475.1. GTDB lineage: Bacteria > Bacillota > Clostridia > Oscillospirales > Ruminococcaceae > RGIG3102. The sequence continues at coordinate 58,223 of JAHHTS010000003.1, forward strand.
GTTGGTATACTTATTGGTATTTTAGCTGGTGTAGCAGCAGCATTTATCCCAGCTATACTCAAAGTTAAATTTAAAGCAAACGAAGTTGTTTCATCTATTATGATGAACTATATCTTGCTTAAAGTTTCAGACTACATACTTTATTATAAAATGAGAGATGTGGCTTCAGGTCAGCAGTCATCATTCCCAATACCAAAACAGGCACAGCTTTCAAGACCAATTCCTGGTATGCGTCTGCACACAGGCATAATTATTGCGGTTATTGTTGCTGTTCTTATGTATTTCTTTATTTATAGAACAAAATGGGGATACTCTATTAGAATGGTTGGTGCAAATGAAAACTTTGCAAAATATTCAGGTATTTCAGTTTTAAGCGTTGCAATGGCAACTCAGCTTATAGGTGGTGGTATCGCTGGTATGGGTGGCGCTGTTGAAATGCTTGGTAGATATGATAGATTTATTTGGTATGGTATGCAACCAGGTTATGGCTTTGACGGTATTCTCGTTGGCGTTCTTGCTAAAAACAACCCGCTTCTTGTTCCAATCGCAGCATTTTTCCTTGCATACATGAGAACTGGTGCTGATGCGATGAACCGTGTTTCTGATGTTCCAGTAGAATTTGTTGATGTTGTTCAAGGTCTTATTATTATGTTTGTTGCTGCAGAAATGTTCTTGTCAAAATACAAACATAAACTTATTGTTAATAATGCAAAAAAAGAACTTGCTGAAAAGGAGGATAAATAATGGAACTTATTTCTAGTATTTTTGATTTATTATTCACTCCTGCATTTTTTGCATCAGTACTTCGTGTAACAACACCTATTCTTTTTGCAGCTCTAGGCGGACTTATGGCAAGAAGGTGTGGTATTATGAACTTGGCACTAGAAGGTACAATGCTTACTAGTGCTCTTACAGGTGTTGTTGTTTCAGCATTTGTAAAAAAAGCATTTATTGGTGATGTTAAATATGGTTCTGATGTTTACCAATCAGTTTCTGCAAAAGCTACAACAATTGGTATGTGGGCAGGTTTCATTGCAGCTGTAGTTGCAGGTGTTTTGTTGGCATTGTTCCTTGCTTATATGGCAGTTCAACTAAAAGCTAATATTTATCTTGCTGGTCTTGCAATCAATACAATAGCAGCAGGTGGTACAGTCTTTGCGTTGTTCTTGGCAGCAGGCGAAAAGGGAATTTCTTCATCGCTTGACTCTTGTGCGATGCCTTTTATTGATATTCCATTTGTTAAAGATATTCCACTTCTTGGAGAAATTATTTCTGGTCAGAACTTTATGACATATTTCGCATGGGTTTGTGTTCCTATTGTATATTTTATTGTATATAAGACAGCAACTGGTCTTAGAATTAGAGCTGTTGGTGAAAATTCACATGCTGCTGAATCAGTTGGTGTTAATGTTAAGAAAGTGCAGTTCCAAGCAATGGCACTTTCAGGGTTGTTCTGTGCATTTGGTGGTATCTCATTGTCAATGAGCTATGTACAATTCTTTAGCCGTGGTATGACAGCAGGTAAAGGTTTTATTGGTATGTCAGCTATGAACCTTGGTAATGCTACACCTGTTGGTACAACAATAGCAGCTTTCTTATTTGGTATGTTTGACGCTATGGCAAATATTTTACAGTCACTTTCTGTACCAAGCCAGTTTATTACAGCAATTCCTTATGTTGCAACACTTGTTGGTTTGGTTGTATTTGCTATCGAATCAGAAAATAAAGTTAAAAAGCTTAAAGCTAAAAAAGCAAATATGTAATAAAAGCGCTCTCTTAACGAGAGCGCTTTTTATATAATAATTTAGTGTTGTGGTAAATTATTATAATATGTTTTAAATAAAATTTAAGTA
>JAHHTS010000030.1 GCA_020024475.1 Oscillospiraceae bacterium
CAATACTACATTTTTTATACTTTTAATTATTTTTTCATATACGTTTTTCATTATAACTATAATATGTTCGAATTCTTTTAATTCATAACAATAATATAATAGTAAGAATTAAACATAATTTCAAAATTTAAGTTTTTGGTAATGTTATTTCTATTTTATATGAAAAATTAACATAATTTTAGTTTTTCATTATATTCAGAAAAAGTCATTAACCACCATAAGTATAAATTTTTATTTTCATATTTTTGACTATCGTTCGTCAAGTCATTATTTCAAGTTAATTAACTACAAAAATATAGCCTAAGATTACTGATTTAAAAATATTAAATTATTATTTAATATCAACTATAGTTATATCGGTAGTTGGAAACGCGACATAAATCGTTATAACAAAAAGTCATGAAAGAAAGATTATTTCGAAGTTTTCCATCAATTATGCTTATATAATAATTTCCTTTTATATTTTTATAACAATGAGTTGCCATAGTGTTCAGATTTATACAAGTCAATTTTCAAATGTTTCCATGCATTATTCAGCCTATTCAATAATTTTAAGTGTTGTTTCCATTTTTATCCTGAATACTAATCTTTTTGTTCATCATTTTCATTATTTGTATTATTTAAGCTCATTGCATCCATGAATTAAATAAATTCTTTGGATTATGTCTAGCTACACTTAAAACCAGTCCTATTGCACAATAAACAACTACAACACTAGTACCACCAGCTGAAAAAAGCGGCAATGTAACACCAATAACTGGAAGTAGGGATAAGTTCATTCCTATGTTGATAACAGTCTGAGCCATTAACATACCAAAAATTCCTACACAAATAAGAGAACCCCGGCTATCGGTACTGCGACGAGCTATAGAAAGTATTCTCATCCATAAAAACAAAATGAGCAAAAGCAACATAACTGTTCCTAAAAAGCCTAAACTTTCTGCTATATAAGAGAAAATAAAATCATTATATGCCAGCGGTGTCGCATTATGGTTATCAACCAAAAAACCTTTACCTAAAATTCTTCCAGAACCTATCGAAATTTTGCCCATATTTTGTTGCCATAACACTGAAGAATATTTTTCTGGAGCAAAAAGTGCAAGTATTCTGTTTTTTTGATACACATCTATTTTATCTGTGAACCATAAAATTGGCAGAGCTATAATGCCACCAGCCGTACACATTCCAATAAATCTCCAGCTAATTCCTGCTGCAAAAAACATACAAGCTATCATCACAATATAAATAAGAAGTGTTCCAGTATCTTTTTGAATCAAAACAAAAAGTAAAGGTACAAATGCTATACCAATAAGCTTAACAAGAGTTTTAACCTCATTTATTGTGTATTTATTCTTTTCAAAAAACTCTGATAACGTGAGTATTGTACTTATTTTTAAAAGTTCACTTGGCTGAAGAGATAGCCCTAATGGCAATTTTATCCATGCCTTATTTGTAGTACCTGGAGGAGCATATCCTATGAACATACACAGAACCATAAGTCCACAACAAATAGCCATGTGGATTTTCCAAAATTCACATAACTCTTTATAATCTATAAGTGAAATCAAAAAACCAAGTAAAAGCCCAATAATACTTGCACCCAGCTGTACTATAACCGGTCTAAAATCATCAAGAAGTGATGTGTGTTTATATATTGAAAACATAGAAAAAACCGATAAACCGCTGCATGTACAACAAATTGCAATAAATACTAAATCAGTTTCTTTTATAATTTGCTTAAATCGACTCAAAATAAAACTCCTATACATTATTATATATTATTAAAACATATCTATAATTAATATACCATATATTTTACAACATTGTAATAAATATTACACTTTTCTCATCTTAATTTTTATGTTATTATATTTATTATTAGAAAATTACGGAGAATTCACATTGAACAGCTTTATAACAAATTCAAAAGAAGAAACTATTGCTCTTGCAGAAAAACTTGCATCAAAATTAAAAAATCATGATATTCTGTTTTATATTGGTGGTTTAGGAATGGGAAAAACAGCTTTCACCCAAGGTCTTTGTAATGGTCTTGGAATCAAAGCAGAAATCACAAGTCCAACATTTTCAATTGTAAATGAATATCATGGCAAACCACTTAGCCTTTTTCATTTTGATATGTATAGAATAGAAAATGAAGATCAGCTTTTTAACATAGGATTTGATGATTATTTAGACTATGATGGAATATTGGCCATTGAATGGAGTGAAAATATTTCAGATTTTTTCACAGACAATAACATAACAGTTATATTCGAGAAACTGGATGATACAGTTAGAAGGATTACTATAGAAGGAGTTGATTGCAATTGGTAATTTTAGGTGTTGACTGCTCATCTAAACAAAGCAGCGTTTGCATAATGAATGATGAAAAAATTATATATACAGCAGTACAAGCAACAAATACAACACATTCACAAAATTTTATGCCTATGATTGATGGTGCTTTAAAAGTATGCGGATTTACACCAAAAGATATAGATTTATATGCTGTTACTATCGGTCCTGGTTCTTTTACGGGACTTCGTATAGGCCTTGCTGTAATAAAAGGAATGGCAAGTGCAAATAATACACCTTGTATTGGAGTATCAAGTTTAAAAGCTTTGGCAAAATCAGTTGATCTTGATGGTATTATTATTCCTGTTTTTGATGCAAGACGCAGACAAATTTACGGATGTATAATAGATAATAATCAAGTAGTTGTTGATGATTTTTGTGATAATGTTTCTGTTATCGAAGAATATATTAAAAACACAAAAAAAAGTGTATTTTTTATTGGAGATGGCAAAACTTTATGTTATAATACTTATGGCGAATTTTCTAATGTGAAGCTCAATAACATTGAAATGCCTTGTATAGCTATGGGGGCTTGCATTATCGCTAAAAAAGAATACGAGCTCAATGGAGCAAAAACTCATTTTGATTTATCACCTAGCTACCTGAGACTTTCTCAGGCTGAAAGAGAAATGAAAGAAAAAATGGAGGAAAAGCAATGATAGTTTTAGCAGCTGACCATGGTGGCTATTTATTGAAAGAAGAAGTAAAAAAACATCTTGATGATATCCATGTTAAGTACATAGACTGCGGAACATTCTCAACTGATAGTGTTGACTACCCTGATATGGCTAAACTTGCTTGTGATAAAATTATATCCGGAGAAGCAGAAAAGGGGCTTTTGTTTTGTGGTACAGGTGTTGGTATTTCTATTGCTGCAAACAAAGTAAAAGGTATAAGAGCTTGTTGTTGCTCTGATACTTTCAGTGCAAAATACACTAGACTTCATAATGATGCCAACATACTTGCTATGGGTGGTAGAGTAGTAGGACCAGGCCTTGCATGTGAAATGGTTGATTTATTTTTAACCACAGAATTCGAAGGTGGACGTCATCAAAAACGTATTGATAAAATCAAAGCTTTAGAAGAATGTTAATTTGGAGGAAGTAAAAAATGGCAATAACAATGGTTATGGATCACCCACTGGTACAGCACAAAGTTGCTATCATGCGTGACAAACACACAGGTACAAAAGCCTTTAAAGAATTAGTTAGCGAATTAGCTACACTTATCACATATGAAGCAACAAGAGATTTGGCTCTTAAAGATGTTAAAGTAGAGACTCCTGTTGCTACCGCTGAATGCAAAATGCTTGAAGGTAAAAAAATGGCTATAGTTCCAATTCTTCGTGCTGGTCTTGGTATGGTTGAAGGTGTTCAAACAATTATTCCTGCTGCTAAAGTAGGTCACATTGGTCTTTACCGTGATCCTGAAACTCTTAAACCTGTTGAATATTACTGCAAAATGCCAGCTGATATTGGTGAAAGAGATGTTTTCGTAGTAGATCCAATGCTTGCAACTGGGGGTTCAGCTTGCGATGCTATCCGTCTAATTAAAGAAAGAGGCGCTAAAAACATCAAGTTTCTCGGTCTTATCGCTGCTCCTGAAGGTATAAAAGCACTGAGAGAAGCACACCCAGATGTTGATATATATGTAGCTGCCCTAGATGAAAAGCTAAATGAACATGGTTATATTGTTCCTGGTCTAGGTGATGCTGGGGATAGAATTTTCGGTACAAAATAAACAAAAAAGACAGTTGGAAATTATCCATCTGTCTTTTTTATTTTATAATTAATATATAAAATAAAAAGGAGTGGTTAAAACCACTCCTAATATTCTATTTGGCATCGGGACAACTATTTTTGCATTTATTTGCACAAGAGGAACATCCACTGCAAGCGGAGCATCCTATACATTTTGCTCCATTTTTTTTAGCTTTTATGATGTAGCTCATGGCAAAAACTACAATCACAGTTACCAAAGCCAATATGATTAAATCTGTCATACCGATACCTCCTTTTAAGCTTTATAATTTGTATTCAGATTGAATCTGTTTATTTGTTTTGTGTATAAGGTAAACCAAGTATGCAATCATCAATGCTACTGCAATAAGACCTGGGATAAATCCTCTGCCAAGGTTACCTGTAGTAATAAGTGTACCTATCTGATAAACTGCAAATGCAACTGTGTAACCGGTACCAAATTGAAGTGCGATAGCCCCCCATAACCATTTTTTATCTTTCAATTCACTGTTCATAGCACCAATAGCTGCGAAACATGGAGGAGTGAAAAGATTGAACATTAGGAAAGCAAGAGCAACAACTTTTGTAAGTCCCATTACTGTTGCTATTTGTGTGTTACCACTACCAATAACAGCAAAATCTTCATCAATAAAGTTTGTAAAACCATAAACAACTGCAAGAGTACCTACAACATTTTCTTTAGCAATAAATCCTGTAATAGATGCTGCTGCAAGTTGCCATACACCAAAACCTAAAGGAATAAGTAAAACAGCAAATGGAGATGCAATTGAAGCAAGTATTGAGGTACTTTCAGCGCCTTCTTCAACAAGCTGTAGATTCCATGTAAATGATTGCATAATTTGAACTGCTGTGTTACATACAAGTATAATTGTACCAGCTTTTACTATATAATCCTTGCCTCTATCAAGCATTGAAAGGAACGCTCTTTTAAGACTTGGTAATTTGTATTCCGGCAATTCCATAATAAAGAATGATTTTCTAAATTTACTGCCTGTAATTTTTCTAATTAGCAAAGCACCTACAAAAATAAGTGCGATACCAACAAAGTACATAAGTGTGCCTACCCAAGATGCTTCGTTGAAGAATGCACCTGCAAATAAAGCAATGACTGGAAGTTTTGCACCACATGGCATAAAAGGTGTCAACATAACAGTTGCTTTTCTTTCTCTTTCATTTCGAATAGTACGACAAGCCATAACACCTGGGATAGCACAACCTGTACCGATTACCATAGGTATAATTGATTTACCTGAAAGACCTACTCTTTTAAATATTGGATCCATAACAACACTTACTCTTGCCATATAACCACAATCTTCAAGTAAGGCGATAAGAAAGTACATAACCATAACAAGTGGTAAAAATCCTACAACAGCACCTACACCACCGATAATACCATCAACTAGCAGAGCTTGCATAAATGGTGAAGCACCCTCAATTAATCCGGCAACCCAACTTTGGAAAGATTCAATCCAACCTACTAAAATATCTGCTAGAAACGGTCCTAATTTTGCCTGTGATATATCAAAAACCAAGTACATTACAACTGCAAAAATTGGAATCCCTATCCATTTATTTGTAATAATATCATCAAATCTATCTTGAGATGTTTTATCTTTTGTAAGAACTTTACGAGTTTCAACATCTTTAACAATACTATTTACAAATTCAAAACGTTTTCTGTCTTGTGTTTCTACTGCTGCTTTATCGGTAAGATCAATGTCATCTTGTGTATATTTTGAAATCTGACCTTTACCTTTCAAAGAAGCAGCTGTTTCTACAACTTTTTTAAGTCCTTTATCTGATGATGAAACTGAAACTGTATTTATCACAGGACATCCAAGTTTTTCACTCAAAGCATTAACATCAATCGTAGTTCCTTTTTTATCATTTATATCACTTTTATTAAGTGCTACTACAACAGGAATTCCCAGTTCAAGAAGCTGAGTTGTAAAGAAAAGGCTTCTGCTCAAGTTTGTTGCATCAACTATATTTATGATTGCATCTGGCTTTTCATTTCTTACATATGAACTTGTGATACTTTCCTCTGAAGTAAACGGTGACATTGAGTAAGCACCTGGTAAATCAACAGCTATAAGTTCTTCCCCTTTGTCATAAAAATTCTTTTTAATTGGGCTCTCTTTTTTGTCTACGGTAACGCCTGCCCAGTTACCAACGCGCTCAATTCTACCAGTGAGCGCATTATACATTGTAGTTTTACCGCTATTAGGGTTGCCTGCCAATGCTATTCTCATATAAATATCTCCTTCTTCCAATTCTCTATTAACTATACAGTTAGCTAAAGCTAACCTTTATTCAAAAAAAATAGTGAATTTCACTATTTTTTAAATCAAAATTGATTTTGCCAACTCATTATCAATATTATATCGTCCATCTTTAATTGAAACGACCATTCCACCCTTCATATGTGAAACGACTGTAATTGGCTCACCGCTATAACATCCTAAAGAAAAGAGAAAAGATTTAAGATCTTCATCTCCTTCTGTATTAACATCTTTGATGATATATTCTTGGCTAATATTTGCACTTGTCAAATCCATAAATCTTTCTCCTCCAATTCTATAATCCAATCACGAAATCTCGTTTTTATTCCATATTGTTTGATTACATATATAGGTTAGCATAAGGTAACCTAAAAGTCAACACTTTTTTTATAAATTGTGAATTTTAAAAAAAAACGAGGAGTATTTACTCCTCGTTTTGTTATTTCTTTCAATATTTATTGTTTAAGTTTTTATTTTTATACCAGTCTTTACCATCAATAATTCTTGTTACCATCATTGAAGCCACTGTATCTCCACACACATTCAAACAAGTTGCAGGTGGATCAACCAAAAATCCTATTGTTGCAATTAAAGGAAATGCTTCTGGTGGAAAGCCCATAAGAGAAACTATAAGCATTTCACCGACTAGCCCTCCTCCTGGTACGCCAGATAATACAACCCCGCTTAGTATTCCTATTATTATAGATATAATGTAAACATCTATACCTACAAAATCTTTTCCAAAAATACCATACAAGAAAGAAATTTTTAATATTGCCGCAAGAACACTTCCATCCATATGCATTGTGGCACCAATTGGTAAAACTATTCCACTTACATCTTTTGGTACTCCAATTTTTTCGGTTGCCTCAAAGTTTACAGGTAGTGATGCGATGCTGCTTTGAGTTGCAAGTGATGTTATAGCAGGTGGTAAAATATTACTGAAAAATGCTTTTATTCCCCATTTTCCTCCTGCAAAGTATGAATATGCTGCAAAAGCAACTATAAAATACAGTACACAAAGAGGATAATATAAAATCATTGCTCTTCCATATGCGCCTAAAAGTTTTGGGCCAAACTCTCCTACTAAACTTGCAAAATATGCAGCAAGACCAACTGGAGCATAATACATAATCAAGTTGACAAGTTTCATCATTACATCACTTAAAGCTGATAGTGATTTTGCGATTATATTATTTTCACCTAGTGAACCCGAACAATATCCAAACATTACTGAAAAGACTATCAAAGGTAACATATTACTTTTTGAAAGCAAATCCTTGAAGTCAGAAACTGTAAGTGCATTTACTATCCGTTCTGCCATTGATGTTGGTTGACCAATTTCTGCAGTTTCTAGAGGTATATGTACACCCCGTGCAGGTGGAAATATTTTTACAAATACAATAATTACAACCGCTGCTATAAGACCTGTTACTAAAAAAGCCATAAGCATATAACCTATAATTTTTCCAAGTCGTTTTTTGTTAGTCATATTAGACACTGAACCTGCTATAGTAACAAAAACAAGGGGAACCACGGCTGTAAACATAAGGTTCAGAAATATATTTCCGAATGGTTTAAATATTTCCGCCTTCTCCCCCATTGCAATACCTAATATGCTACCTATAATAATTGAAATAATAAGGATTATAGGAAATTTATAATTTTTCCATAAAGTTTGTTTTTTCATCAGTTTACCTCCTGAACAAAATATTTTGGCCAGCCGTAATTTCATAACCTCTATACCCGTGTTCACAAAGCTTAGATATTTCTTTGGTATCACTTAAAGGACATTCTAATGTTTTTTCGATACTTAGCTTTTCATCATATATATTTTTAACAAAAATGTAGTGTGGTACAAGTTTATCTAGTCCACGCAATCCTATAAGTTCAAAATTCTCATTAAAAAGTGACTCAAAATCTACTTTAATATGAGCAGGCATATAGTGGATAATCCCTTTTTTCTTTTTCTTTATCCGCCAAATTTCCCATAATTTACTCAGCGCAACATAACAACTTTTATTCTCGTACTTCTTACTTTTCCAAACATATCCGCTTATGATATAATCATCCAAATTACTATTCAATAAGTCTTTTATTTCCCATGAGGCGGTTAAGTTTGAAAATAATTTGCTTTGCGGAAGTAACATATAACTTAAAGCTGCTACTTTTTCACCTTCAAATATTCCCCAAAAACTACCATCAATAAAAATTCTATCCAAAAACTCATCATTCACAGGATTATAATGAAGAAAATCATATTCAGAATAGCAATTTTTAATCAATTTTTTGTCTTCTTTAAACATTCTATGCACTTCAAATAGTTTGTAGTCGTTTTCCATAAAAACACCTCGTTTACACATTATTATATTCAATGTATAACAATTGGTGATAAAAAAAGCCTTGCCGTAATGGCAAGGCTTAAATTTATTAAATTTCAAAATCCTCAGGTTGATGAACTCTAATTTTAACTTTTTTAATGCGGTTATCATCTACTTGTTGAACTGTATAATGTAGAAAACTATCGTCATAGCTTTCTCCCTGAGATGGTATCCTATTAAGTTTATCCATAAGATATCCTGAAAGTGTAAGATAACCTTTTATATTATTACTTTTTGTATCAAGAATTTCTTCATACAAATCATTCATAGAAATTTCAGCTAGTACCTCATAATTGATATCATCAATCTTAAAAATTTGCTGTGTTTCTTCATCGTGTTCATCCCAAATTTCACCCACAAGCTGTTCCAAAACATCTTCAAGTGTGATAATACCCATTGTTCCGCCATACTCATCGGTTACAACAGCCATATGCATCTTATTTTTCTGTAAAAGATGCATAATCTCTATAATCTTCTTTTTAGGTGGAACATATAAACACGGCTTAATAAGACTTTCAACTGGAAATTCTACACCTTGTAAAAGTGCGGCAAAAAAATCTTTCTGATTTATAAAGCCAATAATTTTATCTATTGAATCTTCATATACAGGTATTCTACTATAATTATTTTTGAGGAATGTCTCAAGAATTTCATTCTTATCATCATTTCTTTCTACTGCACATATATCAACACGAGGTGTTATAATTTCTCCAGCTGCTATATCATTAAATTCAATAGCACTTTGAACTAAGTCCGCTTCATCTTCTTCAAGAACACCTTCATCTTCAATTTCATCAATAATACTCATAAGCTCTTGTTCAGTAACTGTAGGTGTTTCATCACTTTGATAATTGCGCTTAAGAAGTTTTTTCAAAAATTCAAGTATTTTAATTGCTGGTGTAAAGAATAAAACTACCCCGTGCAAAGGTTTTTGCACTGTTTTTATAATTTTTTCTGAATTTTCATTTGCAAAACTTTTTGGTAGTACTTCACCAAAAATAACAATCAATATTGTTATGATTGCAGTTGCAATTCCGACACCTGCTTCACCAAATATTGCAGTAAAAATTACAGTTGTAAGAGAGGCCGATAGTGTATTTACGATATTATTAGAAATAAGAAGTGCTGATAGTGTACTATCGTATTTATTTACTAGCTTCATAGCTCCCTGAGCATTCTTATCTCCGTCTTCAGCTTGATTTTTAAGCCTTATCTTGTTTGCAGCTGTAAGAGCTGTTTCACTAGCTGAAAAAGCAGCTGATAACATAATTAATATCACTAATGCAAAAATCGTCGACCGATAACTGTCCATTGTTTAATTCTCCTTTTAACTTTTGTGTATAAAATTTAATTTTTTCCAATTCTACAAATGATTTGTGAATTTTTTGTGTGTTTTACTCATTCTTTACAATTGTAATCTTAAAATAAGTTGTAAAGATAATTGAGATATAGTATACTATAAATTAATTTAATATGCAATAATAGTATATATAAGGAGTTATAAAAATGCCAAAAAAATTTAAAACCTACTTCACAGATAGAACTATAAGCTATACTATAGCCATATGTTCTGGTGTTTTGTTATTTATGGTCATTTTAAAATTGCCAACACTAAAACTCATTTGGGATAAATTGATAAGTGTAATGTCTCCGTTTATATATGCATTTGCAATCGCATATATTCTTAATAAGCCCGCTATGTGGTTAGAAAAAAAAGTTTTTTCAAAATTTGCAAATAAAAAAACTCTTTCAATTATAGTAACATATATACTTTTTCTAACTGCCGTAACCAGTCTTATACTTGCTGTTATTCCTCAGTTGGTTTTAAGCCTTTCATATATTGTAGAAGCGTCGCCTGCTTTTTTTGAAAAAGTTACTGGCTTTGCAAACTCAATATTAAATGATTTTAATTGGAATCGGCAGCTCATCCGGCAATTAAATAATATGTGGCATAATCTTGTCTCTTCTATCACTCAATTCTCTATATCAGTTCTTCCTGAAATTTTGAATTTTTCATTTTTTCTTGGTAGTGGAGTGATTAAGCTATTGATGGTTCTCATCATATCTATATATATGATTTCTGGTAAGAGCAGACTACTATTTCAATTTAAAAAAGCCACATATGCAATTTTTCCTATCGATAAAGCTGATACTCTAGTAAAAATTGCAAATCATTCAAACAGAATATTTGTAGGGTTTATTATCGGCAAATTAATTGACAGTACAATTATTGGTATTTTAGCTTTTATAGGGATGCTTTTCATTTATCCACCGTACGCAATACTCATCGCTGTAGTAATAGGCGTAACAAATATGATACCATTCTTTGGTCCTTTTATCGGTGCTATTCCTTGCATTTTTATCCTTTTAATAGTAAGTCCTACTACAGCATTTATTTTTACATTATTTATAATCGCTTTACAGCAATTTGATGGAAACATCCTAGGCCCTAAAATTCTTGGTGACTCATTAGGACTATCACCTATTTGGGTTCTAGTAGCAATTCTAGTTGGAAATGGATTATTTGGCATTATAGGTATGCTAATAGGCGTTCCTACTTTTGCTGTGATTTATACTATATGTTCTAACATAATTAAGATTAAACTTAACGAAAAAGGAATTATAGCTGATTATCAAAATAATACCATAGAATTTAATGAAATAGGACAGAATAACGATGCAATATAAAAGAAAATTCAAAAGATACTTTATAGCATTTATAATGTTGATTCTTTGCACTTTTGCTACAATTTTTATAAAAAACAGCATAGATTCAACTAATCCAGAAAACTCATTACCTTTGATCTCTGTTTCAGCAGGTTATACTACGCCTTATGTTGTGCGCGCAGGTTATACTTGGAAATTTGGGCATAAAACAATATGCTCGCCTTATGTTTCTTCAGCAGACGCACCACTTACTGTTATTGAAACATGTAATCCTGAAGAAAATATTGTTATTAACTTTTCAGCTCCATATGAGTATATAAATGTCGAAATTGCAAATGGTCTTGCAAATGATGACTTTGAAAAAGTTTATAACCTTACTACTCCAAAAGAAGAAGGTGTTTATGTTTATAAAATAACTGCTCAATTTGACAAAGGAGACATACTTTACTACTTCGCTACTGAAGTAAAAAATATAAATTTAATAACATAAATAAATTTTAATAATAAAAGACGTTAAATAATAAAGTAATTTATAAATAATAAAATGAGTGTATTGATTTTTTCAATACACTCATTTTTATATTTAAAACTTATGGATAAACTTAAATTTCTATATATCTCTCATAGCAAATTTCTTGAGTTTGAAAACATGGCTTTGTTTTTCCGTATGTAATAAATCCTATAGATTCGTAAAATTTTCTGGCCCTTTCATTATCTACAAGCACCCAAAGCATTATCTTTGTATATCCAACATCTTTTATGTCTTCTATTACCTGTTCAATCATTTTTGTCCCATATCCTTTTCCCCAATTATCTTGCAGGCTATGAATGGAAATGAGTTCTGCATAATCAGTCATATCATCATCTCTAGCCTTATCCCACCATGCGATACAATGAGGAGCACCATTTACTTCTAGTATATAGCCATTGCCAATACACTCATCTATCAATTGCTTATACATTGATGTGGCACGATTTAATTCTGTAGTTTTTTCCAAAATTTCTTTAGGAAGAATATCTTTAAATGCAGCTTTCCAACTTTCGGTTTGTATATATGCAAGATGGCCTTCATCACCTGTCTGAACTTTTCTAATTATATAGTCCATATTGACAACACCTCCACTCTTTAAATCCCGATTTATTGTTTTGATTATAGCATTAGTGAAATCTTAAATCAACATTGTAGATTTTAAGAATTATTGTGAGTATAAATTTTATACTACATATTAAGTATAAAGTTTGCACTAGTTAGGAACAAACTTCTAAAATTTTTTAGATAAACTTTTATATAGATATATATCAAAACTTGTTCATCTTTTCATTATTTATTTTGTTGTTCAAATGTAATAAGCCAATCTTTATTTGAAATACTACCAAAACTATAATTTCCAATATCCCCGTTAGAACGAACAACCCTATGACACGGAATGATTATTGGAATAGGATTTATTCTCATAGCATTTCCTACAGCTCTACTTGCATTTTTGTCACCAGAAAGTTCGGCGAGCTTTTTATAAGTTATTGTAGAACCATATGGTATGCTCATAAGCGTTTTCAACACTTTTTGATGATATGGACTTACATTTAGTTTGATTGGTATTTCAAAGTTCTTTATTTCACCATCAAAATAGCTATTAAATTGTTTATATGCTAATAATAGCAGTTCTGTATGAGGCAATACTTCTTGCGCATTGTTACCTTCATATATTACATTAGTTATATATTTATCATTCTCAATTATCTTAACAAAACCAATAGGTGTATTAAAAATTGTATAATTCATAATTAAACTCCATAAATAAATTATATCTTGATTATACTATTTTTAATATTTTTTTCAACAATTCAAGCAATTTTTGTTAAAATACAAATGTTTAATCAGAATCATTCGATACATAATAAATCAAACAATGTTATATAAAATTTAATTTTTATAATAAAACAAAAAAAGCAGGATAGTCATCCTGCTTAATTTTAACATAACAATGTTTTAATATTCTGTTGTATTACAATTATTTCTAAGCTGTTCTTGCATATCATCTAAATGTTCTTTTGTCCATAATGCCATGGCTCCTCCTGTATGGATAAACATAGCGCTTTCGCCAGATTTGATATATTTTTCGTTTTTAACCATATCTAGCAACCCACGAAATGTCTTTCCGGTATATGTAGGGTCTAACATTATTCCTTCTAACTTAGCTGCAGTTATAATAGCTTCTCTTGTTATTGGGTCAGGTTTATTATACTCTTCGCCTGAATATGGTGCTTCTTCAGGTCCATATGCGATTTTTACATCATTTTCGGTTATAGTTATACCAAGTCCATGATATTCACTAACCTCATTGGCATACTTAACAACATCTTTTTCTTTCTGACCTATTGGTGCAGGTGATACTGGCACAGCAATAATGTCAAATGGAGCATTAAAATATTTAGCACCTAAAATTAACCCAGCAAATGTGCCCATTGAACCTACAGTACATACAATATGGTCTATTTTTAAGTTATCTTCCTTCATTTGATTAAGAATTTCTTTTACACTCATAATGTATCCAGCTGCACCAAGAAGGTTAGACCCGCCAACTGGAACTACATAAACTTTATCTCCTTTTTGCTCATATTTTTTTATAACATCATTAGTGACTTCCTGCAACTTTGAAGAATCTTTAACAAAATATATATCTGCCCCCATAAGTGCATCTAAAGTGAGATTTCCCGAAAGATAACCGGTATCTTCACCACTAAGTACTAATATTGGTTTTAGTCCAAGCTTAACTGCAGCTCCTACAGTTGTGCGACCATGGTTAGTCTGTGTACCGCCAAATGTCATAACCGCAGTACAACCATTATCTAATGCTTCTTGCAATAAATACTCAAGTTTTCTAGTCTTATTACCACCAAAAGCTGGCCCTGTTTTATCGTCTCGTTTTATATATAGCGTCCCTTTACCCAACATTTTAGTAATATTTTCCATCTTTTCGATTGGTGTAGGATAATGTCCTAAGTTAACTTTTTTTAAATTTTCAATCGCCATAGTGATTTCCTTTCTAAAATTATATTTGTTTCGCAGTTTTATTTAATTAAAGTATATCACTTTGCTTCGTTATTATTCTATTGAAATATTAAACAAAAAATATTATAATTTTTGTAATTAAAATATCATTAAAATGATTAAAATTTATATAAATTTATATTTTATTTTTCAGTAATTTGTAATTTTTTGTAATAATAATACTTATTGTATAGTTTAATGTAAGAAAGGATAACTTATGATAATAGCAAAAAGTAAAAATGATAATTATATGACTGAAATAACAGATGGTCAACATACAATTTTTTCAGATACCGATACTAAAAATGGTGGCAAAAATATGCGGCAAAATGCGAGCAATATATTTTTCAGCGGATACGCTGCTTGCATAAATGTTACAACAAGAATGGTTCTTAATAAGCAACAACTTGAATATGAAGAAGTAATAGTTACAGTTGATTATGATAACAGTGATCTTGATAACTTAAAAATCTACACAAAAACAGAAATTATAGGCAATATACCACAAGAAAAGAAAAATGAAATAATAAATAAAGTTAAGCGTTGTCCAGTAGCGCGAATGATGCGTTCAAATAAAGAATTTTTTGATATGAAATAAAATAAAACCTCTGATAGATTCAGAGGTTTTATTTTTTTATTCTTTTTGTTTATATTTCCATGATAAACAAAATGATTATTTTTCAATTTTATTACATCTGTTTTATTTGTTTAGCATGTAAAGCTACTATGCTTTACGCATAATTTAAAACGATGAAACTATAAAAAACAATATTTTGCTTTTAATTTCAATACTGAATACTCTATTGTAATCTATCAATTATACAATCATCATTCATGGAATATACAATATTCCCCATATTATATGTTATTTCATAAGATATGCCTAAATAGTTAAGTTTGCCTAACATTTCATCATGTGGATGCCCATATTCATTATTAAGTCCACATGAAATTCCTACAAAATTGGGGTTTAATTTTTTTAAAAATTGTAAACTATTGGCATCTGATGACCCGTGATGACTTGCTGTGAAAAAACTTATATTTTCAGGTATTTTTTCAATCAACAGTTTTTCTGTTTCTAATTCTGTATCGCCTATATTAACATATACGAAATCTTTATTTGTATATGAAACAGCAACAGAAGTATCATTTATATTACTAGAATTATTTGTGTCATTCAATACTTTTATAAATCCATCACCAATGCCAAATTGAAGCCCCTCTTCAGCAAAAAAAAGATTATATTTTCCCATTTCTGCCTCTTCTACTATAGTTCTATAAAAACTTGTTTTTGGTGTATTTTCTATTGCTAAATATGGAATAAGAATATTTTCTACATTAAAATCTTGCATTATATCAAGTGTTTCCGATGTATGGTCTGAATGGAAATGAGTTAAAACCATTAAGTTAATGGTTTTAACTTCTCTTTGATTTAAGTATGAAATAATATCTGTTTGTCCATCACACCAACCAGTATCAATAATACAAAATTCTCCTTCACTCTCAATCAATGTACAGCTAGCCTGACCTACATTAAGCATTGTAACCGTATCATTACATATATTATCATTAGCGATTTCATCAGGTTCAAATGAACAAGATGAAAAAGTAATGATTAATGTAAGAAATATAATAAAAAATAATTTTTTTATCACTTATTATTTCCTATCTGTTTATTTCTTTTTTGAATCTCTTTCCAGTTTTTATTAGGCTTATTTTTTATTGTATTAGTTTTATTTTTAGCAGCCATTTCACTTTTGGTTTTAGGAGTTGACTTAAGAAGTAATGGTATTAAATCCTCACGATGAACCTGTTTTAAAGCTTTTAAAACTCTTTCACGATTTTTAGGATTGTAATACTGTAAAAGTGCTCGCTGAGTAGCTTTTTCTTCTTTATCTTTAGCAACATAGACTGGTTGCAATGTGTAAGGATCAAGACCTGTATAGTAGATTGATGTTGAAACAGTACCTGGAGTTGGATAAAAATCTTGTACTTGTTCGGGCCTTATGCGGTGTTTAGCTAGATACTCTGCCAGTTCAACAGCATCTTTTACCGTGCTACCTGGGTGGCTGGACATAAGATACGGAACAAGATATTGTTCTTTACCTATTTTTTTAGTTACTTCATAAAACTTTTTAGAGAATTTATCATAAACACCGATTGGTGGTTTTCCCATATATTTAAGTGTATTTTTTGCAAAATGCTCTGGAGCCACTTTAAGCTGCCCACTCACATGATATTTTGCAAGTTCAGTAATAAATTCATCATTTTTTTCTAGCATCATATAGTCAAAACGCAGGCCACTGCGAACAAATACTTTTTTAACACCCTCTACTCCCCTAACTTTTCTCAAGAGTTCAAGATAGTCACGATGGTCGACAATAAGATTCGGACATGGAGTTGGTGCAAGACATTTTCTGTCTGCACACATACCTTTGGTTACTTGCTTTTTACAACTAGGAAAACGAAAATCAGCAGTAGGTCCTCCTACATCATGTATGTATCCTTTAAATCCTGGTGCTTGGACAATTTTTTCAGCTTCTTTGACAACGCTGTCATGGCTACGGCTTGTTACAAATCTTCCCTGATGCATTGTAATAGCACAGAAATTACAGCCTCCATAACACCCACGATTATGTATAATCGAAAACTCAACTTCTCTAATTGCAGGAACTCCACCCATTTTTTCATAAATAGGATGTGGTCGTCGCACAAATGGAAGCCGATAAACTTTATCAAGTTCTGCACGATAAAGTGGACGAGCTGGGATATTTTGTACTACATACAAATCATTAGTTTGTTTTTGAACAATTACTTTACCTGTAATATGGTCCTGGTTTTCAATCTGCATTCTTGTAGCTTTTGAATAGCTTATTTTATCAGATTTAACTTTACTATAACTTGCACATTCAATATAGCCATCAGGCAGTTTATCTCTTGTTGTAAGATAAGCTGTTCCTGGAATATCAGTCATTGTCTTTGTACTCTCACCTTTTGCAAGGCGATTTACAATCTCATAAGTCCGTCGTTCCGACATACCAAAAGATAGTAAATCCGCTCCAGTATCAATTAAAATTGAAGGCATTACAGTATCGCTCCAATAATCATAATGAGCAAATCTACGAAGTGATGCTTCATAACTTCCTATAATTACTGGAACATCTGGATAAGCTTCCTTAGCAAGTCGGCTATAAACAGTTAGTGCACGATCTGGACGACGACCTGGCTTACCTCCTGGAGAATACTCATCAGTATCTCTACGACGCTTTGCAACTGTATAATGAGTAACCATGCTGTCTATATTGCCACTACCTATTAAAAATCCATATTTAGGTTTTCCAAATTCTTTAAAACTTTCACAAGTATGGAAATCCGGTTGTGCTAGGATACAAACCTTATATCCCCGTGCTTCAACTAGCCTAGCAATAACAGCTGTACCAAAACTGGGATGGTCAACATAGGCATCTCCACCAACAACAACATAGTCCGGCTGTTCTATACCTTTTTCTATCATTTCTTCTTTTGAAATCGGTAAAAACTCAGTATACATTTTTTATCCTTTCTTTTTGCAAGAATAGTAGTTTATTCACTTTGACTTAAAGTCATTTCAAGCCACTGATTTTTAGTTATAAGAACTTGCCTTGGCTTACTTCCTTCATATGGGCCAACTATACCCATTTCTTCCATTTCATCCATTATTCTAGCAGCTCGTGCATAGCCAAGTTTAAGTTTACGTTGCAAGAATGATGTTGATGCTTGTCCTGCATCAACTACTGCTTCAATAGCTTTTGGTAACATTTCGTCTTTGCCATCTATACTGTCTGAAGCCCCTGTCTTTTCTTTTGTTGCTAATTTTTCCATATTTTCTATCATTTCCTGATTATATTCAGCAACAAAATCTTGTTTAATAAATTCTATCACAGATGAAATTTCATTATCTTTAACATATGTCCCCTGTACTCTTGTAGGTTTGCTTGCTCCAAGAGGTAGGAATAGCATATCTCCCATGCCAAGCAATTTTTCAGCCCCTGCTCCATCAAGAATTGTACGACTATCAATCTGGCTTGAAACTGCAAAAGCAATTCTTGCTGGAATATTAGCTTTAATAAGACCTGTAATTACATCAACAGATGGTCGCTGTGTAGCTACAATAAGATGGATACCCGCCGCACGTGCTTTCTGTGCAAGACGACATATGTAATCTTCTACTTCTTTTCCGGAAACCATCATAAGGTCAGCAAGCTCATCTATAATAACTGCAATATAAGGCATCTTTTCCAAATTTAAATCCGGATTTTCTTTTGCAAACTTATTGAAACTTTTTATATCTCTTACTGAATTTTCCGCAAAAAGACGATATCTCTTTTCCATTTCGGCAACTGCACCACCTAAGGCTCCAGCTGCTTTTTTAGGCTCAGTTACCACAGGCATCATAAGATGTGGTATGCCATTATATTCGGCTAATTCAACAACTTTAGGATCAATTAAAATTAACTTTACATCTTCAGGGCTTGATTTGTATAAAAAGCTTGTAATAATAGCATTCACACAAACAGACTTACCACTACCAGTTGAACCAGCTATGAGTAAGTGAGGCATTTTTGTAAGGTCAGTAGTAACCACATTACCTGCTATATCAACACCGAGTGCGATTGTTAGTGGGCTTGATGAATTTCTAAACTCTGTGCTTTCAAAAATCTCTCTTATCCCTACGGAACTACTCTTTTTATTTGGAACTTCTATACCAACAGCAGATTTACCTGGAATAGGAGCTTCGATTCTTACACCGCTTGCAGCGAGATTCAACGCAATATCATCAGCAAGATTTGTAATCTTGCTAATTTTAACACCAGCTAATGGTTGCAATTCATATCTTGTAACAGCTGGTCCACGGCTTATATCAATAATTCTTGTATGTACGCCAAAACTTTCCAATGTTTCTACAAGTTTCCGAGCATTAGTCTTCAGTTCATTCTCAACTCCACTATTATTATTATTAATTGTTTTTTCAAACAAATCAATCGGTGGATGTTTATAAATATAAACTTTATCATTTGATACAAGTTCTGGTGATAATTCACTTATAGGAACAATATTAGATTTTTCTTGTTCTGTTAGTGTATTTTTAGCTTTTTCTATTTCCGTAAGTGTTTTTGCTGTTATATCTTCACTTGGTTTTGTTTCTTCCTGTTCATTTTGAAGATTGAGCTTTTTCATAATCTCATCAATCTTCTGTTGCTCAAGGCTTTTTTGTTGTTTTACATCATCGAAAGTTTCTTCAAATGTTTGCTTTACATCATCTTCATCTATTATTTTTTCAATTGGTTTTTCTTCAATTGGAATATCTATTCTCTTAAATTTTCTAGGCTTTTCTTCTCTAAGCGCTTTATTTTCAAGTCTGAGCTTTTCTCTTTGTCTGTGTTTTTCAGCTCTTACAGCACGATTTTCCTCCATTTGCTTAGCAAGTTCTTCTTTCTCGATTTCAGCTTTTTCTTTTAGTCTTATATAAATATCATATGGTGTTGTATCAGTAAGAAACATAAAGAATACTACTGTTAAAATTGTTATTGTAATTTTTGAGGGAATTGAACCAAGTGCACTTTGCATTGGAATAGCAAATATTCCTGACATCAACCCACCACTTAGTAACATGGTTTTTCCAGTTTTATGAAGTTCTATAACCTTATCAGCAAAAGTTATGCCAGCAACGTCTCCTGCAAAGAAAATCTGTACAAAACTTGATAAAAGCAATATGAATCCACTTGCCCACACCATTTTTAGTTTTACTGGTTTTTCACTTACAGTTAAAACTCCTATATAAATTAAAACCGGGCCTATAAAATAACTTGAGAATCCAAATACACCAAATAAAAAATTTTCCCTAAAATATGACCAAAATTTTTCGCCAGTTACAAATGACATTGCAGTTAAAATAAGTCCAACAGCAAACATCACTATACTCCACGCACGGTTGATGTCTGATTTTTTCTTACTATTTTTTGATGGGCGTCCAGGTTTATTACCTGTAGTTGTTCTTGATGTTGTTTTTTTATTAGTTGTTGATTTGGTTTTGGAAGTTTTTTTTGCTCCCGTAGTTCTTGACATTTAACTCTCCTTATAGCACTATTGAAAATCCAATAAATCTTTCTGCTATACCAATCAAAAAGACAATAATTCCAAGTGCAAATGTATAATATGAAAAAATAATAAATTTATCGTTTACTACTAGATATCTAATTAGTTTGATTGCTATAAATCCAACCAAGGCGCTTGAGATAAGTCCAACAATAATAACCGGCCATGAATAAACCATGCCTGATGCAATAATTTCTGGTATATCTAAAATACAAGCTCCAAGAATTGCCGGTATGCTAAGAATAAAAGAAAATGTTACCATAAAATCTTTACTATACCCCATAAGAAGCCCTACGGATATGGTAGAACCCGAACGAGAGATACCAGGCATAATCGCAAGTCCTTGAAAAACGCCAATAATAAGTGCATCACGAATGGTCATATTTTTTGCGTTTTTTCTGCCTTTAATGCATTTTGATGACAAAAATAAAAGCGTTGCAGTAAAAAGAAAACACAACCCTTCAACTATAATATCATTGTCCTCTGAAAAAGATGTAATAAAATCTTTTATAAATACAAATCCAAATAAAGGCAATGTAACAATAATTATCATAAAAATCATTGCTCGATTGTTATCTGGCGCAAACTTAAATAATCTGCCATGAAAAAGGTCGTATAACATTGAGAATAACTCTTGAATAAGTTCCCATATAAGTTTTCTGTATGTAAATAAAACTGCAATTAAAGTTCCTAAATGCAAAACCAAAGTAAATATAAGAGCATTATCACCATAATTACCAGTAAAATGCTGATATATGGACAAATGTCCATCACTAGAAATAGGTAAAAATTCTGTTATACCTTGTATTATTCCTTGAAAAATAGCATCAAGAATTGTCATTATTTCCTCCATAATATGTAACTCCGAAGAAAAATCTTCGGATAAATATTTTTCTTATACATTATATAATACCATATTTAAAAAAATTTTTAAATAACTATTTTGTCTTTTCAATTTTTGAATATAAAAATTCTAATGCATCTGATAAATAGCCTATTTGATCTATAAGACCTTCTTCAACAGCTTGATTTCCATTTAACACTGTTCCTACATCCATAATTAGCTGTCCGGTTTTAAGCATAAGTTCAGTGAATCTTTCTTGTGAAATCTTACTGTTTTTTGCTACAAAACTTGTTATCCTATCCTGTATAGCTTCCAAATAATCCATAGTTTGACTTACACCTATTATTGTTCCACTATGTCTTACTGGATGAACCGTCATAGTGGCAGTAGGAACTATAAATGAACGATCAGCTGAAACAGCAAGAGGTATTCCTATAGAATGCCCTCCTCCTAATACTATGCTAGCAGTAGGTTTAGTCATACCACATATTAGTTCGGATATTGCGAGTCCTGCCTCAACATCTCCGCCTACGGTATTGAGAATTATCAATAATCCTTTAATATCTGGATCCTCTTGAACTTCAATAAGCTGTGGTATTACATGCTCATATTTAGTGGTTTTCATACCAGCACCTGCTTCAGCATGTCCTTCTATCTGTCCTATAATTGTCAAGCAATGGATAGGATATTTTCCTTTGGTTTTTGATGTTAGTCCAGCCTCATTCACTCTTTCAGTGCTTTCTTTTACATTTTCGTCACTCATAAATTCCCTCCGTATGTTTTTGTTAAGTATGCCCCTTTTTAGCAAAAATATGCCATGATTTATCCTATTTGACAAAATGTAATAATATAAGTATAATAACTTTGTTAATTATTTTACGAAGGGTGGTATTTATATGCCTCATTCAAAAGTTTCGTTACCAGTTATTCGTCGTCTTCCAAGATACTATAGATATATAACTGAACTTAAAAACAGCGGCGTAACTCGAATTTCTTCTAGTCAATTAGCCAACATTATGGGCTCAACACCAAGTCAAGTTAGACAAGATTTTAACTGCTTTGGTGGATTTGGTCAGCAGGGTGTAGGATATTCTATTGATCTTCTTCATGAAGAAATCGAAAAACTTCTGTTTTCTGAAGAAAAACTTAATGCAGTGCTTCTTGGTACTGGAAACCTAGGTATTACCATCGCAAACTTCGTTCTTAAAGAAAGCAATGGCATTACTCTTTCAGCGATATTTGATAATGACAGTGCTATCATAGGAAATCATTTGTTCGGTATTGAGATTCAGTCTATGGATGATTTTGTCAGTTATTGCCATAATAATTCTGTCGACATTATAATCGTATGTACATCAAAAGATGAAGCTGAATTACTCGCACCTGCTATCCTTGAATCAAATGTAAAAGGTATATGGAATTACAGCCATTTTGACTTTAGTGTACATGATGAAAGCCTTGTCGTTGAAAATGTTCATTTACGCGACAGCCTAATGGCTCTATCTTATAGGATAACACATACACAACCTTCAAATATACAGGAATAACTATGGCTAAATTATATTTTAAATATGGTGCAATGAATAGTGGTAAATCAACTATTTTATTGCAATCAGCATATAATTATGCTGAACGCGGAATGCGATCTATTATAATGAAACCTTGTGTAGATACTAAAGGTGATGATAAAATTGTCAGTCGTCTTGGTGTTAGCAAAAAAGTTGATTACCTTATAAAGCCAACAGACTTTATAAAAGAAATAGTAAAAAATGACATTTATACAAAAGGCACACTTAATTGTATTTTTGTTGATGAGTGTCAATTTCTCACCGTTTGTCAAGCAGAAGAACTGTTTTGGATAGCCGTTGATATGGATATTCCGGTTATATGCTATGGCCTTAGAACTGATTTTCTTACAAATGGTTTTGCTGCTTCCAGCCGACTTTTGGAACTTGCTCACAGTATCGAAGAACTTAAAACTATTTGTAGGTGTGGGAAAAAAGCCATGTTTAACGCTAGAAAAATAAATGGTAAATTCGTATTCGAAGGTCAACAAGTTGCAATAGATAATGAAAATAATGTGGAATATGAGTCACTTTGTCCTGTTTGTTATCTAAATGAAAAAAATTCATTATAATTCTACATAATTCTACAACATTCTTTCTTTAATTATGCTAAAAAAAGTAGTATAATCATATTAGAAAGGATGTTTTTTTATGAAATGGAATATTATATGTGATTCATCCTGTGATGCATATACCCTAGATAATTTATCCCAGGATACAAATTTTTCAATTGCACCATTAAAAATAATCGTAGGCGATAAAGAATTTATAGACAACGAAACACTAAATACCAAAGAACTAATCCGAACTATAGAGAACCATAAGGGTGCCACTTCAACAGCTTGCCCTTCACCTTTTGATTGGATGACAGAGTTTGAAAAAGCAGATTATAGTATTGCTATATGTATTTCTAGTCATCTTAGTGGTTCATATAATTCAGCAGTTACTGCAAAAGATATGGTTGCAGAACGTTTTCCTAATAAAAAAATATATGTTATAGACTCTCGTTCGACTAGTGGAAGCATGATACTTCTTGCTCAAAAAGTAAACTCGCTTATAAGTGATGGAAAAACTTTTGAAGAAATAGTAAATGAAATCGAACAATACAATAACACTATGCAACTTACATTCTGCCTTTCAAATTATTCAAATTTAGTTAAAACTGGTAGAATGAGTTCTTTTACAGGTGCTATGGCTAGTGCTTTGGGTATTCGTGTTGTATCAATGAAAAGCCCTACTGGAGAAATCCGTGTGCTTTCCAAACAAAGAGGAGATAACGCCACTCATAGATACATTGTAAATCAAATGGCTGGACTTAAAAATCTAAGTGACTGTCATATTATAATAAGTCATTGTCAAAATGTTAATGGTGCACATAAAATTAAAAACTTACTTAATGAAATGTATAATGCAGTGAATGTTGATATTATCGAAACTCGTGGACTTTGCACGTTCTATGCTAATACCGGCGGTATCATAATTTCATATTGAGATTTATAATTTAAATGCAAAAAAGGGCGAAAATTTTCGCCCTTTTTGTTTTTATGTTATTTTTTACTTTTTAAATAATTTTCTCTACCAGTTAAATAAAGATTTTCTCCATAACTGTCAATTATAACAGTAAGCGGCATATTTTCAACTTCTAATTTACGAAGTGCTTCTGCACCCAAATCTTCATAAGCAATAATTTCTGATTTTTTTACACACTGTGATAATAGTGCACCCGCACCACCAATAGCTCCAAAATAAACAGCGCCATGTTCTTTCATAGCATTTACAACATCATCATTACGTTTTCCCTTACCTATCATACCTGTAAGTCCACATTCACTAATAAGATAAGGCGAATATGCATCCATACGATAGCTAGTTGTTGGTCCACAAGAACCTAGTGCCTGACCTGGTTTTGCTGGTGTAGGACCAACAAAATATATTATTGCATCTTTTAAATCTACAGGAAGGGATTCCCCTTTTTTAGATGTTTCAACAAGCCTTTTATGCCCTGCATCGCGACTTGTATATATTGTTCCTGTAAGAAAAACTTCATCACCACTATGAAGATCTATAACTTTTTCTTTAGTCAATGGTGTAGTAATATACTTTTTCATAATCAAATCTCCTTTGACTTATGTCTTGTTGCATGACAATTTATATTTACAGCGCAAGGAAGCCCTGCTATATGAGTAGGCATTGTTAAAATATTCACGCCGAGAGCTGTTGTTTTACCGCCAAAACCTTGAGGGCCTATTCCTAAATGATTAATTTCTTCCAGAAGTTCTTTTTCAAGTTCTGCATAAAATGGATCTGGGTTACTTTCATCCACATTTTTAAGTAAAGCTTTTTTTGCCATAAGTGCTGCTTTATCAAAAGTACCGCCAATGCCTACGCCAACTACGATTGGCGGACATGGGTTAGGACCAGCATTAAAAACTGTATCAATAACAAACTTTTTAACTCCTTCAATACCATCGGCAGGAACAAGCATTTTAATTGCCGACATATTTTCACTACCAAAACCTTTAGGTGCAACTGTAATTTTAAATCCATCGCCATCTACAATATCATAATAAATCATTGCAGGCGTATTATCATTTGTATTTACTCTACGAAGTGGATCAGCGACACAGCTTTTGCGAAGAAAGCCATCATGATATCCTTGACGCACTCCTTCATTGATTGCATCTTCGATATTACCTTCTACATAAACTTCCTGACCTATTTCAATAAATACACAAGCTAAGCCTGTATCTTGGCAAATCGCTACTTTATTTTTTTCTGCTATTTTGTAATTTTCTACTAGCAGTTCTAATGTATTTTTTGCTGGTTCATAATCCTCATTTTTTATTGCGAAATCAATAGCTCCGCATACATCTTTTGGCAAACGTACATTTGCATCAATACACAGTTCCCTTACTGCTTTTGTAATTTCAGCCCGCTGAATTTTTCTCATTTGTTACTTCATCCTTTCTGATAAAATAAATGTTTTCGCTCATTTTTCTTATATATGTAAAGATTTTACTTTATTGTATGCTCAATAATCTAAGTTGTCAATAGATTTACCTTTTATTAGACATTTATATAAAAAAGTTGTATAATATATATACATTTTTACAATTTAATTTATTTTTTTCAACTTATTTTTTAGCATTCATATAAAATTATGAAAGAGGTATAAAATATGCAAAATAGTATTCTTTATACATTGATTAGCTCTGTTCTGAAAAGAACCGACAAAGACTATGTAATAATTGCTATTGATGGACCTAGTGGGGCAGGCAAAACTGCTTTTGCTAAATCTATTAAGGAAAATTTTGACTGTAATGTTTTTCACATGGATGACTTTTTCCTAGCACCTGAAAGAAAAACAGATGAAAGATTATCTACTCCAGGTGGTAATGTGGACTGGGAAAGATTTAACGAGCAGGTTATTGATAAAATAAAAACTGGCGAATCATTTACTTACGACATATATCACTGTAAGACAAATGACTACGCAACTTCTAAAATTGTAACCCCTAAACGACTTAATATTGTTGAAGGTGTATACGCAATGCACCCTGAACTAATAGACAACTATGAATATAAAATTTTCTTTGATGTCTCAAGAGAAAAGCAATTAGATAGAATTCTTAAACGTTCAAGTGAAAAAATGCTAGAAAGATATGTTAAAGAATGGATTCCATTAGAAGATAAATATTTTGAAGCTTGTAAAAGTAGAAAAATTGCTGATTTTTCTTTTGATACTACAAGAGCATTCTAAAAAAACCGGCTGAAAAGCCGGTTTTTTATTTTGTAAATATAGCAAATTTATGTTAACCTACAAAGATTGGTAAGTCCTGGATATAGTAAAGATTTTCAGCTTCAAAATCAGTTCCTTCACGCAAAACTGCTGCATATCCCACTATTTCTATATCACCAATTATATCTATAAGTGCCTGCATCGCATGGAATGTTCCACCAGTTGAAACTACATCGTCCATAAGCAACACCTTTTTCCCACGTAGTTTATTTGCATCTCGAATATCAACAACCATCTTTTGAATTGCCTGAGTTGTAATAGATTTAACTTCTGTTTCTATGGCATCAAGCATATATGCTTTTTTACCCTTTCTAAAAACAACAAAATCTTTTTCTCCAAGGTAAGTACAAACGCTCTGTGCTAAAGGCAAAACTTTTGCCTCTGGACAAACAATATAATCGTAATCAAGGTCTTTTATCTTTTCAGCGAGAACCTTCGCACAATAGTTAGTAAGGTTTGTGTCTCCAAGCAAAACAAAACTAGCTATATGTAATGTTGGGTGAACTGGTGCAATAACAAGGCGTTCTACTCTGCCTTCCAAATCAATATCATAATATGTTTGACCTGTGTATTTAATTTCCATAAATATCTCCTAAGCTTCTCGGCAAATTAGCCAATACTATATTTGTATATTTAGTATAAACAAAAATATCAGTTTTTTCAATATTTACTTTGATTTTTCATATACTTATTGTATAATGAACTTATAAAACAATTCAAAAGAGGATTTGCTATGTTTTCATTGATAGCTTTATTATCATTATATGTTGGTTCTAAAAATTTGAGAAAAGCTTTTTATTTACGGCCATTTTCACAATGGACTTATATAAATTGGTTATTACTTTTAACTGGGATGATACTTATAGTTCTTGGGGTAATATGTGTATATCAATCATTGAAAGACTACAAAGACGCTCAAAAAGAAAAAGAAATTACCCAAAAAGAAGAAAGCGATAAAAGAAAAAAAGAGTTTTTCTATGACAATGAAGAAACAAATTAATAATATATAGAGATGGTTTTTACCATCTCTTTTTTTAATGAAATATTTTCCATTGTAAACTAATAGTATTTGCAGATACTAAAGTCAAAGGAGGATAATAAAATGAAAAATAAAAAAGATTTTAAACCTACAAAAGCTATGCTGGCCAAAGATTATCACCAACGGCTTCGGGACGAAATGGATGAAGTTATATCTGCAGTAGTATTAAATGAAACTTACTCAGGAAAATTAAATTATGTTCCTGAAAAAAATAACGAAAGGCATAGATATGAAAAAAAATAAATATAATTTCCCTCGTTACGCTTCAAATAGCAATAACAGTATATATAACCAATTTGTAAATGATTTTTATTATGAGGATATCAATTCAAAACATACAGATAATAAAAAAGAAAAAAATAATGAAAATTGGACAAAAAACGGAAGAATAGACTTGTATCATCAAAATAAAGACGGTGATGTGTTTGAAGAAGATCCATATACTGTTGCACAAAAATTTATTGATAGAACACAATTCCCTTTATAAATAAGTAAAATAAATAGATTGAGTATATAAAAATAATATATACTCAATTTATTTTTATTTGGTTTTAGTAACAAAAATAAATAATTTTGAATATAGTAAATTCAAATTTTAATTTTTGTATAATATATATAAAACAATAT
>JAHHTS010000031.1 GCA_020024475.1 Oscillospiraceae bacterium
ACTGGGGTTTACAAGCCAAAGTTATTTTTCGAAAGCATTTAAAAGAGAAACAGGAGTAACCCCATCTGATTTTATGAAACAAGAAAAATTTCTTTTACGGAAATAATTTAGCAGAGGATTTGGATTATGTAATAAACAAAGATGAGTAAAGTTAGGTATAGGCTTTTGTGCGGTTTTTGTGGTGGACTAAGAAGATTGCGGAATTGTTGGAGAAACACTACGGCACAAAAGTAATCCTGTTAATCGATGAGTATGACGTTCCGCCTGGAAAGGCATTTTCAAATGGATACTATGAACAGATGATATTTCTGATTCGCAATCTGTTGGAACAGGCGTTAAAAACAAATAGCAGTCTGAAGCTTGCAGTGCTGACTGGAAGTATGCGTATCTCGAAAGAAAGTATCTTTACAGGACTTAATAATTTTACAACCTTTACAATCGCAGATGTCGATTTTGATGAATATTTTGGATTTACAGATCAGGAGGTACGTGACCTTTTAACATATTATGGATATACGGATAAGTATGAAAGTATCAAAGAATGGTATGATGGATACTGCTTTGGAGACGTGGACGTATATTGTCCATGGGATGTGGTTTCCTATCTTCGAAGTCTGGGTACAAACAAAGAAGCAATTCCTCTGAATTACTGGATTAATACAAGCAGCAATGCAGAAGTGAAGGAATTTATCCGGCAGTCTAAAAATCTGACCACAAAGCGAGATATTTTAAAACCCCAATTATGGAATATTTCAAAGAAGAATGGGGAGTCTTTTCCAATCAAGAAACTGGAGATGGGTACAGCGATATACTGATAGAAACAGAGAATAGTGAAACTGCAATTTTGATCGAAGTGAAATATGCAGGTGATGGAAACTTGGATGCTGCCTGTGAAAGAGTTTTAAAGCAGGTAGAGGAAAGACGGTATGATGAGGAATTTCGTGAAAACGGAGTGGGTAAAATTTCAAAATATGGGATTGCGTGTTATATGAAGCGATGTAAAGTAAAACTGGCAGATTCATGATACGGCCCCCAGTAATTAGGTGATAAAAAGTAGAATTGTATGAGTGCAGTTCTCTTTTTGTTTACAGTTTAAAGTGCATAATCTCATCTTCCTTTCAAGAACAAGTGGTGGACTAAATGAATACTTTTTTGTATAATGAAATATAATAGATAGAATGTACAAATTAATGCAAAATAAAAGGAGAAGTTTATAGGGTGAGTAATATGATTTCGAGAATATATATAAAATCCTTTCGTGGAATAAATGAATTATCTTTAGGCGATTTACTCCCAATTAATATTTTAACCGGAGATAATAATAGCGGAAAAACTAGTGTGCTAGAGGTTTTGCAAAGCTTTGAAGATCCAACAAATTTTAGATTATGGCGCAAACTTATAAGAAAAGATGCGAGAATGCCTAGAGATATGGGAATGTCATATTATGAAGGATTTTATGATTTATTTAATATAAATTCAGAAGAAAAAAAAATTGAGTATACAATTGATTGTGATGGTGATATGCATAATATTGTTATGACAGCAGAGGAAACTATTGAAGAGATTGATGAAAATAAGTTATATGAACTTCAGGGAGTTCGTCCACTAAATGACGTTTTGGGAAATTTTCAAGAAGTTTCAAAGTTAGAAATAGAAGTGTTTGTTGATGGAAATAAAGTGAGTGAGGATAGTATTTACGAGGGACAGATAAGAACTCCATTACCTTTATCACGTAATAAATCTGAGCGAAAAATTGTTTATATTTCACCTATTCGTCATGCAGATGGAGATGTTTTTTTAAGCAGTGTTTTAAATCATCCAGATATGTATCAAGAGATGTTATCTGTATTAAAAGAATTTGATGAAGAAATTATCAGTATCAATTATGACAGCGACTCGAGCCATTCTTCTCGAAAAGGTGTATACAAGATTCTATCAAATTCACACGACAAAGCATTACCATTAAATGTATATGGTGATGGAATGAAAAAAGCAGTTTTACTTATGAGTGCAGTAATTGCAGCTAGAGATGGAATTTTGTTGTTTGATGAATTTGAAACAGCAATTCACACATCTGCTATGGATAAAGTTTTCAGATGGATTTTAAATACCTGTGTAAAATTAAATGTTCAATTATTTTTAACTTCGCATAGCAAAGAAGCAATTGATAAAGTCTTAAAATGTGATTCTAATCTTTTAGACGATATTGCATTATATACACTCTATAAGGATAAAGATGGATCTTCAGTAAGAAGATTATCAGGAAGAAAAGCAATAGAGGCAAAAGACAATATGGGATTGGAGTTGAGATAAATGAAAAGTATAATATTATGTGAAGGTTCCACAGATTTCGCTTTATTGCAGTATTTCTTAAGAGAAGCTTATCATTGGATATTTGGTGGGGAATTAAAAACATTTAAAAATCATTTCAATCCAAATTGTGTTATGGACAAGGACGGTAGTACCATTTTATTAGGCGGGTGTGGAGGATGCAGTAGACTAATTCCGAACTTGGAATTTATATTGGATAGGAATAGTATTTCTGCAGAAACAGAAGCATTTGATAAAATAGTCCTTATAACTGATCGTGATGAAGTAGAAACAGAAGCTGATTTTATTTCGATAATAGAATTGAAATTTAGAGACAATAGAGTTTCTATGGAAGGAAAAATAAAAAATAATCAGTGGACTACTGGTACATATGAAAATGGACATGGCAAAACGCAAAAGGTTCAGTTCCTTTTAATGGTTATTCCATTTGAAGAGACAGGTGCGATGGAAACTTTTCTACTTGATTCTATTGCCGCAAGTGATCCATATGATGCTCAAATCATACAAGATGGAAATGATTTTGTAAATTCTGTGGACAATGAACGCAGATATCTCACAAAAAGAAGATATATAACAAAAGCAAAATTTGATGTTTATTTTTCAATAAGGACAGCAGTAGACCAGTTTACTCAAAGGCAGAATATTATAAGGAATGTTCAATGGGAGAAATATACAAAGATACAAGAAAGTTTTAAAAAATTAGGTGAACTATCTTAAAGGCAAATGTGGATGACAGAGGATCATATGATGAACGGACAGTTAAAAGCCGAATATAATCTACAGATTGCAATAGAAAACTATTTTATCATCCAGACTTATGTAAGCAATGATCAGACAGCAGAAAAAG
The DNA here is from genome assembly GCA_020024475.1 of Oscillospiraceae bacterium. Lineage (GTDB taxonomy): Bacteria > Bacillota > Clostridia > Oscillospirales > Ruminococcaceae > RGIG3102. The sequence continues at coordinate 3,179 of JAHHTS010000031.1, forward strand.
TATATAAAGAATTCATGCTGTATGCATTGGAAGAAATATAAATAAATACCATCTTTTTTTCATGATCAGATCAATAAATTTGAGAGAAAAGCTGAAGAAAAGGCTGTTTAGAAAAAGAGTGCTTTCGAAAATGCAGTCAAGGGGGCGCCCTAAAATACATAGTAAAAAGAGAAAAATAAGAATCTCCTGTATCAAATCAGTGTTTTTATACCTGATTTGATACAGGAGATTCTTATTTTAAGATTTAAAAGCTAAAAAATGTTATTAACCGATAGCACCTTTTAATGAGAAAAATTAAGAGGGTAGATACGAATCATTTTATAGTGAATAGTGCGGATTACGCAACGTGAAAGGTAGATTAGACAAATGCACTATGCAAGAAAATAAACACATGATATTTTAAAATTATCAAGAGCCATTGTATTATATGGCGGAAAGGAGAATAGGTAAAATGAAAACTTGAAAAGCACTATTAGTTTGATACGAAAGAAAGGAAAAAGAATGATGAGCGAAACAAAAGAATTCAAAAAAGGAAATGGTGATCAGCCAGAAAATCAGGGAACAGAAGAAGAAGAAAATGTGGAAGGGTATGGATACTGTTCAACTCATAAGCAGAAATGCTTAAATGACTGTGCATTTGGTGGTCCGGCAATTTCTCATATTGATTAGAAAAGGTAATCAGGATGATGGATTTTAATAAAAAAAAGGCAAACAGTAAATGCAACAGAAAGCTTTGGCAAGTTAAAACCGTTGCAAATGCATGAATCAAAAACCCAAGCATCTAAATACTATCAACCATTAACAAACAAAATACATTTTTTTAATTGGTCATATACGTTCCTTTAAGTGATCTGTATATGACCAATGTTTAAAGGGAGTGTTGTATATGGAATGTACATTATATTTAACTGAAAACTGCAATTTGAAATGCAGTTATTGTTATGAAGGGGACAACAAACGAAAAAAAATGCTGAGCAAACAAAATCTAGAAAAAGCACTTTCTTTTATTGTTCATAATAATCCTAAAACTGAAATAATTAATTTAACATTTTTGGGAGGAGAACCTCTTCTTAACAAGAAATCAATTTATGAATTTATGGATATTATAGAACATAAATATCCAGAAAGCAAGTCCTTATTTGAATTTCATATTACAACAAATGGAATTTTACTAGATAAGGAAATAATCGAACTTTTCAAAGAAAACAATGTGGATGTATCCATTAGCATAGATGGTGACAAGAGAACTCATAATTTAAATCGAAAGAGCAAGAATGGTCAGGATGTGTATGAGACTATTATTGAAAATATGAAATTAATGCAGGAGATGAGACTGGAATTTTTTGCTCGAATGACCATAACAGAAAATAATGTAGCGTTTTTGTCGGAAAATCTCAATTATTTTTATAATTTGGGAATTAGAAAGTTTCATTTGGGTATTGACCACATGGCTAAATGGACAGAAGAAGGACTGAAATTATTGGATGTCCAGATGGACAAAGTGGATCAATTCTATTTGAATGTACTTTGTGGAGTGGACGGCGCTGTATTGAATTTACATGATTATAAAATAGGGACATTTATAGCAAAATCCATTCCTCAATATTGTTCTGGTGGATCCATAGGACATTTAACAATCAATAGCAGCGGAGAGCTTTTTCCATGCGGATTTGTAGTGAATGATGATGTATGGAATCTTGGAACTGTTGAAACAGGTCTAGATCGGAGTAAATTTTTGAAATCTGCCAGACGACATGTGGCTCCGAAATCTGTTTGTCATGAGTGTGATATTGCCTTTACATGTAGTGGAGCAAAATGTGGTTTTTGCAATTACACAAAAACAGGGAAGTTAAATGTACATAGCGTTCAAACGTGCAAAAGAGAGAGGATTCTATTCAAGCATAATCTTTTCGTATTCAAGGAAATGTATGGACGGAAAGAAAAACGACTGATGCAATATTTAAGGATAGCAAAAGAAAAGAATATAGAATTGAGTGATATTATGAAAAATATCATTTGTGAAGAAGGATGGATGAGTAGCTAGAAAAGGATTTGATAAAACATGGATAAAGTGTATAAATATTTTTTTGAAAAGTATATCTTAGAACAAAAGATTTATTTTGCATTTGTATTAGTTACAGTTATTGCACAAAGCTTTATTACTATGTGTATTCCTCTGACATATCAATATATGTTGGATATAGTTTTCCCAAAAGGGGAAGTAAAAAAATTTTGGATTGTGATTAGCATCATGTTTGGATGTTACATGACAGTAGTGGTATCCAATGTTTTAAAAGATTTTTTTCTTGCAAGAATTGCGGAAAACATTTCAATGGATATTCGAATGGATTTAAATAGGAAACTTTCTACAATGAAATATTCTTATTATGATGACCATAGTTTAAATGAGATTATATCGAAATACAGTAGGGAAGTAGAAAACATTAAAGAGAATTGTGGTTATATGTTAGTAAAAACGCTAAGCAATGGCATTACATTTTTAATGGCGACAATTATGATTATAAAAATTGAATGGAGAATAATGGTAGTGACAGCAATTTTGCTAATGCTGTATCTACTTAATAATGGATTCTGGGGTGCTCGTGTAAAAAGACTGGCAGAGCGAAGTATGGAGAAAAACGAAGAAGCCATAGGTGCTTTAAGTGAAAACTATAAAAATGTTTTGATTACAAAGCTTTATGCAGCATATGACGTAGTTAGCAAGAAGTTTGAACGTATCTATATGAAACAGTATAAAGCACAAATGGCATTGGAATTGACTTATTCGATAAATATCAATTCGGGAGGACTTTTAAACTATCTTTTATCTTTGGCGATTTGGGTTATTGGTGGAATGGGAGTATTTGTGGGAAACTTAACAATAGGAACTGTAACTGCTCTCATCAACTATCAGAGTATGTTGGTATCACCACTTACTTTTTTTGCAGAATTTAATAATAGTTATCAGAGTACGATGATTGCAATGAGGCGTCTTTTACACGTTCTATTATACGAGGAAGAAACAGAAGATGGAGAACAGATAGAAGAAACAATTAAAAAAATAGAGTTTTCTAATACAACGTTTAAATATTTAAAGTCAGATGAAATCATAAAAGATGTAAATATAAGGTTGGAAAAGGGAAATATTTATGGATTTATTGGAGGTAGTGGATGTGGAAAGTCCACAGTAGTCAAGTTACTTTTAGGTCTATATATGCCAGCAGGAGGAACAATTTATATTAATGGTAAGGATATTCAAGGAATTTCAATCACCAGTTTAAGAAGTAGGATTGGATATGTAGCTCAAGATTCTCTATTTTATCAAGGTACTGTAATGGAAAACTTGGGAATGGGAAAGGAAGTTGAAAAATCAAAAGTAATTGAATTAAGTAAGTTATTGGATATTTATAACGATGTTATGAGGTTGCCAGAAAAGTGGGAGACTCAGTTGAATTCTGGGACGAGTAATTTATCTGGTGGTCAGAAGAAAAGGTTGGATGTACTGAGAGCATTGTTGAGAGAATCAGATGTGCTTATATTTGATGAAAGTACAGCTTCTATTGATCGAGATAGGAGAAAAAGGCTGTTTGATATTCTTCGAAAGGAAAAGCTTAATAAAATCATTGTATGTATCACTCATAATATTGAAGAGTGCTCACAGTTTGATTATGTTTTTGGTGTGAAAAATAAATCAATTTACCGCGTTGGGAAAGATAGTTTGGAAAGCGCCTATTAAAGAAAGGGAATTAATATGTTAACAGTGAATAATTTGTGCCAAAGTTACAAAAATGGAAGTGAAGTTTATAAAACTCTAAAAAATGTATCATTTGAGATTAAAGAAGGCGAATTTGTAGCCGTTATGGGACCGTCAGGAAGTGGAAAATCTACACTTCTGAACTGTATTTCATCCTTCATTCCGTATGATAGTGGGGAAATTAATTTGAATGGTACGAAAATGTCAGATCTTAGTGAAAGAGAACTTGCTGATATTAGAAATAAGAAATTAGGATTTGTTTTTCAGGATTTTATGTTGTTGGATGGTCTCACGGTTTTTGAAAATGTCTGTGTACCAAAAGTAATCCATGAAGCTCCATATAAACCAATGGAGGCAAAGGCAAAAAAATTACTGCAGATGTTTGACATTGAAAAAATTGCAAAGAAGTATCCATCGGAAATTTCAGGAGGACAAAGACAAAGGACAGCAGTGGCAAGAGCTCTAATGAACGATCCACTTATTATTTTAGCAGATGAGCCCACAGGAAACTTGGATAGCCGTTCTAGTGAAGCTGTAATCAAGGCATTTATTGAAGCAAAAACGCAGTTAAAAGCAACAATATTCATGGTTACTCATGACAGTATTTCAGCCAGCTATTGTGATCGTGTGATTGTGATGAAAGACGGCAAAATACATAAGGAAATGGTAAACGAAGGAAATCGGAAAGAATTTTTGGAGCAACTGTTAAATATTTTTAAAGATTTGAATGGTGGTGATGGAAATGAAGTTAACTAACCTATTGAAGAAACTGCGAAAAGTAAATGCCAGACAATATAAGCAATTTTGGTTATGTGTGGCATTTGCTAATTTGTTAGTAGCGTCTTTTTTCGGAGTATTGTTTAGTGATTTCATACAGAAGTCACTACCGGAAGGTGGCGATTCAAGAAAACAAATCTACTTAATTTTTGGAATTGCAGTTATAGGATGCTTTATCTTTGTGCTATACGCAATGGGACTGTTTCTGAGATATAAAAGTAAAGAAATCGGAATATTTTTAGCATTAGGAACAGAAAAAAGGAGATTATCAAATGCACTATTAAAAGAGATCTTTTCTCTTGGGTTAAGTGCTACAGTAGTAGGGATTGTAGTAGGTAATTTGTTAGCATTGGGAATTGGAAAGATTATAGAGATGATAAATATTGCTCCATATCTGTCCTCTTTTATGGTGTCGGTGCAAGGAATGCTGTATGCAGCAGTGTTTGCTATTCTTGTTTTTGTATGTATCCTGATAATGACGTTGTCTTTTATGAAACGTTCGAACGTAATGGAAATCATCAATGAACAGAGAAAGTGTGAGCCGATCAAGAAGCAGGTAACAACAAGATATTTAGTATCAGGAATTATTCTACTGATTGCCGGTGTTTTTCTAGCATATGTATTACCTACATTATGGGTAAACATATTTAAACAATATTTAAGTAAGTTGTTTAGTCTTTTTTATGGCTTGTGTATCATTGGAATTTACCGTATCTTAGTATATTCCATCGTTGTACACAGGCGTGGACGAAATCCACAAAAATATTATAAGAATCTCATTTCTTACGGAATGCTGAAATTTCAGGGGATTTCCATGGTGAGAAATATGAGTCTTATTGTACTACTTATTGTAGGAGCATTGTTTGCAGCTTTTTATTTACCGAGTAATATGATGGAAGGCAATAATTTTGCAGATAAAAATCCAGTAGATGTTTCTTATCGTATTCCTGAATCAGTAGCCGGCTTATCTCAAAAAGAAGTTTTAAACTTAGCAGATGATTTTGCTGTAAAGATTGAAAATTATCGTGAGATTGATTTTATTGAATTGCTGTCAAGTGGTATTAATCGTGATAATGTGGATGACAATGGAAAAATTATTGAGCAGTACGAAAAACAGGCGTATTATCGACAGTTTGTTAGCGATAAAGAGTTAAATGATGCAATGGGGACGAATCTGTCAGTAAAAGATGGAACGTATAAGATGATACGTTCAGAGGATATGGATGAATCTGTGTTTTTTGCATTTGATGATTTGGATTATGTCAAAAACCAGGATTCCGGCCTTGATAAAAAACTTCGCTATGATGGAACAGTTGAATTTAACGAATTGATCGTTGAAAATGGTTGGGATACGTTTGCGAGATATGTGATAAGCGAAAAAGATTATCAGGAATTAAAGACAGGAATTTCTCCAGATCATACTATTAGGCAAGTTCTTTTTAATGTCACAAATGTAGAGGAATCTTATGACTTTTCAAAACAACTTTTTAAAGAATATTGTAATAATGCAAGTGACAGTATGAAGGTGCTATTATTTTATGACTCATTTATGGAACAACAAGCAATGGAAACGGGTGAGGAATATTATGAAGGAGAACCTATTCAGCTACAACCAGATCATCCGGAAATTGATTTGAATTGGAAGTATGAACCGTATTTTAAGGTACTTTTCCAAAAGAATATGCTTCTACAATATGCTATTCAATTTCTGTTATTCGCCTTTGTCTCTATTGTAATGCTGGCCTCTATTGGAATTATTGCATTTACAAGAAGCCAAACGATCGGTCTTAGTAATAAGCAGGTGTATGATGATATCCGCAAATTGGGAGCAGATGACAGTTATGTTTTACGATGCGTTAAAGGTCAACTTAGCAAGGTATATCTATTCCCTACTATTATTGGAATTGGAATTATTTATTTGTATCAGTGCATGACATATTTACAAAACGATGGCATATTTCATCTGTATGAAGGAAAGGCAGCATTATTAGATTTAGGACTCTGCTTTATTGTTTGTATCTACCAATACATTGGTTATCGAATTTCTTTAAGAGAGGTAAAAAGTATTGTTGGCATACAGTAATGAAAGAGATAAACCACTTATCAGGTATGTTCAGAATGTAAACGGTAAGATGTTCTGTATAGGTGTGGAAAGGAAGAGATAAATATGTATAGTTTAACATTGGAAATAAATCAGAAATGTAATTTGCAATGTAAATATTGCTATTTGGGAGAAAAGAATGGTGCAAAAATGGATATCGATACAGCTCAAACAGCAATTGACATGGCATTTCGAAAAGTAAAAATGCATAAAGATCATAAACTTTGGATTGACTTTGTCGGAGGAGAAGCTTTTTTAGATTTTGAAATGTTAGAAAGATTGGTCAGATATATAGAAGAAAAAAATATTGCGGAAAGAAATGAATTATTATTTTCTATTACAACAAATGCCACTATTTTTAATAATGAAATTTTGGACTTTTTAGTTAGTAAGAATTTTGCTTTGAAAGTAAGTATTGATGGAAATAAGGAAGTCAATGATCGTAACCGGGTTTCTACTGTTGGATACAGTGTACATGATAAAATATTAGAAAATTTAAAATACGTTCAAATGTTTGAAGAGAGAACAGGAAGATATGTACAAGTAACAAATGTAATTACACAAAATAATTATAAGGATTATTTTGAAACACTTGTCTATTTAACCAAAGTTCTTGGATTTAAAATGATTGATACAGCAATTGATTTAACGGTATCTTGGATTGAAGAACAAATTCAGACTTTGGAAGAAGAAATAAAAAAATCGTTTGTGTACTTTATCGAGCAGGCAAAATGTCAAAATGGATTTTATTGGGAATTTGCAGAGAAAATAATAAAATTTAGAGAGCCAGCACGAGACAGGAGAAAAGAAAAATTTTATTGTTGTGGTGCAGGAATTATTTCAGCCTATGTGCGGACAGATGGAAGTATTTTCGCTTGTCCTGGAAATTTGAATGCAGAGGTATGTTTAGGTGATTTGCAACAAGGGTTCCAAAAAGAAAAAATAAAGGAATTAAAAAATTTTAACAGTATTCAAAATGAGAAATGTGAAAAGTGCAAAATTGCAGAATACTGTGTGGAGTGTTCCTGCATAATGCAAAATATCGCTGTTACTGGAGATAGAAATAAACCAGCTCCAATTTTCTGTAGATTACGTAAGCTTATGTTCGAGATTTATCAAGAGCATGAAGCACTTATTAAATGTATAGCAATGTAGAAGGAAGGTGTATGGCATGGTTACATTGGATGATTTGGTAGTAAAAGAAGGAAATGGTAAAGTTGTTCTTCTAAATGTCAAAAGTGGACACTGGGTAAGAATGAAAAAAGATCAATATGATATGTTTTGTTATAATGATAAAAATCGAAAAGAATTTGAACAATACGTGGAGAAGCAATTTTCTTTGTTGAAAGAAGAAAAGGAACCTGTGAGAAAAAGTGTTTACTTTGCGGTGACTGGATGTTGTAATTTACAATGTGAGTTTTGCACTATGAATTCAGGACCACATGTGAGTACAAAGAATGATTTGTCTATAGATGAAATTAGAGATGTGCTTGTACCTGAGTTATTGAAAATCAACCCACGTAAGATAGTGATTACAGGTGGGGAACCACTGATGAGGAAGGATCTCCTTGAAATATTGGATGTATTTTCCCATTCTTTTGAAAAGCAACGAATAGTTTTGCAAACCAATGGTCTTTTATTAAATGTAGATTTGGTGAAACGACTTGCTGATAAAATCGGAGTTTTAGAGATTAGTATAGAAAATATATTTGATGATCTGAAACTCCTGGAAAAAATGGAAAATATATTTGAGTCTGCCAATGAAGCGGATATATTATTATCACTATCGTTTGTTATTGATCAAAATAGTGAAAATCATTTAGAAGAAGCCATTGAAATTTGTCACAAATATCATGCTATTCTGACTACTAGAATTGTTACATTGGTAGGAAGAGCAAAAGAAAATAATGTAGGCGATAAGTTACTTGGAAAACATAATGCTTTAAAAACTCAGTTGAAGATAGTACGCTACCTATTAGAAAAAGAATATTTCGATGAGGGATTGATTGCCAATTATTCAGGAGACATTCAGCCTCAGAGAAACTGTGGTGCATTTGGTAATATAATCGCCATACATCCTGATGGAACAACATTTATGTGTGCAAACTTTAAAGACAAGCAGTTTTCTATGGGAAATGTGCGAGAAAATTCAATGGAAGAATTATGTGAGGATTTGCTGAAAAAAACGGAGGATCCTGAAATGGAAAGACAGTTTTGTGTGGATAAAATAACGATGTGTGAGAACTGTTGGGCAAAATATTTTTGCTCAGGTCCATGTGTAGCTGAGATTGCTGAAAATGGAGGAATTCCAGAACAAGTAGACAATAAATGCTTATTAAGAAAAGCATTACTAAATTATTGTTTGTTTTATTATGAGCGGAAAAAAAGTAAAAAAGAAAATTTGCAGTTTTTGGTACAATACATAGAAGAAATACTCCAAGGAATAAGAACAGTATAAAATAGTATTTTTATAAAAGAGGTGTAAAAATTGAAAGAATACAAAATAAGCATTGTTGGTGTGACAGATTTTATTATTATTTCGCCAGATGTTTTAGGATTGCTTTTTCAGAAAATCAGAGAATCTTCCAAGCAGCAAATGGATATACCGGTAGAATCTATTATGCCTATAAGCTATACAAAATATCTTGAGTCAGTATTAAATGTAAATCGAGATAAAAAAATGTTTCGCTATAGACAGATTTCAGAAAAAGAGTTAAAAAAAGAACAAATTTACAAGATTTTAGAACGTCAGATGAAAAACTTGAAAGTCGAAAAAGAAGAATGTTTTGAAAAATTTGCACTTTTAGAAGAAAATACTGAAGCTCAATATACATACAGTGTGGAGACAGAAAAAGATTTTTTTTGTCTCTGTCAAGATGAGGAGTGCAAATTTACCTATGTTTTTCCAGATGGACGTCAGGAAAGGATAACACTTAGTTGCCGAAAGCACTAAAAGGGGTGTTTAAGGTTAATTAAATGAGATTATTTTAGTGGCCGATTGAGCAGTGTAGAAGGTCGATTAAACAAGCATAGTTGTCTTTAGAAATATTTTTGATAAAATGAAAATGAATATACAATGAAAAGGTGTGGGAAAAAAATGATAAAAAGAATGGCAGAAAAAACAGCTTTTTTTTTGTAAAGCGAGGAGTAATTGAGGAAAAGGAGTGGGACGTATATGTTTATGGATTAGAGTTACTAATTTCAGAGTCGTTTTGTACATTATTAGTTGTATGCATTGGTTTGTGTACAGGGAAATTAGTAGAAACAGTTATTTATCTATTTACATATATAATGATTCGTGTCTATGCGGGAGGATATCATGCATCGTCTCATCGAAATTGTATTATGATATTCAACCTGAGTTATGTAGGAGTTCTTTATATAATGGAAATACTTCAGTATTTCGGTATTTTAAAACTTCTTGATATTGCAACACTTGTGGCAACAATAATAATCTTTGGAATGGCACCAATAGAAGATTTACGGAAGCCGTTAGATGAAGAGGAAAAATTTACCTATAGAGAAAAAAGTAGAAAAAGAGTTTTATTCTTTTTTCTTTTTGCTATAATAATGAACAGAATATTTCCGCAATTAAAAGGTAAATTATGCTATGGATCGATTGCAATTTGTGAGATTTCATTGCTGCTTTTAGTGGGATATATAAAAAATAAGAGATTAATTTATCATAGAAAAATGATGTGAGGGTGAAAATATGATAACAGTAGCAGTATGTGATGACTCCATGGCAATGGTGAAGTCTATGAAAGAGAATCTTGAGGAGTATGGGAAAGAAAGCAATCATGAATTACGTATTTTTACTTTTGTAAGTGGAGAGGAATTATTAGAAAATTATAGTTTTAGATATGATATTTTGTTTTTGGATATCAAAATGACTGGTATGAATGGAATACAGGTGGCAGAAAAGATAAGGGAACGAGATCAAAATGTTGTCATTATTTTCTTGACATCTTTGATTCAATATGCTTTGGATGGGTATAAAGTTAATGCGGCAAGTTATATTCTTAAACCAATTAAGAAAGCACGTTTAAAAATAGAAATGGATCGAGTAATAGAAGAATTTGCACAACGAGATACTCCTTTTATTACAGTTCATAACGATTGCGGTAATTATAAAATATTGTTGAAATCGATTAGTTACATTGAAACATATAATCGAAATCTACTAATACATACAAATCGTGGAAATGTTCTTTGCTATTGGAAAATGAAAGAAATGGAAAAGAGAGTTGAAAAATATGGATTTGCAAGATGCCATTCCTCATTTTTGGTAAATTTGTTATTTGTTGAAAATATTCAAAAAAATGATTTAAAATTAGCTTCTGGGGAACTCATTCCTATAGGGAAATCTAAGAAGAAAAATTTTATGTTACAATTAAGTGGGTTTTGGGGAGAAAGAATATGAATCCTATTGTTATAGATGTTTTTTTGACATGTATAGAAGCCTTTTATTTGCTTTATCTATTTCAAAACGAGGAAAAAAAGAAAAGAAATGGTTCATGGGTATTGTTTTTGAGTTTTGTTGTTGCGGTTGTATGTATGAGTTGCATTGATGTACCAGTAGTAATAAAACTTTTAATAGAAATTGTAATTATAATGTTGATTGGACAATGGATCTGGGAAATTTCTTTATTAAAGTTGGGGATTTACACTATAACATACATAATGGCAATAGTTATGAGTGAGTTGATTGTTGTTCAAGTATGGAACTTTTTCGCAGCTCCCATATTATCAACTAATTTAGTATATGATGATTTTAGAATTTCTTTAATAATTGTTATTAAAGCACTTAGCTTTTTTATACTTATATTGGTCAAGAAGATTTTTAAACCAGATCTGAAAGTAACAGAATGGGATGAGAGTTATCCGATTATATTTTCTGGAAGTGCGTATTTAATTGTAATAATAATTGTTAATATCAATATGGTTCATATAAAGTCGACAGAAGACAGATTATTGGTTTTAATAGGTGATGGAATAATTTTAATCGCATATATTTTGAATATTGTTTGTTCGGAACGTTATATTGCAACAAAGAAATTATTAGAAGAAAGGAAAAACAAATTAATGCAATTAGAATTACAGTACGACTATTATCAAAGAAAAAAAGATGATGAAGAATATGTAAGAAAAATATATCATGATTTAAAAAATCATTTATTATTAATGAATGTCGGAGAAGGGGTTTTGGCAGAAGTATCCAATAAATTAAAAAAGATTGAGAACTATTATCATACAGGCAATGAGTTTCTAGATGTAATCATTCATGATAAAATGCAAAAGGCTGATAATAAAGTTATTGACTTGGAATGCGAAATAGATTTTAGCATGGGAGGATTTATTAAACCAATAGATATTAGTACCATTTTTGGCAATTTATTAGACAATGCAATAGAAGCAACTGAAAATTTAGAGGAAGGAGATCGTATAATTATATGTAAGATAAAGAGAAAAAAAGGGTTATTGGTGGTTTCAATTCAGAACACATATAAATGTAACGCTCTAAATAAGAAAAAAAGTAAAGAGTATATGCATGGATTTGGATTGAAAAATACACAAGATGCAGTTGCAAAATATAATGGGGAATGCCATATTTTTAGTGATAAAAATATTTTTAAGGTGAGCATTGTCTTGCCAATACCGAATTATATGATAGAGGAGAGAAAGGATGAATTTACAGATGGAAAAAATAATAAATAAACTAATATTTAATATGTCTAAAATTGTGTTAACGATGACACTATTTACAGCGTTTAGTCAATGTAGTGTATTCTTCACATACCAACCTGAACTATCAGATGATATAAAGGAAAAATTGTATGTTTTACAGAATAAAAAATAGGTATCAAAATCGAAACCAGCCTTTATGAGTAATAAGGGCTGATTTTTTATTGAAAGTTTTGAGGTCTGATTAGGCAATGTCAATTTCCATTTGGGCAACATCTATTGAGTTACTTAAATGTTTTCTATATGATTAGTATAAATCTAAATAGAGGAGCAAACAAATGAAAAGATTATTCACATCAGAATCAGTAACATTAGGACATGCTGATAAGATATATAATCAGATATCCGATGCAATTTTAGATGAATGTTTGAGACAGGATCCAGACAGCAGAGTGGTATGCGAAGTAACGATTAATACTTTCATGGAAAAAGACAAATAGAGTAGAAATACTCAGAAAATATCGAGAAGTGGTATAAAGAAAGGCTGATGGAGTATGAAAAAAAAGTTGTGTGTAGCAGTTATAGATTCTGGAGTGGATGAAGAAGATAGTTATTTGAAAGACACAGAGATTAAAAATTTGTATTATGAAGAAAGAGAATTCAAAACATGTTATGCAGGTAAATTGAATCCACATGGTACAGAAGTTATAAAGGTTTTGTTAAAAGAGGCTCCTGATATTAAAATTCTTTCTATAAGAACATTGCGGGAAGATAACCGATGCATGATATCTGCTATTATAAATTCTATTAGATATTGTATTGATGAATGTGTGGATATTATTAATTTAAGCCTTGGAAGTTGTGGTTCAACTGCAAAAAGATTGAAGGACTTAAAAGAAGTTTGTGATGAAGCAGTAGAAAAAGGAATAGTAATTTTTGCAGCAGATCATAATCTAGCCAGCAAAAAATCGTATCCGGCAAATTTTCCAAATGTATTAGGCGTGACAACACCAGAAGACTCGGAAGAGTTTTGTAAAGTCAGTTATGAAGACAAAATTGTAGAATTTTCAGATAACATGGTATATGTTCCAGATTTGGCAAAGTGTATTATAAGAAGAGGGAATAGTTATTTATGCCCTCTTTTGGTAGGTGTTTTTTGCAAATTTATAGAAGGCAAAGAAATCAGTAAAAAAAGTATTTTGGAATTTATGGATTTTCTAGTGCAGTTTGGAAAAGCAGAAAATATATCCAGAATATTCTTTGACAAGTACAATGTAACAGAACAGCATTCACTGGACAATAAGAAAATGTTATATTTTGCAGATGATATGGATTTAAACAATATGCAAATATATGCAATGTATAAAAAAATAAATGGTGCCATTCTGTGTTTTAAAGAAGTTTATGGAAAGACAAATGAAGAGATTTTGGAGATCATTAGCAATATTGATGTGTTTTATATTGGAGCATTGAGTAATAGGTTTATTCATGAAAATAAAGATTTTCTTGATAATTTAATAGAGTTGCTCTTGGGAGAACAAGTAAAAATTGTTACCGTGTTTCCAATTGCCAATACATTTGAAAGAATTCGGTTGACTAATAAAGGCGGTTTTATAAAAAGCATATATAAGTAAAGAAGAGGTGAAAAAGATGGCTTGGGGTAGGAAGAAAAAAGAGGAAGAGAGAGAATTGGTGAAAAAAATAAATTTTGATGAGGAAATGGACGACGATGAATTTTTTCTCTCAGAAGAAATTGATGGATATACTTCTTGCGCTGGATTAAATGCTCAGAGATGCACTACAGAATGTTTTCGACAGGTTATGATGCCTACAGTAACTGTGTTGAGTTAAATGAATGGAGGAAAGTAGGAAATGGGAATTATTTATGCGGAAAACTTGGTGAAAGCATTTGGTCAAGGGCAAAATGAGGTGAGGGCAATAGATGGAATCAGTTTAGATATAAATCATGGTTTCCATGCAATAACAGGTCCATCTGGAAGTGGAAAATCTACATTATTGCAGTTGATGGGCGGACTGCGTGTCCCGGATAAGGGTGTAATACAGGTTAATGGTACAGATTTATCCATATTTGATGATGAGGAACTAGCCATTTTTCGAAGACGCAATGTTGGATTAATTTTCCGGCAGTACAATCTAATGCCTGTGCTGAATGTATATGAAAATATTACATTTCCATTGGAATTAGATGGCAGGAGTGTCGATATGGAGTATATTCATCAAATCGCACGACTGTTAAATTTGGAAGATAAATTAACAATGTTTCCGAAAACTTTATCAAGTGGTGAGAGACAGAAGGTGTCCATTGCCAGAGCATTGTCAACGAAACCTAAAGTTATTTTAGCTGATGAACCAACAGGGAATTTGGATACCTGGGCAACACAGGAAGTAGTAGGACTTTTAAAAATGACTTGCAGAGAATTTAATCAGACGATTGTTATGGTTACTCAGGATAAAGAAATAGCAGAAATGGCAGATCGAAGAATATATCTTCGAGATGGAAAAGTAGAAAAAAATGAATAAGGGGGTAGGCGATTTGGATAGAAATAGAAATACGTCTATCATTAAGAAATTGACGAAGAGAAACATCAAAGAAAATATGTCAAGAAATATTTTACTCGTGTTTGTGATAGTAATGCTTACGAGTGCGATTGTAGCATTGAATATATTGGCTACCAGTGCATATTATAATATACAATCTTTCTATTTACAGCAATATGGAAGTAAAGGGCACATATCCATAAAAAATTTGCCTGAAAAAGAAATTGAGAAAATTAAAGAAAATGATAATGTAGAAGGAATCGGAACAAGTATTTACATCGGAAATGTGATAAATGAAGAACTTCATGGAAAACCCGTCGAATTAAGATGTGCGGATACATTATATACAGACTATGTTTTTTCAAAAATAGAACAAGGAAGAATGCCGGAAACAGCAGATGAAATAGCATTAGATACAGTGATTTTAAAAGATTTTGGAATGGAAAATGCTTTAGGAAAAACAGTTGTATTGAATTATAAACAAAATGAACAAGTAATGCAAAAGGAATTTAAAATTGTAGGAATTAGCAATGGTAGTAAAGTAGTGCCAAAACATATGATATGGGTTTCTGATTCTATAGACAAAAATGTAGTTTTTAGCAAAGACACGGAAGTTTTACTTAAAAAAAATAAGACGAATATTGTGGAAAATCTTCTGGCGGATATACAACTAGAAGATAAGGATTACCGTATTAATGAAGTTTATAGTGAAGGAATTAGTACAAGTATTCGACAAGATACGTTGGTTTATAAAGTAGGAATCATTGCAGTATTAATTTGCGGATTTCTTATTTTACATAGTATTCTGCATATAGCCTATACGACAGACATGAAGTTGTATGGAAGAATGAAAATATTAGGGGCAACACCCAAACAAATCCGAAACTCCGTTTTTGGGCAGAATTCTGTGTTAAGTATTCTCGGAATCTTGCTTGGGCTGGGGATTGGCTTTTTAATCAGTAAGTTTTTATTAATACCAGTTTCCGAAAATTTGCAGATTGTACCAAAGATGTATATGGAATATCCGAACTTTGGCATGGCGATATTACTTGTATATTTAAGTGTTATGATAGCAGCACTTGGACCGGCACATGCAGCTGGAAAAATTAATCCTTCTGATCTACTGAATGAGGAAGATAATCTTTATATCAATAGTAAATCAGAAAGACGCTTACCTGGGATTCCAGTATTATTTCAAATGGCTATGTATAACATGGGACGGAATAAGAAAAAAAATTTGTTTGTAGTTTTTCTTTTGATAATAGGAATATTGAGTATAGGATGTGTATATGTTGTTCAAAAGAGTTTTGACCTTAGTATATATATGGAAGAAATTGCTCTTAGTGACTTTACATTATCAGAGCGCACATTAGTTGATTCATGGGGGGAATACAATCCTGAAGGAACAACAATTTCGCAAGATGTTTTGGAAGATATAGAAAATTTATCAGGAGTATATGAAACAGGAGAGTTATATTCTCAAGATATTACATTAAACTTATCAGATCGTGCATATGATAATATTGTACGCTATTATGAACAAAACGATGGTGAAATTTTGGATTATATGGAACAATCAATAGGATGGACGGAAGGATACTATAAGCTAAAAGAAAGTCATATTTGTACAGCTACAGTATTTGGTGTTGACGGACTTATTAATGACAAATTAGTAGAAAACGCACGTTTATTAGAAGGTAAAATGGACAAAGAAAAATTTCTATCTGGGAATTATGTACTTGCACAAGGCATGGAAGGCAATGATTCGTCATACGAACACCCAACATATTCCGTAGGAGAGAAAGTAGATATAGGGGGAGAGATATATGAGGTCATGGCAATTATTTCAGCTCCTTACCCAGTTATAGAAGGCAAAGTAAATTCGGGAGATGAGTTTAGCTTACAATTTTTTATGCCCAATAGTCAATTTTGCCGGTTGTATCCGGAAAATACGATTCGAAGGCTGTTTGTCAATGCAGATAACAATGAAAAGGAATCTGTTCAAACATTTTTGGAGGATTATACTGAAAAATACAACATTCCAATGATTTCTGAAAGAAATGTGGCAGAAGAATACAAAGAAGAGACCAGGGCATCCATGATGATTATAAATATTATAGCTGTAATGATTCTTGCTATAGGAATTATAAATATGGTAAATGCAATCATTACTTCTGTAAATATGAGAAAAAAAGAGTTTACAATGATGCAAAGTGTAGGAATGACCAAGCAACAACTCCGCATTTTATTAATATTTGAAAGTATGGGCTTAGCAACAATTTCATTATTTATTGCATATTTCTTGAGTTTTTTGATTATCAATACAGCCGTAAAAGCATGTTTGACAATGAAATGGACAACGACATATAATTTTTCGATTGCACCACTATTGATCATTACGCCTATTTTAATTATTATTGCATTAATAGTTCCGATTCTCTGCTTTAATCATATGCAGAAGAAAGAAATTATGGACAGGTTAGAAAATGATATATAATAGAATTAAACATGGGGTGTTTAAAATAATTATATGAAAAGATTACACGAAAAAAACTTGAACCAGTACATTTATTGCGATTTATGTTAGAGATTGATGCAAAAAGGAAATCAGCCTCAGAAAACATTCATCATGGTCAATGTGGTTCAAAAGTCAAATAAACAGAAGTTATCATCACGCATAAGAAAATTATTGCAGTTCAATTATACGGAGAGTTTAAAGAAGTTTTCCAAGAGAATGCAGTGCAATATTTTGTGTCTTAGATATTAGGGGCTGAAAAGAGTGTTATTTGGTGCTTTTAGCATCAGATAGTACAGAGTTTGTGACCTGAAATAATACATTAAGGACTAGGAGATGTTAGATAGACAAATACTGAGAGGCTTATAAGTGCAATTAATTTTTGGGACATTAAGGATATCAAAGATATAACAAAATAAATCGAATGGAATAAGAGAGAAGGGTCTTGTGAAAATATTCAATCTTATAAAGAGGCATTAGAAAGTAAAATTAAAGAATATTTTTACACAAAGAAGTTTCAGGAACACTACTTGGAGATAAAATTGTGTGACTGGATTCGAGCATATGTATATTAAAAAAATGGCATCAGGTAACAGGGAGAAAACATATATAAGTATTAGCAGCGAAAACATAAAAAATGATTTGGCTAAAGAAGGTTTTTCTTCTAAAGAAATAGATATTATATTGGAATGTTTTATTTTTTCGACGAAAAAGAAAGATTTATTTGATTCATTTTTGATTCCTGATGATAATACAATCTATTTTATTCCAGAAATTTTTGATTTTATTGATCCATCCAGAGCAATGATTTCATTATTTGGAGATAGTGAATTAGATGAACAGAAATCACAAATTGCTAATAAGGGAGTTGCGTTTGAAAATTATATTAGCGAACTGGTTAAGGAGAAAAAAAGATCAATATTCAAAAAAATATTTTGGCAAACGTGGGCGAGGAAACTTATGAGATTGATGTTGTATTTGAGTTGGATGGGACACACTTTTTTTGTGAGTGTAAGACACGGTACCAACATCAAGACATTAGAGGGTATTTTAGAAATAAAAGAGAGTTAGAAAAATATATTAAAAAATTTAAACGCAACTATGATTTTTTTACGCAAGATGAAACAGGCATGCAAATTATAAAAACAAAAATGAAAATAGCTGAACTAAAACAATGTGCGCCGTTTTTTTTTATTAATAGTGGTGCTTTGCACCGATTTAACCAAAATATACAATATGGAGAGTGCGGACTATATCACGTTGTGGATTTGGAAGCAGAATTAAAGAATGAAGAAAAAGTACAGAACAAGTGTTCACACACTCTGTACTTTTTCTTTTTTTAATGCTATAATCGGAAAGTAAATGACGATAATAAGTAGCAGAAGAGAGGTGCATTATCATGGATAAATTTGTATTACATTCCCCATATCAACCAACAGGAGATCAACCACAGGCCATCGAACAGTTGGTAAAAGGATTCGAGGAAGGAAATCAATGTCAGACTTTACTTGGTGTAACGGGTTCTGGTAAAACGTTCACCATGGCCAACGTGATTCAAAAGCTCAATAAACCAACGCTCATCATTGCACATAATAAAACCCTTGCGGCTCAATTATATGGAGAGTTTAAAGAATTTTTCCCTGAGAATGCAGTGGAGTATTTTGTATCCTAGTCCATTGGAGCCTTAAAAAGCGTGATATTTGGTGGTATTTAGTGCTGTTTTGTACGGAATTTGTGGATGCAGAAGGACTAAACGGACAGGATGATACGAGGTGAATGGATGGAATTTGTGACTTTTTGTGGTAGAAATTCGTAATGGAAAAAGTGTGATGAACAGAGGAGGGGGAGTAATGGCAACGAGATTTCAACATTATGTTCCACAAGTGTATCTCCGGGCTTGGGAAATGACAAAAGGTGTTTATTATTTTTCTAAAAACGATTTAGGTGTTGGGGAAAGAAGAAATACCAATTCTATATTGGCAAAGAATCATACTTATACAATAGATTATGAGTATTCTTTTGTATTTAATGAAATGCCGGAAATTGCAAATGATTATGGAAATAAAATTATTGAAGTGCTAAGAAAACATAATGCTATTGCTTTTTATAAGGAAAAAAGGTTAGAAACAGTACAAGATTTGATATCAATCGAAACTTTTCCTTTTTTAGAAGATTGGCAATTTTATAAAGAAGATAATCCGGAGAATCTTGCAAGAAAAAATTCGATTGTAAAAGACATTAAAGCCATTCATTCTTATGTGATTGAAAATAAATTAGATGATTTTTTAGAGAAAGAATGGGTTAAAACAAGAGATGAGTTTATACAAGCAATAGAGAAAATTTCAGGATACAGTACAATGACAGAGGTAAGAATAGAGGAAACAGTAGCTATTAAATTGATTTATAGTATGCTGTTGTTGATGTGTAGAAATCCAGCATTTGATTGTTTGGGAATATTTCCGAAGATAGGAAATACTTTTATGAACATCTTTTCTATGAATGGGTTAGATGAGGAAGAGAAGAAAAAATCGCAAAAAGTTGTAGATCAACAATTACACGTTGCATGGTTAGCGGAAATTTATAAAGGATTATTTAAAAGTGAAAGAGGATTTTGTAATATTTATGCGGAAAATATCCAGAAAAAATGTCAGTTAGTATTATTGCATTGTCCAGAGAAGAATGGTTCTTTTATTACATCAGATAATCCGGCATTTGTATTTATAAATAATGTTATGCGGGATAATAGAAATGGATTTTATATTCCATTAACGCCACAATATTTGCTTATGATAGGGAAGGGAAAAGATGATATAGGCTCTATTGACGTTCACACGATTACAAATCAAGGTGTACGATTTTATAATAACATTATTCTTTCTAAAGCTACAAATGCAGTTGTGTCAACAAAGAAGTATTTGGGATATATTTTATAAAAAAGAATATTACGATGTTAAAGTAATCCTGAGATGGATGTTTGTTCTGAAAATGATTAGTAGATGCAATAGAAAATTGGTTTTAGGAAAGGAGAGGGGCAATATGACAAATGTGATTATTTATGATATCATTCAGAAAAAGGGATATGGCTTACAGAAATTAGTAGATGCTTTTGATGCATATCTTCAGGATGATACGCAAGGGATTATAATTAACGAGTATGATGAGACGTTTTTAAAAGCTACCTATTGGCAAAAGAAAATACAAAAAGGTTATCGCTTTAATCTTGAAAAAAAAGATTTTGATGTGATTGAGGAAGAGATTGTTAATATTGTCGATTTTGGAATTGAAATTGAGAATAAAAAGCTTTTGATTTTTGGAAATAAGCAGATGGCTCAACGGATTATAACAATGATAAGCGTTGTCTCAGGAAATGCTTATTCGATAACAGAGTTTGTTATTAACATTGAAAGTCTGATACGAAAAGTGTGCATGAAGCCAGATATTGTGTTAGTTAAAATGAAACTGTCGGATATAACCATTGAGAAGGGCGTATTAGTTGATTGTTCGGTTAATTTAATAGCGCAGGATGAACCAAAAGAGTTAGCTCTTAAATATGCTAATAATATTGTAGTAATTTCTTTTAGGTTAGAAGATATTACATCCAATATAACAGTCTATAAATCAGGGAAAATTTCAATTGGTAGAGTAAGCGAAGATGAAAAAGATGAATTGATTGAGAATATTATACGCATTGTAGGGTAGGAGGTACATATGGGAGAACAAGCAAGCAAAATTGGCAAAAAATTGGAGGGGTTTGGTGAAAAATTATTTACGGGATTTGGTTGGAATGAATTAGCAAGAGATACCGAAATACAATGTGCTAGAAAAAGTCATCATAAGAAACAAACGCATGGGCTCGATTTACTAATGAATTTTAATAATCCGTATTTAGGATGTAAGCAAGGAATTGTTATAGAATGTAAGAATCGTCAGATGAGATCTATAACGCAGGCAGAAATTGATAAGTGGTTAAGTGAGTTGATAAATGCCATCGAGTGTGCACAATCTGCACCGGAATTGATAGATATAAAGTCAGATGATATGAATTTAAACACCGGATTACTTTTGATACATGCCAACGACGCTTATAATAAGGCGTTATTTGATAAGTATTTAAGCAATTTAAAAGTGCCGTCAAGAAGAAATCCTATTAATATATTTATAGCAGGTAACGAGGAAATTAATAGGTGGAATTCCCTGAGAGATAAAGTAGAAAAAGAGTATTCGGAAAATTTTCAGTTTATATATCCGAGCATTGAAGGTTCAAACATGGAAATGGGGAAATTTATTACAATTAACCAACTATATTCGAAATATGTGTTTGCACAGGATATAACTGAAATTAAAAGAAGTGAAGGCGGTATTGAATATTCTGTTCCTCAGGTAAAAAAAATATTAATCTCGTTTGATGAAATATCTAGTGATGGTTTTAAATATATGTGGAGTATGTTTAAATCATTTCAATTTCAAGATGCGAAAGAATTGGTGTTTATGTTCTATCCTCGAAAACAAGATGATGTTGAATTTGTAAAAGATAATTTTATAAAAACTCTTTATCAGGTAGTCCCAGCAATAAAACCAGAGATAGAAAGTAAAATAAAAATTGATTTTATTGATAACAGAAGTATGTCTCCGGTAGATGTAGGAGGAAAATAGAATGATTACAGAATATGTTGATTGTGTAGAGCTTAAGAGATTAATAGAAGATAAAAAACTTAAACCAGCGACTTTGAAATATTATTTACGAAGGAAAGGTATTGTATTTACGGCAAGTAATGCAAAGGAATTTGCAGAGCAAGTATATACGATTTTCTTAGGAGCAAGGGAAATATCTGAAATTAGAGATCTGATGGTTAATGATGGAAACTATGAAAAGTCACTTGTTATGAATTTGTCTATGAAACTGGGACCGGATGAGGATATTATAGATATATTAATAGATGAGATGAGTAAGCAGAAATCTGTTAAGTCTGAAGATTATTTTATTGAACAGCCAATTAAGACTGAGGATGGGGCATATGTACAATTTTCTTATATGCGGAGATTACCGGGAAGAAATAAGTTGCTTGAACAGGAAAGAAGATATTTAAGATTAAATATACGCAAAGTTTCTGAAACAGAAGTAGTAGTTGATGTGCGCCAACAATCTGCTATTGATTCTAAAAATGCAGTTGGTTTTATTGAAAAAATTTCTAAAGCGGATGAAGGAATTAAGATAAAACATATCAATTTAGAGATGCTTTCATCAAAAAATAAAGTGGAGTTTTTCGATAGAATTGCAGCTTATAGCTTTAAATTATGGCAATTGAAGACTATAACAGGAATTACGGTAAAGCAAGGTCTGTTGGATGAAGATGAGGAAGAAGATGATGTAGTGTTAGAAGATAACGAAGAGTCTTCTACATTAACCGGAATAAGTCAAGCTGTTTTGAATGGAAATGGTCTCAGATCAAATGAGTTTGTACAGGAATCTATAAAAAAAGGTTATTATATAACTGCAATGAAATATCGTTATGAATATAAGATGGATACGACAGAGTTTGCGGTTGTTCTAAGCTTCAAAAATCAAGATTTACGAGTTGATATTGACAAAACATATTATGAAGACGATGGAAGGATATATATTCAGCCACTAATAAAGTCACAGCAAAACGAGATAATAATAGCATTTCAAGATATAGCATATAAAGTCTTTGGAGAACTTATAAACGAACAATTGAAGGAAAGTAATAAGTAGATATACATAGCCGATTGGTTTTCAAAAAGCGAAAATCAGTCGGCTTTTTTCATGCCTATTTTAGTACATAGCCATTCCCCATAAAGGAGTGGCTATTAAATTTGAAGAAAGGAGGAAGTCAGAGGATGACATCAAAGTGTAAAGTAATTGCGATTGCGAATCAGAAAGGAGGCACAGGGAAAACAACAACAACGGTAAATCTTGGAGTAGGGTTAGCAAATGAAGGGAAAAAGGTACTTTTAATCGATGCTGATCCGCAGGGAGATTTGACCACATCTTTAGGTTGGGCAGATCAGGATAATCTTCCGGTAACACTTGCGACACATATGGAAAGTATTATCTGGGATAAGAGGAGACTATGAAGAAAAGTCTGTAAATGTAATTAATTGGACCTGTTGACAAACTTACTAAAACTGCGAATGTTCCTTATGCCCATATCTTTCTAAGACGCATGCCCCTCAAATTCTGTCCGGCTTTTTAAAGACTCTTTCTCTTTTTTTACATTTTCCGGTTCTTTATATCCAGGCTTGGATGAAAGCTCTACTTCCAGTTCTTCCATATATTTTACAGTGGATTGTTGGATCGTTTCAACTGCCTCATAGCGGCTGTCCCAGGATACATTGGACGGAAGGAATGAACCATCCGCAACACCGGTTTCTCTTGATACGATCCCATCAATTCCACAAAACCAGCGGTAAGCAAGGTTAAGAGATACGTCCTCCTCAAGTCTTCGTTCTGATTTGATCCCATAAAGATAACCAATCAGCAGCATTTTTATCAGCACAACGGGATCTATTGATTTTCTGCCAACAGGAGAATAATAGGGGGCCGCCTTTTCGTATATAAAATCAAAATTTATACAGTTTTTAATCCGTCTCAGAAGATGATCCTCTGGAATCATAGAATTATGTCAAGGATTACCATCTGGATTTGTCCGCTTTGTTTTCCCATCATAAAAAATGACCTCCTGCAATTGATATAATAAGTATACCATACAGATAGCCATTTTTCTTTAGTTTGTTAACAGGTCCATTTTGGGATACTCTCCATTTTACCGACTAATAAGCTGTTTCGATTTATCAAATCATAACAGTTCTCTTAATTTATCAAGAAATG